>NZ_JAVQNT010000004.1:0-8635 GCF_031799075.1 Acinetobacter sp. V91_7
TTAGAAATGATGGCTTCTTCCAATGCATTCTCGCTATTTTCAGGATTAATAGCATTAGGTGTTGATACTGGCTTATTTCATGCGATTGATAATATTGAAGCCTGCGCTCAGGCTTTATGGGCATCCATACATGGTACAGTATTGTTTGAACTATGCTATCCGACTACCGTCAACCTAGTTGAACTGAATCTACCTATTCTGATACGCGGTCTTTATAAGGAACCACCTCAACAGGAGGTTTAAACCTTAAATCAGAAAAAAATACCTCATCAGCGATGTGTTGGGGTATTTGGCAAAAAGAGATGCTAAACCATTGTCTTCGCAACACCTAGATGTTGCTCTGATTTGGATTCTTCTGTGTAAAACTCCTCAACAATATCCAAACCCTCTTCTCCTACCACTTTAAAAATGTTGTTCAATCCTATTTTTCCAAGTCACTGACAGATTTCCCCATTGCCTGTGCAGAGTGATTGTCCTCTTAAGATGCTCTAAGACGGCGTTTTTTTAAGATCTCAAAACCTTTATCTTTTAAATCTAATAAAAAAGATTTTAACCCGCTTTCGTTAGGACGTGGTTTTTCACCACGACCAATACGTGACATTTGACGTGTATACCATGTGACTTCCAGGACCCCCAAACTATCAATAAATTTAATGCCTGTTGTTAAAGGTTTTACCTGATATTGAGTTTCCAGTCCGTTTAATAATCTCTGTCCAGCTAAAGGTTCTATTATAAAAATTCGGCCTAAACCAATTAAATCTAGCTGCTCTGCCTTCAAAGTGTCTTCCATACCAGTGAAGCTCCTAAATCCCCCTGTTACCATCAGCTTAACTTGACTATTCATACGAACTTTCTTCGCAAATTCCAAGAAGTATGCTTCTCGAGCTATAGTGGATGCTTTAGGATTACCAAGTTGCATTACAGGTTTTTCGTAAGTTCCACCTGAAATTTCAATTAAATCAATACCTACTTTTTCCAGAGTAAGAATAGTTTCTAATGATTCTTCTTCTGTAAATCCTCCCCGTTGAAAATCAGCAGAATTAATCTTTATTGCAACAGGAAAATCTGTTCCTACACGACTGCGAATTGCGTTATAAACTTCCAATACGAATCTGCGTCGCTTTTCATTAGTTCCACCCCATTCATCTGTACGTCGATTATGATGTGGAGAAAGAAATTGACTAATTAAATAACCATGTGCACCATGTAATTGAATTCCATCAAATCCTGCTTTTTTTGCAATTTCTGCTGTATTTGCATAACGCTGAATTAAATCTAATATTTCATTTGTCGTCAGCTCCCGTGGTGTCGCAAAAAAAGGAGCCATTTTTTTATTGAAAGGCACTGCAGACGGCGAAACTGTCTCTTTATTTAATCCTTTAATGGCTTGTTTCCCTGGATGATTGATTTGCATCCAAACTTGGCTTCCTCCCGACTTAGCAACAGTCACCCATCGCTGTATTAATTCTATATGTTTTTCATCTTCAATAACTACATTACCAGGCTCTCCTATCGCTCGTGAATCAATCATTACATTTCCTGTAATAATTAACCCAGCACCTGAATTAGCCCATGTCTGATACAGTTGTATTAATGATTTTGATGGTCGACCATCGGGCTCAGCCAAACCTTCACTTAAAGCAGACTTTACTATGCGGTTGTTTAATTTTATATGCGGCGTTATTTCTAGCGGAGTCGAGAGTTTAGGTTTTGAATTCATTTTTGATTACCACCTTAATGTTCAAATATCGATTGTTACTGGCTAAAAAATAGTTGGTTCCAAAAAGGAACCAACTCAACAACGATATCTATGGTAAAATAGATTGTCAATAATTCTTTTAACTTTAAAAAAGTTGCTTTAGAGACTAATAATTTTTGTAAAGTTAATTATTGTGTGAGGCTTTAAATGAAATGGAATGAATTATCAGGATTAGACTGTCCAATTGCGCGCAGTTTATCAATTCTTGGAGATCGTTGGACTCTCTTAATTATTCGAAATGCTTTTATGCACACCAAACGTTTTGGTGACTTCGAAAAACAATTAGGGATTACTAAACATTTATTGAGCGAACGATTAAATCGATTGGTTGATGATAAAATTTTAGAAAAAGTGCTATATCAAGAAAATCCAAAACGCTATGAATATCAGCTTACAGAACAAGGGCTAGCATTGTCTCCTGTTATTTTTGCCTTAGCCACTTGGGGAAGTCAATGGTTAAGTGACAACAATCAGTTCTAATATTTAAAACTCATTGTGATCTCCAAATGTTTTATTATGTTCACTAGGCTGTAACATGATTTTTAATATTTAATTAGCTATCTTAATAAAGCTTCTGCATGAATAAGAATTTAAAGAAAATGACTTGAGCTATATTGATCCAAAACAAAATCGAATAATTACAACTCATGGCTTCCGTTCTACATTCCCTGACTGGTCAGCTGACAAGACTGATTACCCTTGAGAGGTTTGCGAACATGCACTTGCTCATAAATTGCCAGATGAGGTTGAAGCAGCCTATCTACGTGGAGCTTATCTTGAAAAGCGGAAAAGCTTAATGGCTGACTGGGCCAACTTTTGTAATGAGTAATTTTTATTTAAAGTTTCTCATCTACCTTAGTCTCATACCACAATATCGATAAAAGGATAATCAAAAGCTAAAATAGATGTTAAGCACTTTATTTCTTATTAAATTACCACAACGTTATTTTATAATAGACTCAATCGTGCAAGAAATTCATTTTTAATTTATTATCGTTGCTGTCCAAATTTTGAAAACTAGCAATTAGTACATCAGATGCTGAGCAAGACTGATTGCTGCATATTTCCTCAAGCTAGCTGAGAAAAATACAGATTGGTTTAGTTTGTGATTTCCTTATCTACAATCAAATGTATGCTGCTTTTCATCATCAATCGCATCAAAAGCATGTACTTTCTTATTACTTTTTAAATTTAGTACACATATTTTTTCTTGTTCCCAATCATGTCCAGACCATCCGTGAAAAGTGAACCCGCATAAATATATATCATAATTTGTGTACTCTTTATTGCTTAAAAAATAGAATATTGCTATAAACCCCGTACTTAATATCGATAAATTATCTATATTCGTTAGATCTTTAGCAGCCCAGTAATAGGATTGATCTATCATTTTTACTTTTATATTTTTCTCAAAAAAGTAATTTATATATTTATCATTATTTGAATTTCTAATATATTTTTTGATTTTTATGAAAAAATTTCTATGAACAATTTTACAAGCTGGATTTATTTTATTGATCAAATCATCTTCAAATGGGAAAATAATCGTAGTATTATTCAATGTATCCATAAAATCATCAACTCCCTATTCTTTAATCTACGCTCCATTAAATCAACAGTGTTTGCCAAAAAGAGAATATCTGTCCTGTTCCCAGTAACCTCAATTTTTTGTTTATCTGGAATATTAAACCTCACAATTATATCCTGATCATTAATCACTCCATTAATATCCGGAACATCATTAGAATTAGCAACTAATATGATTTTTTAAACTGGAAATTCATAATATAAAGTCAATAAAAGTGAAATAGTTTCCCATTATAGAAAGATAATACAACAACTAGGTTTTTGTGAGTAAATGTAACATCAGAATTTCGTTTTATCCCAATCAACAATGGCAAAAAAAGTGCAATCAAATTGGTAGATACAGTCATCCAAGCTGTTTAATGATTAAATTCTCATTCAGATTATCATTAGGTATGATCACAGGTTTTGTTCAAAGCTTGATTAAACTATCTAAACCTAGTTTAGCCAAATACATTTTTGGATTAAACTACTATCAGCAGATATAGCAAATAGCTCACCCAAAGTTAACTCAGAATAATTTACACAACTTTGCAAATCAGCTTTTTGCTCAGACATATAACTCTCCTTAGCATCTAAATCCAACATTAATGTTAAACAACTTACATGCCATCTTATATACAAGCTGATACTACATATTCACAACACTTTCATAGTGTCAGAATAAATTTACTTAGCCCTTCATTATTACTGATAAAAACTTTCTTTAACGATTCATTAAAGGCTGATTAATTAACAAGATAAATGTATTTCAACCACCTATAAAAAACCATTATTAGCTGCAAATAATGGGCTCAGTGAATAATCACTCAAGTTCTTTATTGAGAGAATACAAATCATGAATAAAATATCAACCCACAAGCTATTTTTTATGCTTACACAGAACAATATATATTTCAATACCTTAATATAGTTAAGTAAGACTAGAAATACCAATACAATATAAAGCCGACCTAACATATAAAATATTTTAATCATTAACCCCAGCACCAATTCACATACATATACCCGCAAGTAAAATAATCATCCAAGTATAATTTATTCAAAAGTTTACAGTAAAATAAATCCAGTAAATTATAAAATAAAACTTAGTAAAATAGATCTACATCCGAGTATAGGAGCCTACACCCCTCCATATAATTTAGAAATACTTAACAATAGAACAAATTACGCAATAAATGTAAACAAATATGTAAAAAGTGAGGATTATTCTCAATTAATGATATAAATGATAAGAATCAGTTTATTTCTATCCAAATATCACAAAGATATAGTGTTCTTGAGTAAATCTATTAACTGATTTAGTAAAGAGGCAAATTTAAAAAGTAATACAAAAAGGACAGTCAAGAAAAAAATAATTAGGAATACGGAGGCCAAGTATGCGGCTATTTACATTACTTCGTGCAACAATTTTAGCGCTTGGGAGTATGTATTTTATCCCAGCTTATGCAGCATCTACATTAATACCACTGACAGATGCTGAATTATCAAATGCAAGTGGTCAAGCATTGATGAGCATGTCTTATATTGCACCAACAGACTCTGTAAGCAACTCAAACTACAATGGAAACATAGGATTTTACCGGCTTGCTTTAGATGCTCAGATGGAAATCAATACCAATATTAGAAAACTCCAACTTGGCTGTGGCGGTGTCAATGGTGCTGGTGCCTGTGATATTGATATTGACTATTTAAGTCTGAGCGGAGGGACTGTGGATAGTACAAGTGCGGAACGGGCTGCATCCTCCGCTGTCATTACGAACCCTTTTTTAGAGTTTGCGATTAAAAATCCTGATTCAGCATCTACTCGCGAAATCCAAGGGTTTAGATTAAGTGCTCAATCCCTTTCTGGCCTGCTCACTTTTGGCTTGGAGAATGGAGATAAAGAAAGTGGTATTAATTCATTAAGTGGCTATTTGGTCACCAAGCCAACAACAGGAACCGTGACAACCAACCCGTATTATGGCATTACTCAAGACGGGACCAATACCGCAATTACAGGGCAAGCGACGGTTCTCGGTCAGGGTGCAACACTCCCTTTTTCTTCTACAGCTTACAATTTAAATTTAGGTGCTGGAACAGGAACACTCTCTATGGCGCAACAAGTGATTACAGGTAAACGGATCACTATGGCCAACCTAAATGCAACAGCAAAGGTTAATGGGTTATCAATTACAGGGACATTAGATGCGACCGCCTCTCTTCTAGGTGCCCCACTTCCAATTTCTGGAAATGTAACAGGAACGGTCAACAATCTAGATGTAAATGTAGCAATTAACCAAAGTCTAGGTTATTTTCACGCAGCTCAGTTAGATGGTTCTGCGGGATATTTATCTGTTCAAGGTGCAAATATCCTTTGGCCTGAGGCTGCATCAGTTGCACAAACTGGTTGGTGGTTAGAATTGACCAACCCAATTGACATTGGGCAAATTACCCCAACAGGCAATGTTGATGTTGCATTATCAACCATTACTGATGCTTTAGGACAAGTGAGCTCATATTTGAATACTCCTGGAAATGCTGTAGATTGTGGCTTTTTAGGATTAAATTGCGTAGCGTTAGGGAATCTTCCTGTTGGAACAGTAGATTTAACCGGAAAAACACCAGCATCTATGACATTGACAAATATCGTATTACAAAAACAAAGCTTTTCTTCTAACTGCTATGGCTCATTAAAGTTCTGTTAATTTGTCTAGGTTCTGTATCTGTACTTATCACTATCAACATTGATTATATTTATACTATACATTATGATTATCCCACCTAGATATGGCACTGATATTAAAACCATTTACCCCCAACTCATCATATAGCATTTTAATATTACTAGTCAGACCATTATCATTAATTCACAACACTCTTAAAAAGTATTTTATCTAATTGCACGGGCATCAGCAGTTGGATAAATTTAAAACTAAAAGACATTTAAAATAAATGTCAATATTATCAAAAATCAAACTAAATTATATCCTCATATATCAAATAAAACTTTCCTCATATAACTCTTTAATAATATAATCTAAGAACAACCTAACTTTTAGAGGGGTATGTGAATTCTTCCCCCATATCATCTTTATTGAAGATATATCACATCGGCTACAAGGGAGTAATTCAACTAAATTTCCATTTTCTAAATAAGGGTGGACAAGCCAAGATGGAAGCCACCCCACTCCATTATTATCAATCAATAGATCCAATATACTCTGCATATCATCCATTAATATACCTGCATTAGGTAGATATTCATGAGACTTATTATTATTTTTAAACCGCCACCTTAATGGGGCACCTGACTGTATATAGTTAATTATTTTATGCTTAGAAAGATCATCTATAGATTTAACTTCCTTATTTCTCTTTAAATATTCTGGCGAAGCACATAGTAACATTGAATAATTTTCTATCCCTCTACACATTAAATTACTACTATCATTTAACTCTTCTGTAGAAATTGAAATGTCATATTCACTAAAAGCTAGATCAACTACTCCATCCTTAAAATAAATCTCAATTTTTATTTTTGGAAATTCATCTATAAATTTTTTTATAATTGGAATAACTCTATATCGACCATAAATTATAGGTAAGGAAATTTTCAGAGTACCATCTAGCACATTTTTGCTTTCATTTAACAATAGTTCTGCATTATTCATCTCATTTATTGCTCTTTTACAATATTTAAAAAAAACCTCCCCTTCTGTCGTTAACTTCAAATATCTAGTTGTTCTACGGAATAACATAATATTTAGTTGTTTTTCTAATCGGGATATTATTTTACTAATAGATGATCTTGTTAAATTTAATTTTCTAGCGGCAATTGTAAAACTTTTAGCCTCAGCCACTACCACAAATGTTAATAGGTTACGCATCTCATTACTAACGATAACATTCATATATAAATAGTAAACAATTAAAAATCTTTTAATACTATACTTAACAACATCTTGCTTTTGTCAAGAACTACTTAATATTAATATGTTTAAAATTTTATTTTTTACATTAAAAATCAATAATATAAAACAAAATCACCAGTATATGTTTCATTAAAAGAAATTATTATGTGAATAAACATCACCAATTTCATTGTGTTGGTTATGTTATTTTTATTAACTCATTTATTAATTATATTTAGAAGGCTTATGTATATGAAAAAACTTGCTTTGATCGCTGCTCTTTCAGTGGTAGGGATTGCGAATGCTCAAGCTGCTGATGGTACAATTACAATTAATGGTTTAGTTACAGACAAAACTTGTGACATCGTTACCCCTGCAGGTAAAGACTTCACAGTTACTCTTCCAACTGTTTCTAAACAAACTTTAGCTGCAGCTGGGGATACAGCTGGCCGTACTCCTTTCCAAATCAACTTAGCTAACTGTTCTGAAGGTAAAGTAGCGACTTTCTTCGAACCAGGTGCAACTGTTGACTTTAATACTGGTCGTTTACTTAACCAAGACGCTACTGGTGCTCAAAACGTTAACGTTCAACTTTTAGGGGATAATAACAATTTCATCCCAGTACTTGCTGCGGGTGCAAATGGTGCTCAAGCTAACTCTCAATGGGTTGACGTAGCTGAAGGCGCAAGTGCTGACCTTAACTACTATGCTGAATACTATGCAACTGGCGCTTCTACTGCTGGTAAAGTAAATACTTCTGTTCAATACACAATTATCTATCAATAATTGATGGATGAGAGGGTTTCTATGTCCGCATGGAATCCCTGTCTTTTTGTGTACTGCTTTCCCGAATCTTTCTTGGTTGAGAATTCTGAAATGAAATTGAACAGTTATAATTTTTTGTTAAGTTTGGCATTTGCTTCAGCGGTTGTCGCACCTGCTACTCAAGCAGAAATTGTAATTCATGGTACTCGTGTAATTTATCCTTCGGATGCTAGAGAAGTTACGCTACAAGTTAGTAATAACGGTTCAAAGCCAGCACTTGTCCAAGCATGGCTTGATGAAGGCGACACAAAAAGTACTCCGGATCAGTCTAAAGTACCTTTTATGATTGCACCTCCTATTTCTCGTGTTGAAGCTACAAAAAGTCAGACCCTTCGTATTACGGCTTTACCAACTGCTTCTCAGCTAAATCAAAAGCAAGAAACAGTTTTGTGGTTAAATGTTTTGGATATTCCTCCAAGACCAACTTCAAAAAGTGAAGATACGACACCTGATAATTTCCTGCAACTTGCAATTCGTTCGCGTATTAAATTCTTCTATCGTCCAGCTTCGATTAAAGACGATGCGAATTTAGCATCAGATAAGCTTCAATGGATTAAATCTGGTCAAAATTTAA
>NZ_JAVQNT010000005.1:0-7060 GCF_031799075.1 Acinetobacter sp. V91_7
CAGGTAATAGCAGCACTGTTAACGATACACAAACATATACAGTTGATACCACAGCGCCAGCAGCACCAGTGATCAACCCGGTTAACGGGACAGATCCAATTACAGGTACAGCAGAACCTGGTTCAACAGTGACTGTGACATATCCGGACGGTAGTACAGCAAGTGTTGTAGCAGGACCGGATGGTACTTGGACTGTGCCAAACCCAGGCTTAAATGATGGTGACACGGTAACAGCAGTAACAGAAGATCCTGCTGGCAATACATCAGGCCCAGCAACAGCTGTGGTTGATGCATTGGCACCGACAGTAGCACTTGATGATGTACTCACCAACGACAGCACCCCAGCGCTCACTGGTACAGTCAATGATCCAACAGCAACTGTGGTTGTGAATGTGGATGGTGTTGATTACCCAGCGACGAACAATGGCGATGGCACCTGGACGCTTGCAGACAATAGCTTGCCTGCACTTAACGATGGTCCACACACGATTACCGTGACGGCAACAGATGCAGCAGGTAACGCGGGTACAGATACAGGTGTTGTGACAGTTGATACAGCAGCTCCTTCAGCACCAGTGATTGACCCGGTTAACGGGACAGACCCAATTACAGGTACGGCAGAACCTGGTTCAACAGTGACTGTGACATATCCGGACGGTAGTACAGCAAGTGTTGTAGCAGGACCGGATGGTACTTGGACTGTGCCAAACCCAGGCTTAAATGATGGTGACACGGTAACAGCAGTAACAGAAGATCCTGCTGGCAATACATCAGGCCCAGCAACAGCTGTGGTTGATGCATTGGCACCGACAGTAGCACTTGATGATGTACTCACCAACGACAGCACCCCAGCGCTCACTGGTACAGTCAATGATCCAACAGCAACTGTGGTTGTGAATGTGGATGGTGTTGACTACCCAGCAGTGAACAATGGCGATGGCACCTGGACACTTGCAGACAACACCTTGCCTGCGTTAACAGATGGTCCACACACGATTACCGTGACGGCAACTGACCCTGCAGGCAATGCAGGAACAGATACTGCAGTGGTGACGATTGATACCACCGCACCAAATGCGCCGGTACTTGATCCAATCAATGCAACCGATCCAGTCAGCGGTACAGCAGAAGCGGGTTCAACCGTAACAGTCAGCTTCCCTGATGGCACGACTGCAACCGTAGTGGCAGGCACAGATGGCAGCTGGTCAGTACCAAACCCGGGTAACCTGGTGGATGGCGATACAGTCACGGCAACAGCCACTGACCCTGCAGGCAATACGTCATTGCCAGGCACCGGTACAGTCTCTGCCGACATCACAGCCCCTGTGGTTGCGCTGGATGATGTGCTCACCAACGACAGCACACCTGCGCTCACTGGTACAGTCAATGATCCAACAGCAACTGTGGTTGTGAATGTGGATGGTGTTGACTACCCAGCGACGAACAATGGCGATGGCACCTGGACACTTGCAGACAACACCTTGCCTGCGTTAACAGATGGTCCACACACGATTACCGTGACGGCAACTGACCCTGCAGGCAATGCAGGAACAGATACTGCAGTGGTGACGATTGATACCACCGCACCAAATGCGCCGGTACTTGATCCAATCAATGCAACCGATCCAGTCAGCGGTACAGCAGAAGCGGGTTCAACCGTAACAGTCAGCTTCCCTGATGGCACGACTGCAACCGTCGTTGCAGGCACAGATGGCAGCTGGTCAGTACCAAACCCGGGTAACCTGGTGGATGGCGATACAGTCACGGCAACAGCCACTGACCCTGCAGGCAATACGTCATTGCCAGGCACAGGTACAGTCTCTGCCGACATCACAGCCCCTGTGGTTGCGCTGGATGATGTGCTCACCAACGACAGCACACCTGCGCTCACTGGTACAGTCAATGATCCAACAGCAACTGTGGTTGTGAATGTGGATGGTGTTGACTACCCAGCAGTGAACAATGGCGATGGCACCTGGACACTTGCAGACAACACCTTGCCTGCGTTAACAGATGGTCCACACACCATTACCGTGACGGCAACTGACCCTGCAGGCAATGCAGGAACAGATACTGCAGTGGTGACGATTGATACCACCGCACCAAATGCGCCGGTACTTGATCCAATCAATGCAACCGATCCAGTCAGCGGTACAGCAGAAGCGGGTTCAACCGTAACTGTCAGCTTCCCTGATGGTACGACTGCAACCGTCGTTGCAGGCACAGATGGCAGCTGGTCAGTACCAAACCCGGGTAACCTGGTGGATGGCGATACAGTCACGGCAACAGCCACTGACCCTGCAGGCAATACGTCATTGCCAGGCACCGGTACAGTCTCTGCCGACATCACAGCCCCTGTGGTTGCGCTGGATGATGTACTCACCAACGACAGCACCCCAGCGCTCACTGGTACAGTCAATGATCCAACAGCAACTGTGGTTGTGAATGTGGATGGTGTTGATTACCCAGCGACGAACAATGGCGATGGCACCTGGACACTTGCAGACAATACCTTGCCTGCACTCACCGACGGTCCACACACCATTACCGTGACGGCAACTGACCCTGCAGGTAATGCAGGAACAGATACGGCAGTGGTAACGATTGATACCACCGCACCAAATGCGCCGGTACTTGATCCAATCAATGCAACAGATCCAGTCAGCGGTACAGCAGAAGCGGGTTCAACCGTAACTGTTAGCTTCCCTGATGGCACGACTGCAACCGTCGTTGCAGGCACAGATGGCAGCTGGTCAGTACCAAACCCGGGTAACCTGGTGGATGGCGATACAGTCACGGCAACAGCCACTGACCCTGCAGGCAATACGTCATTGCCAGGCACAGGTACAGTCTCTGCCGACATCACAGCCCCTGTGGTTGCGCTGGATGATGTACTCACCAACGACAGCACCCCAGCGCTCACTGGTACAGTCAATGATCCAACCGCAACTGTGGTTGTGAATGTGGATGGTGTTGACTACCCGGCGACGAACAATGGCGATGGCACCTGGACACTTGCAGACAATACCTTGCCTGCACTCACCGACGGTCCACACACCATTACCGTGACGGCAACTGACCCTGCAGGCAATGCAGGAACAGATACTGCAGTGGTGACGATTGATACCACCGCACCAAATGCGCCGGTACTTGATCCAATCAATGCAACCGATCCAGTCAGCGGTACAGCAGAAGCGGGTTCAACCGTAACTGTCAGCTTCCCTGATGGCACGACTGCAACCGTCGTTGCAGGCACAGATGGCAGCTGGTCAGTACCAAACCCGGGTAACCTGGTGGATGGCGATACAGTCACGGCAACAGCCACTGACCCTGCAGGCAATACGTCATTGCCAGGCACCGGTACAGTCTCTGCCGACATCACAGCCCCTGTGGTTGCGCTTGATGATGTACTCACCAACGACAGCACCCCAGCGCTCACTGGTACAGTCAATGATCCAACAGCAACTGTGGTTGTGAATGTGGATGGTGTTGACTACCCGGCGACGAACAATGGCGATGGCACCTGGACACTTGCAGACAACACCTTGCCTGCGTTAACAGATGGTCCACACACCATTACCGTGACGGCAACTGACCCTGCAGGCAATGCAGGAACAGATACTGCAGTGGTGACGATTGATACCACCGCACCAAATGCGCCGGTACTTGATCCAATCAATGCAACAGATCCGGTCAGCGGTACAGCAGAAGCGGGTTCAACCGTAACAGTCAGCTTCCCTGATGGTACGACTGCAACCGTCGTTGCAGGCACAGATGGCAGCTGGTCAGTACCAAACCCGGGTAACCTGGTGGATGGCGATACAGTCACGGCAACAGCCACTGACCCTGCAGGCAATACGTCATTGCCAGGCACAGGTACAGTCTCTGCCGACATCACAGCCCCTGTGGTTGCGCTTGATGATGTGCTCACCAACGACAGCACACCAGCGCTCACCGGTACAGTCAATGATCCAACAGCAACTGTGGTTGTGAATGTGGATGGTGTTGATTACCCAGCAGTGAACAATGGCGATGGCACCTGGACGCTTGCAGACAATACCTTGCCTGCACTCACCGACGGTCCGCACACCATTACCGTGACGGCAACTGACCCTGCAGGCAATGCAGGAACAGATACGGCAGTGGTAACGATTGATACCACCGCACCAAATGCGCCGGTACTTGATCCAATCAATGCAACCGATCCGGTCAGCGGTACAGCAGAAGCGGGTTCAACCGTAACTGTCAGCTTCCCTGATGGTACGACTGCAACCGTCGTTGCAGGCACAGATGGCAGCTGGTCAGTACCAAACCCGGGTAACCTGGTGGATGGCGATACAGTCACGGCAACAGCCACTGACCCTGCAGGCAATACGTCATTGCCAGGCACAGGTACAGTCTCTGCCGACATCACAGCCCCTGTGGTTGCGCTGGATGATGTACTCACCAACGACAGCACCCCAGCGCTCACTGGTACAGTCAATGATCCAACCGCAACTGTGGTTGTGAATGTGGATGGTGTTGATTACCCAGCGACGAACAATGGCGATGGCACCTGGACGCTTGCAGACAATACCTTGCCTGCACTCACCGACGGTCCGCACACCATTACCGTGACGGCAACTGACCCTGCAGGCAATGCAGGAACAGATACTGCAGTGGTGACGATTGATACCACCGCACCAAATGCGCCGGTACTTGATCCAATCAATGCAACCGATCCAGTCAGCGGTACAGCAGAAGCGGGTTCAACCGTAACAGTCAGCTTCCCTGATGGCACGACTGCAACTGTAGTGGCAGGCACAGATGGCAGCTGGTCAGTACCAAACCCGGGTAACCTGGTGGATGGCGATACAGTCACGGCAACAGCCACTGACCCTGCAGGCAATACGTCATTGCCAGGCACAGGTACAGTCTCTGCCGACATCACAGCCCCTGTGGTTGCGCTGGATGATGTACTCACCAACGACAGCACCCCAGCGCTCACTGGTACAGTCAATGATCCAACCGCAACTGTGGTTGTGAATGTGGATGGTGTTGACTACCCGGCGACGAACAATGGCGATGGCACCTGGACACTTGCAGACAACACCTTGCCTGCGTTAACAGATGGTCCACACACCATTACCGTGACGGCAACTGACCCTGCAGGCAATGCAGGAACAGATACTGCAGTGGTGACGATTGATACCACCGCACCAAATGCGCCGGTACTTGATCCAATCAATGCAACCGATCCGGTCAGCGGTACAGCAGAAGCGGGTTCAACCGTAACAGTCAGCTTCCCTGATGGTACGACTGCAACCGTCGTTGCAGGCACAGATGGCAGCTGGTCAGTACCAAACCCGGGTAACCTGGTGGATGGCGATACAGTCACGGCAACAGCCACTGACCCTGCAGGCAATACGTCATTGCCAGGCACAGGTACAGTCTCTGCCGACATCACAGCCCCTGTGGTTGCGCTGGATGATGTACTCACCAACGACAGCACCCCAGCGCTCACTGGTACAGTCAATGATCCAACAGCAACTGTGGTTGTGAATGTGGATGGTGTTGATTACCCAGCGACGAACAATGGCGATGGCACCTGGACGCTTGCAGACAATACCTTGCCTGCACTCACCGACGGTCCACACACCATTACCGTGACGGCAACTGACCCTGCAGGTAATGCAGGAACAGATACTGCAGTGGTGACGATTGATACCACCGCACCAAATGCGCCGGTACTTGATCCAATCAATGCAACCGATCCGGTCAGCGGTACAGCAGAAGCGGGTTCAACCGTAACTGTCAGCTTCCCTGATGGTACGACTGCAACCGTCGTTGCAGGCACAGATGGCAGCTGGTCAGTACCAAACCCGGGTAACCTGGTGGATGGCGATACAGTCACGGCAACAGCCACTGACCCTGCAGGCAATACGTCATTGCCAGGCACAGGTACAGTCTCTGCCGACATCACAGCCCCTGTGGTTGCGCTGGATGATGTGCTCACCAACGACAGCACCCCAGCGCTCACCGGTACAGTCAATGATCCAACAGCAACTGTGGTTGTGAATGTGGATGGTGTTGATTACCCAGCAGTGAACAATGGCGATGGCACCTGGACGCTTGCAGACAATACCTTGCCTGCACTCACCGACGGTCCGCACACCATTACCGTGACGGCAACTGACCCTGCAGGTAATGCAGGAACAGATACTGCAGTGGTGACGATTGATACCACCGCACCAAATGCGCCGGTACTTGATCCAATCAATGCAACCGATCCGGTCAGCGGTACAGCAGAAGCGGGTTCAACCGTAACAGTCAGCTTCCCTGATGGTACGACTGCAACCGTCGTTGCAGGCACAGATGGCAGCTGGTCAGTACCAAACCCGGGTAACCTGGTGGATGGCGATACAGTCACGGCAACAGCCACTGACCCTGCAGGCAATACGTCATTGCCAGGCACAGGTACAGTCTCTGCCGACATCACAGCCCCTGTGGTTGCGCTTGATGATGTACTCACCAACGACAGCACCCCAGCGCTCACTGGTACAGTCAATGATCCAACAGCAACTGTGGTTGTGAATGTGGATGGTGTTGATTACCCAGCAGTGAACAATGGCGATGGCACCTGGACGCTTGCAGACAATACCTTGCCTGCACTCACCGACGGTCCGCACACCATTACCGTGACGGCAACTGACCCTGCAGGTAATGCAGGAACAGATACGGCAGTGGTAACGATTGATACTAGTATTCCAGTTGTATCTTTAGATGATGTGACTACCAACGACACCACTCCAGCTTTAACAGGAGCAATCAATGACCCAACAGCAACAATAGTTGTGAATGTTGATGGAACTGACTATCCGGCAGTGAACAATGGTGATGGTACTTGGACACTTGCAGATAATACATTGCCTTCATTAACAGATGGTCCACATACAGTCACCGTAACTGCGACAGATCCAGCTGGAAATATTGCAACTGATACAGCAACCCTCACTATTGATACTGTACCGGCAGACCTGATCGGAGCGATCACGATCCCTGAAGACTTAAATGGCGACGG
>NZ_JAVQNT010000006.1:0-6973 GCF_031799075.1 Acinetobacter sp. V91_7
GAAGCATTGGATAAAACAAATAGAAGGTCGTTATTCATTACTAAGGTTGAAATATCAAGTTAAGTTTAATGCGAGAGTTAATTTTATTGATTAATCTGATTTAGTTAAAGTTAAATTTTGATAATTCAATCGAAACAAATTGAGAACAACTGCATAGTTAGGCAAAAGCTAGTTATTTCATTGCATTTAGATCAGTAACACTGGGATAGTCAGGCTTTCTTTAAACTTGATTATGGGCTAGTAACCCAAATAAATTTAGCAGGAATCTTAATGAGATGTAAAGATGGCTTAGAGTGATTTTTAATGAGAAAACTCATATTACTTTCTCTGTTTTTTATTATGTAAACTATAGAGGAGATCATTTAGTTCTTAATAATCAGATGGGGAAATTACTATGACTCACTCCAAAAGCCATTACTGGATTTTGATCCTATGCAAAGCCACGAGTTAAAAGCAAGCACAGATGCATTGCATCAATAGGCTCAAGAGTTAGCGAATAATGTTGAAGAGCAAAGAAAGTTACTTGACGTCACACAGCAAGAATTAGAAATTAAACATTTTAAAGCACGGCCTCATTTAACTTTCTATAGTTATCCTTTTACCCTAACGATGAAGGAGTTTCCTGAATACTATGATGATGGTTCTATTATGGATATGGATCATCATTAAGTAGCAGATATTAAGATAATCATTGAAAATAGGGGAGACCTGGCAAAGCATGTAACTATTGAAGAGTTGGACTCGAATTTTGATGATTTTAATATAGAGCATTATGAGTTAGCAGCAAGGCAGAAAACTAGGCTTGATATTGAATTCATAGGAGAACGACTTGAACTTTTAAAAAGCGAATTTGAACAAGATATCAAGTTAAGAATTATTTACCATGATAAATATGGGCGACAATATTCTGACCTAATGGATGTTTATATTTTTGTATTGAGAGATGCTTCTGGTGGTTTTGGAGTTAGTATCAAGCGAAATACCTTTTGTTCAAATGAAGTAACAATTGAATAAGATAATTAATCTATTAAATTAATAGTGGGTAATTGAATCTTTTAATACATTTATTGACACCTTAAATTTTGCGCATTATCCTTTGCGTGCTGGCCTACATTGCCAGTTGGTTTTGACAGACCATTTCTCAGAGATATTAAAAGATCTTCTTTTAATATCTAGCTCCTCGTTCCCTCCCGTAGCGGTAGGACGGGAGAGGGACACTTTCGAGTGTGCTGGCCTCTGAGACCAGTCTGTCAACCCTTTCTCGTTCTGCCACCATAATTCTTGAATGCTTTGGCAGAACTCCCAATATAAAGGAGTTGGCTATGCATATTCTTTTTATACCGCCTGATTAGTTTTAATAGGGTTTGATGAGCTTCTGGCTCTTCAAGCTTTAGGTCTTTTCGTCTAAAAATTTAACTAAAAAAATGTCATGTGAGATACATCGTGGCAGGGCTTCATATTGCCTAAAAAAGCCTAAGCTCCATGACGACATCACTGGATAAAATGATGAAAAATAAAATTTTGATGGGTTTGGTTGGTATCAGTGTTCTGATGATTACTGGTTGTTCTTCTGATTTCGAAAAGGGTATGAAACAAAGCTGTAGGAATACAGGAGGGAGCCGCAGTTTCTGTTCTTGCTTCTACGACAAGATGGAAGAACATTATGGCAAAGAGAGGCTGGAGGCGATTGGCATGATGCAAGTCAGGATGCCAGAGGATTTCGAAGAGGTATCTTTTAAGTCTGGTCAGCAATGTGCACATAAACTTTAGAACTTGTATTCAGATTCAATCTTAGTTTGCTTTTTGATTTCACCTGTTGCCATAAGCAGCGGGTTAGATAGGCTTACCTAAAAAATGAGGAATTTACAATGAAACATCCATTGATTGGCCTTTATTTCACTATTGTGATTGGTTATTGGTTGTATTTGATTTGGCAGTACCCTATTTATTCTGGTGGATATGCCTTGGGGCGGGCGCTTGTTTGGCCTGCTGATTTTCTACGTTGGTTGTTTTAGTACCTAAATCTAGGAAGATGCCATGACATTCATATCGAGAGAATTACTTCAGAAAAGCCGTTGGATGTTGATGTTAAGAGCGAGTGACAATATTTATTTTGCACCCGCTATTCCTTATAAAAAATTGCAAGGGGCTATGAGTTATCTCCCTCAAGGTGCTCATCCAGATGAAATCCTTATGCTGATTGACGATACGGTATTTGGCAGTGCTAAAGCTGGACTTTGTATAACGGCGACTGGACTCTTTTATAAAGAAAGCTTTGGAGATGAAGCCGCTTATCTCTTTAAAAATATTCATCATGTCGATGCAGATCTTGGCGTCATTAATCATGGGATCGTACTGAATCGGATGGAAACCTTGACCTTTACCCAACTGGATAAGGGGGCAGTACGAACATTGGCTTCATTTCTAAATGAAGTCTGTCAGGGACAAACAGAGACCTACCAAGCTCCACCACAGATTGATGCAGAACTGAAGGTGATTGTTGATCTGTTTGCTTATTTCATCACATTCAATATGGGTGGATGGAATGCTGAATCTAGTCATGCAATATCAAATCACTTTGCAAAGCTGAATGATGAAGCATCACAACACTATATTAAAAGTTTACTGAATGAACATCCCAACTTTGAATATAAGGAGTTATTGCATCGCTTTGCAGAACTTAAAGATGTGCTGACTTACAAGCTTCGTACGGAGATGATCGAACAACTGGTTTATGCCATGGCACTGGGTCAGGTTGAGCAGACTCAGGCTGATCTTTTCATGACCCATTTGTGTCGAGTATCTCATGTGTCTAAAGCCGTATTTCCTGATCTGGTCCAAATTATCTATCAATGCTTAGCTGATGAAAAGAATCAGTCTCCTCATTCAGCTTTAAATAGTGAACAACTTCAAGCATGCAAACTTCTGGACATTCAGCCTGAATCACTAACTGAACAAACCTTACAAACTGCTTATCGAAAAAAGATGGCTGAGTTCCATCCGGATAAATACCAGACCTTACCTGAATCTGTTCGTCAGTTGATTGAAAGCCAGGCACAGCAACTGAATGAGGCAAGAGCTCTATTAAAAAGCTATTTGGACAATAACTGAAAATAAAGAATTTTTACTTACATATTACCCCAGTGAAGGCAGCCCTAAAGCGCCGTATATCCTCTATTTCAAGGTAATGATATGAATATGATAAACAACAGCACTAACTCAACTAAAAAGGTACCACCGTTATATTGGTTGTTAACCGTAGTCATGATGGTTGTACTGATTGCTGGTGGAATTTTATTTAATCAACATCAAAAACGACAAACTGAACTTCAGTTAGCACAACTCGCTTTAGAACAATCCAAAGTACAAAATCAATCTATTGCAATGCAAGCAGCCTCTGAACCCGCTGAATCAGGTTTCACCGGAATTGAAAGTATGGTGGAAAACCCAGAATCAGAATCTACTCATTCACAAGCTGAGGACGAAGTGGTTGCAGGTGCTATAGCCGCGGTTGAGAATGCCAAAGCACAAGGTGCGAATATAGGAAAGCTCAGTTCAGAAGTTGATGGTGAATACCATGAAGGAAAAACCTTAAGTTCGAACGCCTCTCGCTATGGTTTAAAGCCAATCAAAACCGCTCCTAGTGATTTAAAGGCAACCATCCCGAATATTGATCAAATGTTAGCGTCACACCTCATGAACGTATGGGGCCGTTCAAGTCCGGATCAGGTGAGTAAACGAGTAGAAGGATGGAGCCAGCAAGGCAATACCATAACGTATCGTGCTGCATGGGATTCTGACCGTTATCAATGTACTTGGTATGTGGTGAGTTGGGATAAGAACAGCAATCAAGTCCTGAATGAAGGATACCAGTCATGTTTTGGTCACTAACTTAAATAGCCTTTTAGCATTTATTGAATGATTACTTTTACATACAGCAGAGAAAAGATTATGAACTTTATCAAACTTATCATTTGTGGCATTTTAAGCCTTTCAATCAGTTCTATTGCCTTGGCTAAAACTGAGCAGGTTACACTTAAAGCCAATGTCTATTACGGCGAAGAATCAGTTGTATTTCCAACCACTAAAGGCGAAGTCATTTTAAATAGCTATGCCATACCAGCCAAAGTTGTTCCACAAGTCAAACCTTTTAAGAAAGGTCAATGTTTAGAAATCAAATCGAAACATGGTTTCTTTAAAGACACTGGAGATGGGCAATATATTGAAAGTATCAAATCTTGTAGCAAGAAAGGTTTAGCGACTCCAAAAGTAACTCGTTAATTTGACTTAATCGAGAAAAGCAACATAAAGCTCAATCAAACCACAAGCATTTGCTTGTGGTTTTTTTATGCCTTTTATTTAGGAGGATAACTATATGCATCAATGCCCTTACTGCCATTCGAGGCATTTGAAATTACTACGGCAGTCGGAGCAAAGCCACCAAAGCGTATTTGCAAAGCTCTCATCGTTCTCACCGATGTCTCTGGCAGCAGCCTGTATGCAATTGTCAAAGCGCAGTCCTATACATCCTTTGGTTGGGGGCTTTGTTGGTTTAGTTGTAGGGGGCATGTTTCTGCTCTACGTCCAACATCAAGACAACACGGTGACGTTGCATTACCAGTGTGAGCAATGTCTAGAACACTTTGAAATCAAACAGTCGAGTTTTTAGTAACTCTTATTTTTACAAAATTCAAATTATTTAAATCAATTAAAGGAAATCAATCATGGCACATCAAGTTGAAACAATGGCATTTGTAGGTGAAACCCCTTGGCATGGCTTAGGGAATCAACTGACCCGAAACCAACCAATAGAAATCTGGGCGGAACAAGCAGGTATGGACTGGCGGATTGAATCATCCAATGTCAGTTATATGGCAAAGAATGAACGTGGACAAAGCATCATCATGCCATATGAAGATCAGCGAGTCCTTTATCGTTCAGATACTCATGAACCGTTATCGGTGGTGAGTCAGCGTTATAAGGAAGTTCAACCGATGGAGATATTAAACTTCTATAAAGACCTGACCGAGCAATCAGGCTTTGAGCTGGAAACAGCAGGAGTACTCAAAGGTGGCCGAAAGTTCTGGGCATTAGCAAGAACAGGGCAATCAGCTGCATTGAAAGGTAAAGATGTTAGTAATGGCTACATTTTATTAGCAACAGCTTGCGATGGGACATTGGCCACCACAGCACAATTCACCAGTGTTCGAGTGGTGTGTAATAACACGTTAAGTATTGCGATACGAGGGCAGACCAGTGGAGAGGATGTTGTGAAAGTACCTCACAGCACTAAGTTTGATGCAGACAAGATCAAGCAGCAGCTGGGTATTTCTATTAAAACTTGGGATGAGCATATGTATGAAATGAAACAGCTAACTCAACGAAAAGTCACCCAACAGGAAGCAGCTGCTTACTTTGATGCGGTGTTTAATAATACGTCTATGAGTGCTATAGATCAGGAGGAAAGTATTATTCAATATTACCTTAAAGCAGCATCTATAGACAAAAAATCAAACTCCAAATCTGAACCGAATGGACGAGCGATGACTAAAACTATGGAAATGTTTAATGGACAAGGACGGGGAGCTGAGTTAAGTACAGCGAAAGATACGGCGTATGGTTTGCTTTGTAGTATTACCGAATATATTGATCACGAGCGTCGAGCAATGAGTCAAGATCATCGATTGAACTCAGCATGGTTTGGTGCAGGAGCCAATATTAAACAGAGGGGGTTGGAACAGGCATTAAGAATGGTGTCCTGAATTTAGGAAACTATTTAATAAATTCAAACTTTAAGTCTAAATAAAAAAATCCATGAGTTGAAAATTTATGAAAAGCCTTCATAAAGAATCATTTAGTGTATTGTAAATAGAGAGTAGCGAGAGAATGCAATATTCAAATGGTCTTACTATTGAACAGTTGTAAGATGGATTTTTATTGTTAATTAAAGATAAAAGCCTTTTTGACTTTTTATGGGGAGAAATTTGCTAAAGATTTCATGCATGAGCGTTTTATGGCAAACGTATCAGTTAATTCTTCTGATTACAGAATTCATATTCGAGACTTAAAAGCTCATGTATTAGTAGAAGATTTAAAATGTATCCTTGCTGATTTTCTAAATCAATACGTTTAGAGATTAATTTAGATCACAACAAAAACCACATCCGAAGATGTGGTTTTTTTATGCCTTAAAAAATATAGGAGTACCGTTATGGGACAAGCCATGATTAGCCAACAACAACCTTTTATAGGTCTACCCGTTGCTGCAAAAACTTATTCACGTCATACCAGACGGAGTATCAAAGCCAAACGATCAATTTTTTACTATCAACTTGCATTAATCCCGCCACTACATTGTTATATATTTTCTTGGATAAAATTAAGACTGAGCGGCTTGTACGGTTAAGCCGCTCCAACGTTTAAAGGCACGTCGAAAATTGGTAGCATCATTAATTTGCAAATATTGAGAAATTTGTTCAGTTTTAAAACCATGTACACGATAGTATATTTGCTGATTACAGTTATCATCAAAAAACTGTCTGAGACAATGATCTTTATAACTAGAAGTGAATTAAATTGATCCGATATTGTTGCTTTAAGAAATTTTAATAAATGAGTGGAATATTAATAAAATATTCTATTTTAATTTAAGGATTTTAGTGTGAAATAGTATTTATTTATGTGGCTTCTAAGGTTGTTTGAGTAAATAGTGTATATTTAATTGTTCGGAATATTGATTTAATTGTTTTTAAAATAAAATTAATATTTAATTTTTTTAGTGTTTTAAGGTGATTATTTAATAAATTATATATATGTTTATATGTCTTTTAGTTTTAATTAAAATAAATTAGCTCGTCTGGATAACTGCTTATACGAAAATTAGGCAGAATTTTTTATTTTAATTGTTTTTCCATTTTCCATTTTTCATTTTTCATTTTTCATTTTTCATTTTTCATTTTTCATTTTTCATTTT
>NZ_JAVQNT010000007.1:0-5901 GCF_031799075.1 Acinetobacter sp. V91_7
GCTTAAAAAATAGAATATTGCTATAAACCCCGTACTTAATATCGATAAATTATCTGTACTCATTAGACCTTTAGCAGACCAGTAATAGGATTGGTCTATCACTTTTACTTTTATATTTTTCTCAGAAAAGTAATTGATATATCTATCGTTATTTGAGTTTCTAATATATTTTTTGAATTTTATAAAAAATTTTCTATAACTAATTTTACCAATTGGATTCATTTTATTAATTAAATCGTCTTCAAATGGAAAGAAAACAGCAGTATCTTCTAATGTATCTATAAAATCATTGAATTTCTTATCTTTGAGCCTCCTTTCCATTAAATCAACGGTATTTGCCAAGAATAGAATATCCGTTCTACGCCCAGTAATCCCAATTTTTTTTTCATTCGGAATATTAAACCTCACAATTATATCCTGATCATTAATCATTCCATTAACGTCGGGAATATCATCAGAGTTAGCAACTAATATGATTTTTTTTGATGAGATATTCATAATATAAAATTGATAAATTTAAAGTACTTTTCCACTAAAGCACTAAAATAAGGATAAATTATGAAGATTTTCTTAAGCTATAGACTGAAGAAAAAAAGGCCTGACAAAATGTCTGGCCTTTTAAAAAAGCTTTTTACAGAGATTAACATTATTGTTGATCATATAAGCTGTGCGTCCTGAAAATAGAGTACACAACAATGTCAGAGTTGAAATGTAAAAATTAACCCTTAATAATTTTCACAATTTTATGCGTATTTGTACTAAGAAGCACATAGTCATTATTCACCTTCAACCATTGCTGGTTTTTACCAGGTTTAGTCAATTTACTATATCGCTTATAATCTACAGGATTGGCACTACGATATTGAGAAGGAATCGTTTGCCCAGATTTCAAGTCTCGCGATGGTTTTACAGAATTATGCTTAACCCGTGGCTTTTGTGCTACAGGTTGCTTGCTATTATGTACATTCTTATGTGTACCTTGTGGTGCTGCAAATGCTGAAGCGGCCATAATCGAAGTAGAGATGGACAAAACAATTGCTTTAATTAATGTATTCATAGGAATTAATTACCATAGATTTCTTTATTTGAGATTACGATTAAATCTTAAAAAAGCATTAAGAATAAGATGATTGATTATACCTTTTGTAAAAAACAAGTATAAATCATGGAAATTTATCATTAAATAAAAATATGAAATTCGGATTATTAATCACGAATTTACAAATAGAATTAGCCCCGTATGAGAAGGTTTTACACAAGATCTTACAGCCTCATTAATATTGATCGGATGAGTTCGCCATACTGGACAATAAAAATATACAGTATCATCTACCAGTACTTTGCTATCATTTTGCCACTTCATGAAAATAAAGATTGTCGACGAAAATACTCGATCTAGATAGTACAGCGAATATTCAAGAGACACCGTGTCTTATTCTGAGAAAATACAAAAGCCTGTTAACCAAATTAATAACTGTTATAAGAAAGCAGCCAAGCTGTATCAAACTCAGTATGAGAAGTTAAATAAAGATGCTCAGTATGCTCAAGCTTCAGCCCTATTGAATACAAACAAAAAATGTAAAGTATATTGACGACACGAAAGATAAAACATTAAAAGCTTCACTTAAAAACATTTATTTCGTCGAAGTAGAGCGTTAAGAAAAGCCCTTAATCATCAGGGCTTTTCTAGGCTTAAATCGTTTTGAAACCTCAAATACGTTAAAATATTTGGACTGAAAGAATTTAGATCAAATTTATTGCTTCTTGCATTCAGATAGATATTTGTCAATCATGAAGTTGACGATGTCTATTTCGCCACGAGCCTCTCTTGTTTTTTCAATATTGTAAGTTTTCCAAACTTCATCCCAGTGGTCTTTAATATATGTGACTATACACTCCTTGTACGGATCTGGGGTATTTTCATGAATATGCGCTAAGAATTTGTCTTGATGCTTAGCTTTAGAATTAGCACAACCAAATAGTGAAATCATAAGAATTAATCCTATACTTAAATGCCTCATTTTTTAATAATATATCCTTCATCAACTAACGGATCTTTATCTTTGGGTTTTAGACTCCAATCATCAACTAAATGAAATCCTTCTGAAATAACACCTTTCCCAGAAGTTCTCCCTGCGAGAGGATAAATAATTTCAGGTTTAGCAAATTTTGACTGTGTAAAATTATAATGCCACATATATGGATTTATAACATTCAAAGTAGGCATACCTGCTTGCTTTATAGCTCCAGTTCCATCAGGTAAATTACTAATATATTCACTAAAAATCCCCCATAAAAAAACCGCCTAAAATACAAGACGGTTCCATTTACTAATCATATGACTATGATATTACTCTATTTTAAAATAATGCTTCTCTTTCACCATTTTGATTTTGATACCATTATAGTATCGAATCATAGGGTCTTTTTTATCTCTAGTTATTCGGTCAGCAAACTGAGCTTCATCCAGTAAAGCTGAATATGTTCTGTACCCAAGAACCAATTTTTTGATCTCTTCCCCACTCTTTTTAAACTCATCAATACGCTTATCCAGTTCTTTTAAACGAATATCCATAATTTATCTACCCCCAATGCTTTTCTTTAATCTATCATCTAATTATTACAAAACCATATTTAAATTATGGTTATTTAAAAAAAGCCATACTTACAAATAATTATCGATATATCACTGCCTAAAGTTACTCATCACTTTTTGTTACACTAGATTCGTTCTATATCATTGGGGCTTGATGCTATATTGTTCAGTGTTAACTACCTTTGTCTTTGTGTTAACTTCAACTAAGCCCGCTCTTGCTGATGTTCCGGGCTTTTTTGATACCGTGAGTTTAATTCCCTATCCCGCCCTCTAGCTAATTCATCAAGGTGGAATGGCAAAAAATTTAAACCACTCTCAAGTAACAAGTGCCATAAGCGTAATGGACATCAGCACGTGACAGCTCTGGTCTTGTATTCGCTGCCGCCACCATTCTTTGCTCCATAACGGCGAACAACGCCTGTAAATTCCTCTACATCATGGCCTTGAATTGCTAACTTTGGCGCACCGGTCTCTCTGTTATATGCAGGTGTTCCGTATTGGTCTTTCTTATGTACAATGTGATAAAGCTCATGTTCAACCAAAGCGCAAAAGTCCACATCATTAGCAATACGAGAATATGAAGCATCAAAAGTAATGAGGTATTCAGGAACACATCTGAACCATTGAATGTATTGTTCTTCTTGTCTTTCCTGTTTCCAGCCACCAGCATTGATCATGACTTTCTCTGTTGTACCAATGACTTGACGTCCTTGTTTACTAAAGCCTGATCTAGCCCACATCACGGCAATATTTGGATAACGAAATGACCGTAAATGCAGATGATCTGAGTTAAACATTTGAGATTTAGGATCTAGAAATACACGTCTTATCCAGTCCCACATTTCTGGTGCAGGTGCAAAGTTAGGAGTATCTAACTCAAAAATCCATTCTGGAGGCATTGGCCGAACTGGAACATGAAAACCAACTTCTTTTTTCATACATACTCCAAAAAGAAAAACCCGCTAAATATCTATTATTAGCGGGGCTTCATGTACCGTAATAACTACGGCAAACAAAAACCTCCCGAAGGAGGTCTTCCACTTTTAATGCTAGACTTTAATCATTCCGCAAACTAGATTTATATTTATTGATTCCATGTACACCCAGATCTATAAGCACACGTATTTGAATAGTTTCATCATATTGTTGCTTCAAGCCACTCTCAATATCTCTGTAACTTAAATCTGATAAATCTTTGCCTTTATGAAGTAACTGTTCTTTATAAAAGTAAATTTGCTTAGTTACTTTTTGATCCCGGCCAATATCAACAGAAGCTTCCATCCAATGTACTGAAGTGCCCATAGTAAACTCCAATAAGGTTATTTAACTATTATAACATGAACAAAACTCATTAAATTACAGCATATTAATTTACTACTTAAAACAACAATTGATATTTAAGGCAGCTTCCTCTGCCATAAGACATTCAGTCAAATAACAAAGATGTAAGTTAATATGTGCAAAGTTTTGTGACGCATTACACGTATTTTGTATAAGTTGTTATATTGTTCGCTAAATCACATTTTGATAGTTTGTTTCTGAACTGGTAATTAAATTAATCTGATACACGACGATCAGCATTAGTTCCCCTTCGCAAGTGTTTACCTAGTTCAGGCTCAACCAGAACTCGGCATCCCCAAAGTGCCGAGTTCTTTTATTTTTATATCCAGAATAAAAAAGCCTACTCATCGAGTAGGCTTCCCCTTATGACATTTGCGCTGATCATTGAGGGTTCTTGTTATCTGTAGTATTTATAATAATACTACAGTTGATAAAGCAATTAAAAAAAAGCCCGCATCTACGGATGGCTGCGAGCATAAACTCAAGTGAATAGAAAAAGTACCATTCACCTCATAAGCGAGAAATACCTAAAAAACCATTCAATAAATGTAAACTTCATCACAGATTATACTTGTAGTTGCAAAATAATCAACACTTACCATTGGAATAAAAAAAGCCCACCTTTGCGCTGATAAAGGTGGGCTTTTTAATTGTTTCATAATAACTGGAGTGGTGATTTCTCTTACTTATTCTAAGCCCCACCATATCAAAGATGTAGACAAAGCGTGCTGTACAGTCAAGCATCTAATCGTATAATCACACCAACTTTTCACTGATTGCTTCAGCGGACTATAAGCACGGCAGCCTTAATGCTTCCAGCATCAAATAGATGTCGTCCTGTTAACCGCGCAAGATCTGCTGCGAGTGATCCGTTTGACACATCCAAATCAAATGATCAAATACCAGGAACGCGTGCACCATGTACAAGAATGAGCGCAGGACGTCTCTTAGTTCCATTCTCGCGAACCTCCCGAACATGTAACCCAACACCATATGCCGTAAGGACTCTGAAATCCTTCCGAATAAGTTCCCCTTCACTCTGTTGCTGCGCCGCTGAAGCAATCGTATCCATCATCAATGTAGTTACAAGAACGAACATTATCGCGATTGGCACACTCTTGGGAACTTTTCTTCTTTCTCTTGTCACTCCACATCCTCCGCTAATGTACTATCAAGTTAATCCAATAACGTATGTTTGATCTGGGTCAACTTGGCCTGATGCAATGAGCTAATAAGGGATTCAGCAGTTCTTTTCTTGAGGAACGACTGGACTAAATCTTTATTATAGCTTCTGAAACAACATCGAATATCTTCACATAGTTCCCACTACATAAGATCTTTAGCTTAACAATACCCGACATATTGCTCATAAAATATACACGCACACAAAACAAGTACATTTTTTAAGCTATGACAAAGTGCTCAGGATCAAAGGTATTCCACCTAGTAATAACAGCAATATGCTCATCGGAGCGGGCAGTACATTAATACAAGAATATGCAATAATTTGATTCAAGACATTTAATCATTCCTCAACAATCACGATATATTATTTAATTATCTATATATTTATAAACTTTTTAATGGGGAACAACAAAATGATGTACGTTTATTATACTCTTTTATTTCTCTTTTCAAAACTAAGTATAGTGGGCCTAAGTATTGGCTTTCATCATGAAGACCTATTTTTCACTGTAGCTGGAACCCTATTTATTTTCGCTTCATTCCTAACATATTTAATGATCAAAGAAGTTCGAAAAGATCCTTTTGACAAACGCTAGCTAATTCGAGAAAGTTAGATCTAGCAGATTTAAATTTTCAGCCTATAAGTGTACAAAGTAAAAAGCCCACTCAAACGAGCAGGCTCCTTACTGTATTTCAGGACTAAGCTATATAATTATAATTCTCAAAAAATACTCTATTAATCTATGTAAGCCCGCTCTTTTGGTCAATAGCAAAAGTGA
>NZ_JAVQNT010000008.1:0-5590 GCF_031799075.1 Acinetobacter sp. V91_7
AAAAAAACACCCTCAACTGTAAAGTTGAGGGTGTTTAGAATAATGAGCTGGCGATGACTTACTCTCACATGGGAAACCCCACACTACCATCAGCGCTAAGAGGTTTCACTTCTGAGTTCGGGAAGGGATCAGGTGGTTCACTCTTGCTATGGTCGCCAGCACAACTGGTATGGATACTTGCATTGGTCTTATTGATTGCCGATGCGTTTTCCAAATCTTTACAGATGGGCTGATTGAGTCTTACTTTATTTTGTTCATTTTAGCTAAGCGTATAACTAAATCAAGTTGCTTTGCATATTAATGAATCGATTGATGCTTTATATACAACTGCTTGGGTGTTGTATAGTCAAGCCTCACGAGCAATTAGTATTGGTCAGCTTCACATATCACTATGCTTCCACATCCAACCTATCAACGTCCTAGTCTCGAACGGCTCTTTAGAGGACATAAAGTCCTAGGGAAATCTTATCTTGAGGTAGGCTTCCCGCTTAGATGCTTTCAGCGGTTATCCCTTCCGAACATAGCTACCCGGCGATGCGACTGGCGTCACAACCGGTACACCAGAGGTTCGTCCACTCTGGTCCTCTCGTACTAGGAGCAGATCCTCTCAAATTTCCAGCGCCCACGGTAGATAGGGACCGAACTGTCTCACGACGTTCTAAACCCAGCTCGCGTACCTCTTTAAATGGCGAACAGCCATACCCTTGGGACCTGCTTCAGCCCCAGGATGAGATGAGCCGACATCGAGGTGCCAAACACCGCCGTCGATATGAACTCTTGGGCGGTATCAGCCTGTTATCCCCAGAGTACCTTTTATCCGTTGAGCGATGGCCCTTCCATACAGAACCACCGGATCACTAAGACCTACTTTCGTACCTGCTCGACTTGTGGGTCTCGCAGTTAAGCGCGCTTTTGCCTTTATACTCTACGCGTGATTTCCGACCACGCTGAGCGCACCTTCGTACTCCTCCGTTACTCTTTAGGAGGAGACCGCCCCAGTCAAACTACCCACCAGACATGGTCCTCGCCCCGGATTACGGGGCAGAGTTAGAACCTCAACATTACCAGGGTGGTATTTCAAGGACGGCTCCATTGGAACTAGCGTTCCAACTTCAAAGCCTCCCACCTATCCTACACAAGTAAGGTCAAAGTTCAATGTCAAGCTGCAGTAAAGGTTCACGGGGTCTTTCCGTCTAGCCGCGGGTACACTGCATCTTCACAGCGATTTCGATTTCACTGAGCCTCTGCTGGAGACAGCGCCGCCATCATTATGCCATTCGTGCAGGTCGGAACTTACCCGACAAGGAATTTCGCTACCTTAGGACCGTTATAGTTACGGCCGCCGTTTACTGGGGCTTCGATCAAGAGCTTCGCTTACGCTAACCCCATCAATTAACCTTCCAGCACCGGGCAGGCATCACACCCTATACGTCCACTTTCGTGTTTGCAGAGTGCTATGTTTTTAATAAACAGTTGCAGCGGCCTGGTTTCTGTGGCTGTCATCAGCTCAGGAAGCAAGTTCCATCACCAACAACAGCGTACCTTCTCCCGAAGTTACGGTACCATTTTGCCTAGTTCCTTCAGCAGAGTTCTCTCAAGCGCCTTGGTCTACTCGACCTGACCACCTGTGTCGGTTTAGGGTACGATTCCTGTGTAACTGAAGCTTAGAGACTTTTCCTGGAAGCATGGTATCAGCCACTTCGCTGTACAAGTACAGCTTGCTATCAGATCTCAGCATAGAGCACCCCGGATTTGCCTAAGATGCATGCCTACTTCCTTTCACCTGGACAACCAACGCCAGGCTGACTTAACCTTCTCCGTCCTCTCATCGCATTACACAGAAGTATTGGAATATTAACCAATTTCCCATCGACTACGCCTTTCGGCCTCGCCTTAGGGGTCGACTCACCCAGCCCCGATTAACGTTGGACTGGAACCCTTGGTCTTTCGGCGAACGGGTTTTTCACCCGTTTTATCGTTACTCACGTCAGCATTCGCACTTCTGATACCTCCAGCATACTTCTCAATACACCTTCATCGGCTTACAGAACGCTCCCCTACCACTTGACTTAAAAGTCAAATCCGCAGCTTCGGCACATAGTTTTAGCCCCGTTACATCTTCCGCGCAGGCCGACTCGACTAGTGAGCTATTACGCTTTCTTTAAAGGGTGGCTGCTTCTAAGCCAACCTCCTAGCTGTCTATGCCTTCCCACATCGTTTCCCACTTAACTATGATTTTGGGGCCTTAGCTGGCGGTCTGGATTGTTTTCCTCTTGACTACGGACGTTAGCACCCGCAGTCTGTCTCCCGGATAGTACTCATAGGTATTCGGAGTTTGCATCGGTTTGGTAAGTCGGGATGACCCCCTAGCCGAAACAGTGCTCTACCCCCTATGGTATTCGTCCGAGGCGCTACCTAAATAGCTTTCGGGGAGAACCAGCTATCACCAGGCTTGATTAGCCTTTCACCCCTATCCACAAGTCATCCCCTGGCTTTTCAACGACAGTGGGTTCGGTCCTCCAGTTAGTGTTACCCAACCTTCAACCTGCTCATGGATAGATCGCCTGGTTTCGGGTCTATACCCAGCAACTAAACGCCCTATTAAGACTCGATTTCTCTACGGCTCCCCTATACGGTTAACCTCGCTACTGAATATAAGTCGCTGACCCATTATACAAAAGGTACGCAGTCACCGAACAAGTCGGCTCCCACTGCTTGTATGCATGCGGTTTCAGGATCTATTTCACTCCCCTCACAGGGGTTCTTTTCGCCTTTCCCTCACGGTACTGGTTCACTATCGGTCAGTCAGGAGTATTTAGCCTTGGAGGATGGTCCCCCCATATTCAGACAAGGTTTCACGTGCCTCGCCCTACTCGTCATCATTATGTGTGCCCTTTCGTGTACGGGAATATCACCCTCTACGTTCGCACTTCCCAGAGCGTTCCACTAAAACACACATAACTTAATGGGCTGATCCCCGTTCGCTCGCCGCTACTAAGGGAATCTCAATTGATTTCTTTTCCTAAGGGTACTGAGATGTTTCACTTCCCCTCGTTCGCCTTGCAACACTATGTATTCATGTTGCAATACCTACCTTAAAGTAGGTGGGTTCCCCCATTCAGAAATCTCCGGATCAAAGGATATTTGCCGCCTCCCCGGAGCTTATCGCAGGCTATTACGTCTTTCATCGCCTCTGACTGCCAAGGCATCCACCACATGCACTTAATTACTTGACTATACAACCCCAAACAGTCGTTATTACCTACAAGGAGTAATAAGACATGATCAATGATTTCTCATCAATCTCTTACAGTTTGAAGTACTGTGTATTTAAACACTGTACAGCTTCAATCTAATTCATATACCAAAACGCTTGATTCAGTTAATTTGCTAGTTCTCAATTAATTCCAAGATCAGAATTACTTCCTCTCTTTTCATTATTGAGTGAACAATTTATTTCAGACTCAATTTTGCCAATCTGTTAATGAATAAACATGCCTTCGTCAGGTCATGCTTAATACCGTGATACTTAAATCACAGAAGTTAATAAACCAAGATCTTAATCTTTATTTACTAATTTCTGTAATCCGAACTTCTCTTAAGTTCTGGTGGAGACTAGGAGAGTCGAACTCCTGACCTCCTGCGTGCAAAGCAGGCGCTCTACCAACTAAGCTAAGTCCCCAGCTTACATCATCAGTTATGTATCTTCTTTTCTATAACTTCAACCAGTCAAAGTCATGGTGGGTCTGACAAGACTTGAACTTGTGACCCCACGCTTATCAAGCGTGTGCTCTAACCAACTGAGCTACAGACCCTCAGATACATCTATGAAGAACAACTTGTTGTGGATTCTTACCAATCGTCAATCTTTCGTTAAGGAGGTGATCCAGCCGCAGGTTCCCCTACGGCTACCTTGTTACGACTTCACCCCAGTCATCGGCCACACCGTGGTAAGCGTCCTCCTTGCGGTTAGACTACCTACTTCTGGTGCAACAAACTCCCATGGTGTGACGGGCGGTGTGTACAAGGCCCGGGAACGTATTCACCGCGGCATTCTGATCCGCGATTACTAGCGATTCCGACTTCATGGAGTCGAGTTGCAGACTCCAATCCGGACTACGATCGGCTTTTTGAGATTAGCATCCTATCGCTAGGTAGCAACCCTTTGTACCGACCATTGTAGCACGTGTGTAGCCCTGGCCGTAAGGGCCATGATGACTTGACGTCGTCCCCGCCTTCCTCCAGTTTGTCACTGGCAGTATCCTTAAAGTTCCCGACATTACTCGCTGGCAAATAAGGAAAAGGGTTGCGCTCGTTGCGGGACTTAACCCAACATCTCACGACACGAGCTGACGACAGCCATGCAGCACCTGTATGTAAGTTCCCGAAGGCACCAATCCATCTCTGGAAAGTTCTTACTATGTCAAGGCCAGGTAAGGTTCTTCGCGTTGCATCGAATTAAACCACATGCTCCACCGCTTGTGCGGGCCCCCGTCAATTCATTTGAGTTTTAGTCTTGCGACCGTACTCCCCAGGCGGTCTACTTATCGCGTTAGCTGCGCCACTAAAGCCTCAAAGGCCCCAACGGCTAGTAGACATCGTTTACGGCATGGACTACCAGGGTATCTAATCCTGTTTGCTCCCCATGCTTTCGCACCTCAGCGTCAGTGTTAGGCCAGATGGCTGCCTTCGCCATCGGTATTCCTCCAGATCTCTACGCATTTCACCGCTACACCTGGAATTCTACCATCCTCTCCCACACTCTAGCTAACCAGTATCGAATGCAATTCCCAAGTTAAGCTCGGGGATTTCACATTTGACTTAATTAGCCGCCTACGCGCGCTTTACGCCCAGTAAATCCGATTAACGCTTGCACCCTCTGTATTACCGCGGCTGCTGGCACAGAGTTAGCCGGTGCTTATTCTGCGAGTAACGTCCACTATCTGAAGGTATTAACTTCAGTAGCCTCCTCCTCGCTTAAAGTGCTTTACAACCATAAGGCCTTCTTCACACACGCGGCATGGCTGGATCAGGCTTGCGCCCATTGTCCAATATTCCCCACTGCTGCCTCCCGTAGGAGTCTGGGCCGTGTCTCAGTCCCAGTGTGGCGGATCATCCTCTCAGACCCGCTACAGATCGTCGCCTTGGTAGGCCTTTACCCCACCAACTAGCTAATCCGACTTAGGCTCATCTATTAGCGCAAGGTCCGAAGATCCCCTGCTTTCTCCCGTAGGACGTATGCGGTATTAGCATTCCTTTCGAAATGTTGTCCCCCACTAATAGGCAGATTCCTAAGCATTACTCACCCGTCCGCCGCTAAGTGATAGTGCAAGCACCATCACTCCGCTCGACTTGCATGTGTTAAGCCTGCCGCCAGCGTTCAATCTGAGCCATGATCAAACTCTTCAGTTAAAAATCATTTTGCACCTTATTAAAGACAAGGTGCCAATTCTGGCTCATCAATTTTCTGACTTAAATTTCGCTCAAATAAACTTCGAGTAATTTAAACCAATCAATCAATGATAATATTTCGATCAATCAATCAGTAAAAATCCACACAAGTTGTTCTTCATAATCTCTTAATGATCTT
>NZ_JAVQNT010000009.1:0-4555 GCF_031799075.1 Acinetobacter sp. V91_7
AAGCTTAATTAATAATGGAAATTCAGGTTTTCAAATTCAATGTTCTGGCATTTCTACAGTGAAAATTATTTTTGGTGCAGGAAATAATGACAATAATGTTCCATCATCATTTTCACAGAACTATTATCATGCATTAACTAATGGTACAGATTTTGTGGCCTATAATTTATTGTATGGACTAAATAAGCAAGTTATTAAAGCAAATGATACTTTTATTCTTGATGATATGAGTGTTAAAAAAAATATAGATATTTTTGGGCAAGCTATAAATGATGGTAATCGTATTTCCAAAGGGGAATATAAAGATATAGTGCCAATTACTATTGAGTTTTAAGAATATGAAATATTATTGGTTAACTGGATTTATTTTAGTTTTTTATAGTCAACTTCAATATGCAGCAAGTCCAGAAACTTCATCTAGTTTTAAAGTTCAAGCAACAATTGAAAATGGCTGTTCAATTGATAATGTTGAACAGAAAATAGATTTTGGTCAACATTCAACTTTGTCTAAAGATAAGATTGTTGCAAGTATTATTAATGCAGCTTCTACTTGGAGTATTCGCTGTACTGAAGATTTACCTATTAGTATCTCATTAGATGGTGGTGAAAATCTAGAAAATAATAGTAGACGTATGAAAAATAGTTCATCTTCTGATTATGTTGATTATAAATTATATAACTCTAGTAGTTTAACTACCGAATATGTAGCCGGTAATAAATTTTCGTTACCTGTTACAACAGCAACTAACAATCTGGCAAATTTTGAGATATATGGTGTGGTTGATTTAGAAAATAATAATGAATCACGATCAGCCGGAATTTATAAAGATACTGTTTCAATAATGATTACTTGGTGATTTGTATGAAAAATTCAGCATTTATTAAAAATGGCATTTTAAAATCTTTTTTATTTGCAAGTACATTATCACTTGTTACGCCAGTCATGGCTCGAGCAACTTTTTTAATTTGGCCAATTTATCCCAAAATTGAAGCAAATGAAAAAGCGACTGCGGTCTGGCTCCAAAATACTGGAAAGTCAGATGCTATGGTTCAGATTCGTGTTTTTAAATGGAATCAAGATGGCTTAAAGGATAACTATGGTGAGCAATTAGAAATTATACCAAGTCCACCTGTGGCAAAAATAAAAGCAGGTGAGAAGCACATGTTGCGTCTAACCAAAAGTGCTAATTTGCCAGATGGTAAAGAGCAATCATATCGTTTGATTGTTGATGAGTTACCTATCCGCCTTTCTGATGGAAGTGAGCAAGATGCGTCTAAAGTAAATTTTCAAATGCGTTATTCAATTCCATTATTTGCCTATGGGAAAGGCCTGGGTAGTGGTTTGACGGAAGAAAGTCAAAAAATTAATGCAAAAAATGCCTTAGCAAAACCAGTCTTACAGTGGTCGGTTCATAATGGTGAACACGGTCAATCAGAATTATATCTTAAAAATAGTGGTCAGAAATTTGCCCGACTTTCGGCAGTTAAAACGTCAAAGACTGCAAATAACATTGCTTTAGGTAAGGCAGCTTTTGGCTATGTTTTATCAAATAGCACTGTAAAATTTGCAATTGATAAGTCAACTGCTAATGAATTATTAAAAAGTTCTACTTTATATGGTGTTGATAGCTCAGGTGTAAAACAAGAGTTAATTGAAATCACAAAAATGGAGGATCCATCATGATCCTTCAGCATAATACCTTGTGCAAAAGTATTTTGTTGGTTTTATTGGCTGGTGGTTGTTTAAGTGTTCCCAAGATAGTGTTTGCTGAAGATTTACCACCACCACCAAAGAACATAAATGATATTAACCAATTGTTTAAATTGTATTTAGACTTGGTTGTGAATAAATACGCTATTCAGCAAGTGGTCCCAGTCATTGTTAAGAATGACGAATATTTTATACAAAAAAAGAAGTTGGTTGATGAGCTGGAAATTAGTATTCCAGAAGAAATGCTGTCTTCAAGTAGTGAAACAGTATTAACAGATAAAGATATTTTAACTTTAGGGTTTAGTGGAGATGCAGCGGACTGGATTTCTTTAGATCGTTTGAAAGATGTGAGTTATGAATATAATTCATCAAATCAATATTTTCAGTTAAACATTCCACCCGCTTGGATGCCAACACAAATATTGGGTAAAGACTCATGGTATAAACCAGAAACAGCCCAGTCAGGAATTGGCTTGCTGAATAACTATGACTTTTATACATATAGACCCTCTCAAGGTGGGTCAACGAGTAGTTTGTTTACTGAGCAACGTTTTTTTTCTCCATTAGGTGTGATTAAGAACTCTGGTGTCTATGTAAAGAATCAATTTAAAAATGAAGAGGGCATAGAGTCATTTAATAACGACGGTTATCGACGTTATGACACATCTTGGCAATTTGATAGCCAAAAGAGCGCAACATCGTTCTTATTTGGAGACATTATTACCGGTAATAAAACGACTTGGGGCAGTTCTGTTAGATTGGGCGGATTTCAGGTTCAACGAAACTACTCAACTCGCCCCGATTTAATTACCTATCCATTGCCTCAATTTATAGGCCAAGCCGCCTTGCCGAGCACTGTAGATTTAATTATTAATGGGCAGAAGGCAAGTTCAACAGATGTACAATCTGGTCCATTTATTTTAAACAATGTTCCCTTTATTAATGGTAAGGGCGAAGCAGTTGTGGTTACAACTGATGCAGTAGGACGTCAAGTGACTACAGCTGTGCCATTTTATATTTCTAATACGTTGTTAAAACCTGGCTTATTTGACTATTCATTGTCTTTAGGAAACATTCGTGAAGATTATGGTCTTAAGAACTTTTCGTATGGAAAGTTTGCAAGTGCTGCCGATGCCCGTTATGGGGTAAATGATTGGTTTACAGTAGAGGGGCGGACGGAGCTTTCATCGGACTTACAATTATTGGGTGCAGGGTCTGTTTTAAAGCTAGCAAACTTAGGTGTATTAAGTGCTTCTTTTACGCAAAGTAGAGCCGATAAATCTATGGCTCAAGATCAAGTTAAAGATCTTGACGGAAAGCAATATACGATTGGCTATAGTTATAACCGTAATCGATTTGGTTTCAGTATTAATCATAATCAGCGTGATGACGAATATACTGATCTTTCAAGAATGCAATATAGTAATTTAATTTCAGTAAATAGTAATAAAAGCCTAACGGCAAATACTTATTTTGCAACAAGAAAATCAGGTACATTTGGAGTCGGTTATATTAATACTGAAGCAAATGACTTTAAAAATGAATTATTAAATTTGTCATGGGCACCGATTTTACCGACCTATATGAATGGGGTAACTGTTTCATTAAGTGCAAACCGAGATTTTGTTGAGAAAGAATGGAGTGCTGCATTTCAGCTTTCTGTACCTTTATTCCAGCGTAAGTCTAGTGTAAACACAGGCTATTCATTTAATGATCATGGCGATTATGGTTATATTAACTTTAATCACTCTGTACCATCCGAAGGTGGCTTTGGAGTCGATTTAACTCGACGCTTTAATGAAAATAGTGAAGATTTAAATCAGGCACGAGTAAATTACCGAAATAATTATATTAATACTGATTTCGGATTATCTGGAAATCATGATTATAACTATTGGTTTGGTTTATCTGGCTCTTTGGTATATATGTCAGGAGATCTGTTCGCATCGAATCGTTTAGGTGAGTCTTTTGCGTTAGTTGATACCAACAAAGTAGCAGATGTTTTAGTCAAATATGAAAACAGTTTAATTGGTCGTAGTAATAAAAAGGGCCATATTTTTGTGCCTTCAGTCACACCTTACTATTCGGGTAAATATAGTGTTGATCCGATTGATTTACCTTCGAACTTTACAATTACTCAAGTTGAACAACGTATTGCTGCTAAACGTGGTTCAGGCGTTGTTATTAAGTTCCCAGTTCAAGAATCAATTGCTGCAAATGTTTATCTCACTCAAGAAAATGGCAAACCAATCTCTGTAGGTTCTGTGGTTCATAGAGATGACCAAGAATCTTCTTATGTGGGAATGGATGGCATTGTTTATCTAGAGAATTTAAAAGCCAATAACACCATTACCGTTCAGCATTCAGATCAGTCAATCTGCAAAGCAGATTTCACTGTTGATGTAGAGCAGGCGAAACAACAAATTGTGGTAGTTAAACCTGTTATTTGCCATGAGGTATCTTTACCATGAAAATTAAAGTCAAAAAATTAATTAGTCATTTATTTATATTTTCTGGATTAATGGCAGCCGGAAATTTAGCACATGCTTCATGTAGTGTAAGCGCTTCAGGTACATCATCAATTTCGGTTCCTTCAATTTATTTGATGGAAAATGGTGAAAATTCTTCGCAATTTAATTCAGGTTTGTCGTGTACTGGCTTTAGTTTAGCTTTAGCAAACATGACTTACCTAAAATATCGCGTAGATCAAATGCCAAATACATTCACTAATGCTCAAACTGGAGAACAACTGAATGCCATTATTTTAGACAGCGGCAATTCAGTCATTAGTCTAGGCCAAGAAAAAGATATGAGTAGTTTTACACTGGTTAACCTCTTTAGTGG
>NZ_JAVQNT010000010.1:0-3525 GCF_031799075.1 Acinetobacter sp. V91_7
ACGATGACAGCAATCTCTCGTCTATCAATCAGTTGTGCGGAGAATGCAATTCCTGCAATTGTGCTTCAGACAACTGAAGGTGAAATTATTACCTATCAATATGCGCCATGGTTTGAACTACACCAGCGTTTCTTTGATCAATGCATGTTATTTGAGACAAGCACCTTTAAAGTCGGGAGTGAGATTCTCAGCTATGTTGACGCCAGATCAGCTTATCCAGACACGCCGTTATTGCAGATGCTTCCTCCTGCTGGAGTTCCTTTAGAGCCTTGTCATATTAAAATAATTCATCGAATAAACCGATTTGTAAATCATATTCGAGAAAATATGTTAGGTCCCGAAACTAAACGTGAACTCAGAAAGCGTAAAAAACACTGCCGAAAGAATTACCGTAGCTGCGTTAAATGGTTTGGAAAACACCTAAATACTTACAGTAAAGTGATGGTTGTTCGCTTAGATCTATACTACAAATTTGGAATTTCTGAACTCATCAATACCTCTCCTGACTTCGAAGGCTCTAGACACAATGCACATTGTTTAATGACCATTAAAACAGATGTGGAAAGGCTGCTTGGTAATTTTCGCTCTGATCCTACACTGAAAGAAATTATTGGATATTGTTTGAAGTTCGAACATGGTCCATACAAAGGGCAACACGTACATTGCATCATTTTACTTGATGGTCATGCACATCAAAAAGATGTAAAGTGGGCTGAAGATATTGGTCAATACTGGGTCAAGCTCACCAATGGCAAAGGTGCTTATCATAATTGCAATCGGAACAGTTCAGATTATAAATATCCTTGCACAGGAATGATTTCCTACGACGATCACGAGAAAATTCATAATTTGTGTCGTTGTCTGGCATATTTGTGTAAATCCGATCAATACTTCTTATTTGCACCACTCGCCTGCTTTCGTACCATTCAAAAGAGTGTAGCTCCCAAAGAGAAATCGGGTATGGGCAGACCGCGTCAGAGAATAAATACACCTTTAACTTTTGATTCTGTCAAAAAGTACTTTAAGGGGTGAATCTGATGAATAAGTTTGAACTATCTTATGCTGAACATTTCCTTGAGGCCTTGAATCCTCATCAGGCACCTATATCTGCTCCTTTATCTTTTGCAACACCTCAACAGGCCACATTGAATGAGATAGATGCCCTAGGTTCAGAAATGATAAGCAAAAAATCTAGCAAAATTTTTAAAGTGGTCCGTAGTTTTGGTGATGCACCCTCTCTACAGTTGCTCCCATTTGGATATAGATTTTGTGCAGTCCTGAATGGGATGAAAACTAATCCATATCTACTTGGGACAATTCCATGTGTCCAACTTGCACCTAGATTACAGTTGCAAAAAGATCTTATACAACAACATCAATTGTATGAGATTGATCATTTACATCCCAGCTTTGAAATTGCCGTTGATCAATATATGGCACATTACAAAATGCTTACTTTAACTCAGAAACATAAAAGTCTAGAAAACTCTTGGAAAAGAGGGCTCGGAAAGGGACTCTGGCTTTATGAGAACTTCATAACCAATCTGTTGGGAATGACATGTTCTTTTGATCTTTATTGTATAACATTGATCAATGATGTCAGTAAAACCAATCATGAGAATCTGAGCCGAAATTACTTGCTTTTTGATCATCATATTCAAGAAATCGTCTCAACTGCTCAGGACGCAAAAAAAGCAAATATTCTCGGTATCGTTGGAAAATGGGAAGCCAATCGTTCTCAGCAAGTAAATCTTCACTTATTGTTCTTTGTTGCAAAAAAAACGAGTGACTTCACTCCCTTTGAAGAAACTGAAATTTATAAGAGCCTGAATCAATTCATCGACCAGATAGGATTGATTCAGGTTGTATGGACACCCTTACCAAAGTTATTGACGCCTATTTTCTATAACGTCAATCAAATTAATTTTGGTAAACGGCTTCAGATTCTAAAAGCTTATTTAGTTGGCACAGACCACTTCCTTCGGATTTTTGATAACAAATCCTCTTTTGAGGTGTTCTATCAAGCCGATGAACACTAAACAAACATGACCCGAATTAAACATAGTACCGTTGAGAACATATTAAATCTCAGCGGTATCTGTACCAGCAAAGAATGCTGATTAAATAGGTACAAAGATATGATTGAAAAGCGTTACCGTGTAAAAGACCTCGTAAACTATCCTGAACGTCTAGCAAAGGACTATGTGGATCGTAAGGGTCGTAGAAGAAGACTCTCCCATAAGCCTGCAAGCAAAGGCTTATTGAATATTGCAGAGTCGACATTTTGGAAAATGATTCGACGAGGTGATTTCCCAGAACCCACGTACTTAACAGCAAGTATGCCAACGTGGACTGAAAGCCAAATCAATGCTTGGCTTGAAGCGAAAAATCCTAAAGCTGCATAAAGCAAAACAGCCTGTCTATGACAGGCTGTTTTTGATTTACTACTTTATGAAGGATAATGCTTTCTTTTTAGAAACACTTTAATTGCAATACATTGTGCTCCACCTGCAATGAAAATTCCCCATACTGATTTAAGTAAAGAATAATAATCTGGTGTCCCGACTAAACTCTGAGCATATAAATGTACAAAAAGTAAGAAGTATGCAAAAAAAGAAAGTAGACCTATCACAAAAGAATAATAGAAATTCCCCCAAATTGAGATCAACCACTTAGAGCACGACACTATAGGACCATCTAGCTCGCGAACACCATCACCTAAATAGTTTTTATGACCCCGATCCCCCCCATTATAAATAAAATAGCACCTGAGAAATAAATAAGGGTTATTGGAGAAAAATAACTAGATATAGTTTCAAAATTCTTCATCAACTCTTTTTCATCATGACGAATGGTTAATGCGAAAACTGATACAGTAATAAGGATATACACTAAATACTTCATGATTTCATAAAAAGTATCTTTTATAACCGTGTTCCCTGTTTGCAGTTTAGCCACTAATGACTCCTTTATAAAATTTAAATTTAAATATTCATGCAACCTTAAATACTTATGAATATCAATAAGGAAAAACTATTTCAATGTAAGCAATGACTCTAAATAGTCTGCCCACTCCTGCATCATCTCACGACGATTATTCAAGAACTTGGTTCGATTGTAAGCCGTACCATTGTTATCTTTAACCTTATGCGCCAATTGATGTTCGATGAAATCTACACGTTGTTCTAATATTTCATCAAGTATAGTGCGAGCTGTTGCTCTTAGCCCGTGCGCCGTTTGCTTCCCGCCATAACCCAAGCGTTTCAATGCGGTATTAATAGTATTGTCTGATAGATAAGTCTTTGCATCACGCCCAACAAATAGATATTCACTATGTGGATACAGATCAATAATCGACTCGACTAATTCAAATGCTTGATCTGACAATGGAACCACATGCTGTTGCTTAGTTTTACTGGCTATAAATTTAAAGCACCGCTCTTCAGGATAGTAATAAGACTTTTTAAGTTTGCGGATTTCTCCTGGTCGTTGGAAGGTTAATACTGAAAGCTTTAACGCGACCTG
>NZ_JAVQNT010000011.1:0-3274 GCF_031799075.1 Acinetobacter sp. V91_7
TTAGAAATGATGGCTTCTTCCAATGCATTCTCGCTATTTTCAGGATTAATAGCATCAGGTGTTGATACTGGCTTGTTTTATGCGATTGATAATATTGAAACCTGCACTCAAGCTTTATGGGCATCCATACATGGAGCCGTATTGTTTGAACTATGCTATCCGACCACCGTCAACCTAGTTGAACTAAATCTACCTATTCTGATACGCGGTCTTTATAAGGAACCACCTCAACAGGAAGTTTAAACCTTAAATCAGAAAAAACCTCATCAGCAATGTGTTGAGGTATTTGGCAGAAGGAAATGCTAAGCTACTGTCTTGGCAACAACTAGATGTTGCTCTGATTTGGATTTTCCTGTGTAAAACTCCTCAACAATATCCAAACCCTCTTCTCCTAGTACGTTAAAAATGTTGTTCAATCCCATTTTTCCAAGTCACTGACAGATTTCACTATTGCCTGTGCAAAGTGATCACCCTGTTTGACGATCAAATAAAGTATATTGAACTCAGGATCATTAAAAATCATTTGTGATGAATCATAATCCAACAATCACAATTGAACATAAGCTGTACTAGAAGCGCAAATCTTAAATTTAATTGATCTTCAGTCCATCTCCTTGATGACTAAGAAATCTTTTTATGCAATGCAACAAAACAACCTATGCTTTTCATATAGTCGTATAATGAGTTTTTCAATGGATGTCGGAGAGCTATAGCTTCAATTTTAGAAATTCAGGATGAATATCAAGACTGGGGGTTCCAACTCACATTGTCTTTATTTAAATAATTAAACGTAAATAGTCCTACATTTTTAGCTAACGTATTCATCAATATTCTAGACAGTGTAATCTAGTGACTCTGTTTACGATAAAAAACTGCATCAACCTCAGAAAACATGGGCTTATATCAATACTCTGATTGAACTAGAAAAAAACAGAAGTAAGCCATTTGCTTTAGAGCATATTGATATATTTTTAGTTATCCATAAATCTATAAGTTTGGCAGCAATTAAGTAATACGATCACCTATAAAACTAATACTTGGATTTTCTCTCGACAAATTTGCTATGGAGAAATAACCTAACGAAGTCACAAAAAAATGATCATAATTACTGTAACATCCTTCCGCATCACGTCAATTCCCAAAAATCTCAATCCGATACTTACAATGAAATCTAAAGCAAAAAGTAGAACAATCTATTAAAAATATGATGCAAAAACACGGCTATTGTAAAACTCACTTTGTATACAAATCAATTTAAGCTTTGGCCTCATAAAATCACATTATTACTAATATAGTCTCAATATTTAACAATTAATCATCTACCAGCTATTCTCAATCCTGAAGATATGAGGTCAATGTCTTATAGAAATGTGCATAATCAAGTCCCCTTGACTTCATAAGCACTTCATTGATCTCTTCAACACTCCACCCTTGGTTCCTTGCTGAAGAAGCAAATAAAGTACTCAAAACAAATGGATGCTCGCCTTTCCTCAAATACAGCTTTTTTAACTTCTTTTTAGACATTCAATAAACAAAACTAACAAAACACCCATTGAAGATACATCTTATGACACAAAAATAATAGCTAGCAGTCTCAAATTAGTAAGTAAATTTTCAAAATCAAGTGGAGTTATAAAGACAAACTTCACAGTGTTACAAAAAAATTACAATGTAATATAGGTAGCAAAAACAAATATAAAACAATACCTTTCATGCAAGTGTTGAGAGAAAAACAATGAGTTTTATGTGATGAAGTTTGCATTTTTTTATATCAACTGTTAATTTCCGCCCATTACGACTTCAAGGCATTTTATTTGAAGTGTAATTAATTTTTTCCTTATCTAAACTTTACGAGAAAATACCATGAAAAAACTTGCTTTGATCGCTGCTCTTTCGGTTGTAGGAATTGCGAATGTTCAAGCTGCTGACGGTACAATTACAATTAATGGTTTAGTTACAGACAAAACTTGTGACATCGTTACCCCTGCAGGTAAAGACTTCACAGTTACTCTTCCAACTGTTTCTAAACAAACTTTAGCTGCAGCTGGGGATACAGCTGGCCGTACTCCTTTCCAAATCAACTTAGCTAACTGTTCTGAAGGTAAAGTAGCGACTTACTTCGAACCAGGTGCAACTGTTGACTTTAATTCTGGTCGTTTACTTAACCAAGATGCTACTGGTGCTAAAAACGTTGATGTTCAACTTTTAGGTGATAATAATAACTTCATCCCAGTACTTGCTGCGGGTGCAAATGGTACTCAAGCTAACTCTCAATGGGTTGACGTAGTTGAAGGCGCAAGTGCTGACCTTAACTACTATGCTGAATACTATGCAACTGGCGCTTCTACCGCTGGTAAAGTAAACACTTCTGTTCAATACACAATTATCTATCAATAATTGATGGATGAGAGGGTTTCTATGTTTACATGGAAACCCTCTTTTTGTGACGCTTTCCCGAATCATTCTTGGTTGAGAATTCTGAAATGAAATTGAACAGTTATAATTTTTTGTTAGGTTTGGCATTTGCTTCAGCAGTTGTTGCACCTGCTACTCAAGCAGAAATTGTAATTCATGGCACTCGTGTGATTTATCCTTCGGATGCTCGCGAAGTTACACTACAAGTTAGCAATAACGGTTCAAAACCAGCACTTGTCCAAGCTTGGATTGATGAAGGTGACCCAAAAAGCACTCCGGACCAATCAAAAGTACCTTTTATGATTGCTCCTCCTATTTCTCGTGTTGAGGCTACAAAAAGTCAGACCCTTCGTATTACTGCTCTGCCAACAGCTTCTCAGCTAAATCAGAAGCAAGAAACAGTTTTGTGGTTAAACGTTTTGGATATTCCCCCAAGACCAACTTCAAAAACTGAAAATACGACGCCTGATAATTTCCTGCAATTAGCAATTCGCTCACGTATTAAATTCTTTTATCGACCAGCTTCGATTAAAGACGATGCGAATTTAGCAGCTGATAAACTTCAATGGGTTAAATCTGGTCAAAATTTAACGGTAAAAAATCCAACTCCTTTTCATATCACGATGACCTCTGTTTACCAAAAGGCAGGTGATAAAAAAGTTGATTTATTACCTCAAGGGTTAATGATTAAGCCTTTTTCTGAAGACAAAGTCCCACTTAAAAATGGCAATCTTCAAGATATGAGTTTTATGAATGTCAATGACTATGGTGGTCGAGTTGAGCACCCGATAAAACTTCACTAACCAGATTTATCTTTTTAATAAATTTAAGCACCTATATGTGTAGGCGGACTTAGCTA
>NZ_JAVQNT010000018.1:0-402311 GCF_031799075.1 Acinetobacter sp. V91_7
TTCAACAAGTTTCTATCTGCATCACCGCCGATGGATGTGCATTATAGAGGATTAACAACCCTTTGCAATACCTTTTTAAAATTAATCACACCGTATGGCTATTTTTTAACCTTTTTAGCATATTATCTATATTATTTGATCAATTTTACATTGATAATAGGTTATCGATTTTGTATTAAAACATATCTCCACCCAACTGCACATTAAGTATTAGCCTGGCTGGCGGTTAAGGAATTATATGAATTATTCTAATTTAATTTTATTAAGCGTGTTATCTGTAGGTGTTTGCACCTCTATATATGCTCAAGAAAGCACTATAAGTGAATCTCCTAATGCTAACTCATCAGCAGAAGTTGGACCTCATCATGTTCGATCACAAATTATTAATGATTTAAAAAATATTAAGGTTAAAGATTTAAAAATAAATGCAAATGCAGCACAACCAGATCCTGTAAAAGATCCTTTGCAATCCCTGAACCGCCCAATTTATTCTTTTAATGACATGTTGGACCGAAACTTTTTGCGTCCTGTTGCAGTTCAATATAAAGAAAAAACACCAGAAGACGTACGCGGTTCTTATCGCCAGTTCCGTAAAAACCTAGGAGAACCATGGAATGCTGTTAATCAGCTTATTCAAGGTCGCCCAGCTCGTGCAGCAAAAACTTTAGGTCGATTTACGATTAATACCTTAACCACTCTTGGTTTGGCAGACCCAGCCAGCCGCTTAGGTTTACCAACTGAGGAAGAGAATTTTGGTGTAACTCTTGGTTACTATGGTGTGCCCTCTGGTCCATTCCTTATGCTACCTTTCTTTGGGCCAAGTACTTTACGTGATGGTTTTGGTTTGGCAGTAGATGCTCAAGCTCGTCCACAGAAATATATTCTTGATGATCAAGATGGTGTTTATTGGTCGAGTAACTTATTACAAGCTGTTGATACACGTGCTCAATATCTAGACTTAGATCAGACCTTACAGGGTGATCAATATGCCATGATTCGAGACTTGTATCTCCAACGTAAAGCATTCCAAATTGCTGAGAAAAAAGGTGATTCAGCTGATGTGTCTTTCATTGATGATGATTCAGAAGATACACCAGATGAGAATCAAAACCCTTAAAAGATAAAATAAAGGTATTGCTTGGATTGAGAGTTCGGCAATACCTTGATTTTGATCATACATACTCTATGATGAATAAAGTGATCATATAAAAGGACTACCATATCTTCTATGTATTTTATTAAACCGACACGCTCTATCCCTTATTTAGAGCAAGCTTTGGATAAACTACCAGGCTTACAAGTCATTAACATAGATGATTTAGACTTATATGATCCAACCATCATTGCAATCGCAGATGTACAAGATTTCCTAACTTTTAAGTGGAATTTACCAACTATTGTAATTGCTTTTGAAAATGAAGGTGGCGCTTTAGCTCATGCATGGGAAGCAGGCGCTCTTGCAGGTTGGGTATGGAATCAACTACCTAACGATTTAAACAAAGCATTATCAAGAATTGATGCTCAATATAAGCGTAATCAAGATAGCCGTGACTTACCTTCGGCTGCTGAATTGCAAAAGCGATTATTACCAAACCCAATCGATTTATTAAATTATGAAGTCGAAACTTTCTTTCAGCCTTCAGCTTATCTTTCCGGTGATTGGTATGACTATTGGAAATTAAACGATAAAGAAGTTTTATTTTATCTTGCAGATGTTTCAGGTCATGGTGTAACGAGTAGTTTGCTAACATCATGGATGGCAGCTTTCCATGGCCGATCTAAAACCCCAAGACAATTAATTAAAAAATTAAACGGGATGTTGGTTCAAGAAAATATTGAAAAGCACATTACGATTGTTGTGGGTATTTTAAATCTTGAGACGCATACCCTTCGTTGGTCAAGTGCTGGGCACTACCCTCCTCCTATTATTTTCGAACCTAACCAACCACCCAAAATTTTAACAACGAGCAGTTTTCCGCTAGGTTTAACGGATGAGTTGGAAGTTGAAGAGCATATTTGTACATTAAACCACCAATCACGCTTCATTATTTGTTCTGATGGAGCCCTTGAGCCCTTTGATGGTGGTTTAAACGATCAGTTCCAACAATTAGTTCATCATTTGCAAAATCAATCATTTCAAGCACCCGATCATGTGGCCGATGATATTGCCATCTTTAGCCTTTGTCGAATGAATTAATTTACGAATCAATTAATTACATAATATACGACCTAAGGACTCTTGAGTCTGAGATGGCACTATGTGATAATTTTTCTATCCTTCTCTGAAAATGGCATTTATATGTCAACAGGTCATGTTGAATATGCAAGCTTAAATGGAACGCATATTTTCAAACTTATTGGTGAAGTGCGAGCCCATTCTTGTATAAGTCTAGACAAACTTTTAAACAGAATTGAACAGCAAGAGAATGTTGTTGGTGCAATCGTTGATTTAACCCAAACAACATTTATTGATAGTACTGTATTAGGTATCTTAGCTAAGCTAGGTTTAAAGCTGAAACAGACTCATCATATTCAAGCTGTGATGCTATCTACCAATCCAGATATCACAACCTTAGCCAACAGTATGGGGCTAGGGCAGGTTTTTGTCATTTTGAATTATTGTGGTGATCCTAATGTTTGTACGTTAACGTTAACAGATGAACAAATCACTCATAATGCAATGCTAAGAACTGTTCTGGATGCACATAAGACATTGATGAAACTCAATGCAAACAATCAGAATATGTTTGAGCCACTTGTGAAGCAGTTACAGAAAGAACAAGATACGCTTGAACAGGTATCGGATAAGCAAAATGCCTGATTTTCACGATTAAGCCGGATTAGAATATGACTCTTGTTTCTGTTGCTCAAATGAACTCTCAAGATGATATTGAAAATAATTTTCAAGTCATTGAGTCTTTGATTCAACAAAGCAAGGCGCAAAATGCTAGCCTGATTGTTTTCCCTGAAAACTTTGTATGTTTTGCTGCTGGAAAACAACGTGAAACTGCTGAGCAATTTGAATCTATTCAACAAAGGCTGGAGCAACTAGCGCATCAATATCAAATCTGGATTGTAGCTGGAACCTTACCATGTCCATTCCGTCCAGATGGATCTACGATTCAAGATGGTCGCGTCCGAACCGTTAGCCTCTGTATCAGCCCTGAGCGTACAGAAGCACGTTATGACAAGATCCATTTATTTAATGTACAAGTTGGTGATGCGGTCGGTGGTTATCAAGAGTCTCGTTTCTTTGAACCAGGAACAGACGTAGTAGTCACATCTACCCCTTTTGGCAATATTGGCTTAATGGTATGTTATGACTTACGTTTTCCAGAGCTTGCTCTAACGCTAAGACAACAAGGCGCTCATCTTCTTACTGCTCCTGCTGCATTTACCTACACAACTGGGCAAATGCATTGGCAACTTCTGCTACAGGCTCGGGCAATGGATAGCCAATGTTATGTTTTAGGTGCAGCACAACAAGGCTGGCATGGTGAAAAACGTCAAACCTGGGGACACTCGGGGGCAACAGATAGTCGTGGTCAAATTTTAAGTATGATTGAATATGAAGGGAATGGTTTAATCACTGTACCTTTTGATTTAACAGCACAAGATCTTGTCCGCTCTTCAATGCCTCTAATGACACACCGTAAATTGATTCACTATTAAAAGTTTAATTATTCATGTGGAAATACTTATTTAGCTTTTTTTGCTTGGGGGCAAATATTCATTGTTATGCAGAGTTTGGCACAACGAATCATTTCGTTTCACCAACTGCACAACTCAAATCAGATATTCTTCCCTCTACTCCTAAAGATATTCCTTTGCCTGCATTTGGCCAAAGAATAATTGGATGGGGAACTGGCGCAGAAGGCGCAAGACAACGTTTAGAAAATATTCAACCAGCAGATGTTTCTATGATTAAAAAACAAGGAACAACACTTGAAATGATTACTGCTTGGAAAGATTTTTATGAACAAGAGCAACAACGTAGTGTAAATAATCCTACTGCTAAATATCGTGCACGTTTAATGAAAAAAATTGCAGATCTATGGTAGACAATTTTATCTAAAAGATTTTTATCTTATGGAATAATTGATTTAATTATTCCATTTTTTATGCCCCTTAATTTACTTTATTCATAACCTATTCTTATGAACATTTAAGAAACTGAATAGAACGCGATATACTACAAAAGCAATATTAGTTTCTTTGAGGAATATATGGACCAAGACTGTAAAAATTTAAAGCTTGAGAATCAACTATGTTTCCTCGTCTATTCAACAAATTTAGCTCTTAATCAGCTCTACAGAAAACTCCTAACGCCTTTGGGTATTACTTATCCTCAATATTTGGTGATGTTAGTTTTATGGGAACAGGATGAAGTTACTGTTTCAGAAATTGGTGCCAAGCTTTTTTTAGAATCATCAACTCTCACCCCTATTCTGAAAAAATTAGAAGCCCTACATTTTCTTCACCGCACTCGCTCAACACAAGATGAACGCCAAGTTATTATTACGTTAAGCGAGGAAGGAAAAAAATTAAAAGATCAGGCAATGAATATTCCATCAGAAGTATTAGATGCAAGTTCATGTGATATGACAACGCTACTGGACCTAAAAGATCAACTTACTAAACTCCGTACAAACCTAGTCAAATAAACAGCAATTTTTTCAAAAAATATACTTGTCAAAACAATTAAGTCGTGTACGATATATTTGTATTCAATTTATTTTAGGAATAAAAACGATGTCATTAGAAAAAGTTGTTTATCGCGCAAAAGCTAAAGCAACCGGTGGTCGTGATGGCCGCGCAACCTCATCAGACGGTGTATTAGATGTACAACTTGGCGTACCTAAAGAAATGGGTGGTGCTGGTGGTGCTGTAACAAATCCTGAGCAATTATTTGCAGCTGGTTATTCAGCATGCTTTTTAGGCGCTTTAAAATTTGTTGCAAACCGCGATAAATTTAATATTAGCAAAGATGCGTATGTAGAAGGCGAAGTAGGTATTGGTCCAATTCCTACAGGTTTTAGTATTGAAGTAACTTTAAATGTTTACTTGGTTGGCATGGACCGTGAAGAAGCTGAAAAGTTAGTTGCAGCAGCTCATATCGTTTGCCCATATTCAAATGCAACTCGCAATAATATTGATGTGAACTTTAATATTGTGACTGAGTAATTTTTCAAGTTTCAAAAATGCCCGAATCTTATCGGGCATTTTTATTGCACGTTACAAATTATGCTTCACTTGCTTCATTGGTTACTCGAAGCACTTCTTCGAGTGTAGTTTTACCTGTAAGCACTTTGCGTAAACCATCATCACGAATAGAGCCAGAGTACTGACGAGCATGATTTTCTAATTCATATTCAGCCGCATTTCCGTGAATCTGACGGCGCATAGAATCATCAACAGGCACAATTTCATAAATAGCTGTACGCCCATTAAAACCTAAATGTGAACAATGATCACATCCTTGAGCCTGTGGTAACTTCAACATAGACTCACTATGAATATGCTGAAATACCTGTCTTTCGAAAGTATCTGCTTCACGCCATGTCATACAATGTTGACATAAAGTACGAACCAAACGTTGAGCAATCACTCCTATTAAAGAGCTCGATAATAAGAATGGTTCAATCCCCATATCTTTAAGTCGAGTGACCGCGCCAATAGCGGTATTGGTATGCAGTGTAGATAAAACCAAATGACCTGTTAATGATGCCTGTACTGCAATTTCAGCAGTTTCCAGATCACGAATCTCACCAACCATGACCACATCTGGATCTTGACGCAACATTGCCTTTAGAGCACGAGCAAAAGTCATATCCACTTTAGTATTGACCTGTGTCTGCCCAATACCTTCAAGTTGATATTCAATCGGATCTTCAGCTGTCAAAATGTTACGCGTATTGTCATTTAGATCCGATAAGGCCGCATATAAGGTCGTCGTTTTCCCCGAGCCTGTAGGACCTGTTACCAAAATAATCCCGTGCGGACGATGTACTAACTGAGTTAAACGCTCATAGTCATTTGCCATCAGACCCAGATGGATCATATTAAGACGACCAGCTTGTTTATCAAGCAAACGCATTACAACCCTTTCACCATGCGATGAAGGTAAAGTCGAAACACGTACATCTACTTCACGTCCAGCAAGACGTAAAGAAATACGGCCATCTTGCGGCACCCGTTTTTCCGCAATATCGAGTTTTGCCATGACTTTAATACGTGAAACCAGCAAAGGCGCCAACTCACGGCGTGGTTGTACAATTTCACGTAATTGACCATCTACACGTAATCGTACAGATAGTTTCTTTTCAAAAGCTTCAATATGAATATCAGAAGCTCCTACCCGTATTGCTTCTGAAAGTAGCGCATTAATAAGACGAACAATTGGGGCATCATCTTCTTGGTCCATCAGATCTTCTGTTTCTGGAACCTGATCGGCCAAGCTTAATAAATCAGGATGATCTTCTAAACCTGCTGCAACTTCTTGTGACTCCCCTGTATCTCGCGCATAACTTGTACTAAGCAGTGCATTAAATTCTTGTTCAGTACATAATTGGTAGTGAGCTGGCTTACCTAGAATTCGTCTTGCTTCCTGCAATGCAATTTTTTCAGTATTTTGACGTCTAATAATAAATACCTGATCACCGTCATAACGAAATAAAACACCATGACGCTTGGCAAAACTATATGGAACTTGTATTTGTTTCAATATTTGCATCACAATTTATAATGATGAGTAAGATGATTTTGAGTGTACTCTAAGCAGATTACAGCGTGAAGTCTGTTTAACAACTCGGTAGAGGAATTTTACGTCTTGTTTGAAAATAATGAATATCAGCCTCGTCCCCAGAATTCTTTAAAATGGTGGGGCGAACAGCACTTTGAAATTAATCAGGCTAAAGCATGGCAATTCGGTTCAATGCTTTTTCGTCTAACGCGCGGCATAAAAGAATGGCGTATCGAATATTATCGCCCATCTCTTCAAGACGATAATGAGCAAGATTGGCACCCAATCGCAGATCCGAATTTTGCCTTTCCGCATACTGTTCAAGTAGAACGCTACATGTTCCGGAAAACTAATCCAGAATTTCTACTGATGCCACGTCTGGCAGACCGTTCCGTAGTAATTAAACCCGTTGATCCTATCTACATTCCAGCGGGGCAACGCGGAACTCTTTATATTAGTACACCGCTATGGATTGCCGGTTTAGTTGAAAGTCAGCATGAGCCTTTGTTTGAAATTCCTGTGATTCAACCTAAAGATACATGGTTTGGTCCAAATGCCCAGCAAGGCGAAATCTGTTATGCCACTTCCGTAGATGGGCGTACCGATTTGAACCTGTTAACCCCCCGTGCGTTTCGTGCTGTTACACCAATTGATTTTCACAATACCAGTAATCATCAATTGCGTTTTGACCGCATGAATGTACCTGTTACCGCTCTGCCTCTTTTTTATAGTGAAAGTACTGGGCGCTTATGGACTTCTCAAATTAAAGTTTTCTATGAAGGCTCTGATCGTCCTGCACGCATTCGTATTGAAAACCGCACTCCACCACTTGCAGGTGAAGTGACCTATGTTCATCCACCACGTTCACCTGGTGGAGCATTATTCAATATGTTTGATTCATTCTTTTAAGAGGTTTATATGGCTGATTCAAATATTCCTAAGGATATCGCTGATAGCCTCACCAGTATATTTACCAATATCAATACCGAGCGTATTAGTGAAATTTTAGTCGGTGTTGTACTGTGTTTTATTGGTTTTGTTCTTGCCCGTATTATTTCAAATACATTTATTAGAACCATTGGCTCACGCTTTAATGCTCATCAACGTTTGGTGTGGCGGCGCGGTATTTTTTATTTTATTTTCTTACTCTTCATTATGACGAGTTTAAAAGAAGCTGGTTTTAAACTCAGTGTATTCCTTGGCGCGGCAGGGATTCTAACCGTAGCACTTGGTTTCGCCTCGCAAACGTCTGCCAGTAACTTAATCAGTGGTTTATTTTTAATTGGTGAAGGTTCGTTTGAAGTCGGTGATACGATCCAGATTACCCTCATTCGTGGAAATACGATTGAAGGTGAAGTCATTTCAATTGATTTGCTCTCTGTAAAATTACTTACACTCGACAATGTTTATATTCGTCTGCCAAACGAACAGCTTATTCGTGCCCCCGTACACAACTTATCTAAATACCCAATACGGCGTATTCCAATTACACTTGCAATTAACTTCCATGAAGACATCATTAAAGTTCGTGAGGTTCTACTTAATGTAGCAGCTCATTATCCGCTTGTGTTAGATGACCCAAAGCCTGCTGTTACAGTTACGGCCTTTCGTGAATCATCGATTGAACTTTTATTTGCAATGTGGTGTCGACAAGAAAATTCTTTAAAAGTCCGAGATGAGATGCAAGAAAGAATTCGAAATGGATTTTTAGATAATCAGATTGAAATTCCTGTTCCTAAAATGGGTTTGATTGATCGACCATCTACTGTTTTTGCTGAAGATGATATCGATCAATACACTAATCAAAATGAGTTAAAACGAGAGCCTAAAGCTTAGGCTCTTCATTTTTCTGTACAGCGGATGACGGTGGTAATGGTGCAATATAAGCAATAATTAGCATTACCCCACCTGCTCCAATAAATGAAATGACCCGAGTTAAAGTCGCACTTTGCGATAGATCAAGCAAAATTAGTTTTAATACGACAATTCCTAAAAGCGCAGCACCCACAAACCACAATTGACGAATCATTTTTCGACTTGAGAATGTGGTTAAAATGAACGCTAATACGACCCAAAGTAATGTCAAACTTAACTGTACTACGCCATTTGTCCAAATTGCAGCGCTCCATAGTGGTGTCGCCCAGTAATGGTGCAAACCTCTGACCACCACACTACTGAATACTAATAATCCCACTAGAATTGTTGTAATTTTAAAAGTCCACTCAAGCGATTTATCTTGATCAAAAGCATGTTGATAGATAATAAAGAGAAGACCTGCAAATACTGCAATTGAAAGAAAATCAGTTAAGTTGAACAAAGGAACAAAATAAAGGTACTCGGCAGAATGGATATCGACACTCACCACAAGCAACCAAAGTAAACTTAAACACCACACCGGAATTTGATGTAACAAAGCAGTTTTATGGGACTTATACGCCCAGAGTGAATAAACTACGGGTACAAAAGCCAAAGCAACTATTGGCATTTGTGGAAAGATCGCCAAACCAATCATCGCTAATGCAAGCCAACTTAAACCAGACCAGACCTTTAGATATCCAGACTGACCTGACTGCGGTTGAGCCATAATAAATAAGACACTAAGAGCAATTGCAGCAACAAGGAAAATACCCTGTTGCAATATACTCGGCCATTTAAACATGCTGAATACTTGGCTGGTAAAGACCTCACCAAAAATTAACAACAATAACAGGCTAACTAAAATTAACTGCAAACTTTGCCATTGCACATGCAATTTATAGTGCACAACTAAACTAAATATTAATAATAATAGTATCGCAATCATCAAATATGGGCTTAAGCCATGATGGTGCCATGCCATTATTTCTACACCTGCTACAGCACCCGCATACATCCCTAAACATAAGAAAATACCGCTAAACATGCTGGCACTAAAATAGTGTTGCTCTTTGCTGTTGTACTGCAACAAATAGAAGGCTGAAATAAATTGGGCAATTGCATAAATGCTTGTGCTTAGAGTCGGGAACTCTGCATTCGCCCAAAATTGATAAAACAATGCAACTGAACTGAGTAAAACTAAAATGACACCAATATATCGGCTTAAACGGTAGCGCTCAGTTACTCCCCATACAATGAGGGCCGTACCTTGAGCAACCCAACCAATTGCAGTCCAATGTGCCCCTTTCGCAAGTGGAAAGATTAAAGCAAAGAATGCAACGGCAAGAATGAAAAAACTTTTTGCTAGTACTGAAAGTTGAGGATGACTCTTTTTGATCCAGAAAGTTAATACTGCATAGGTACCCGCTAATACTGCAGCACCAATCGTCAACGCTTGTGTAGACTCATGTACTAAATAGGCATGTAGTGTGAAACCTAGTACAGGCACACTAAAAATAAGACCAACATCTAACAGTGGTGGTAAACGAATACCTTCTTGTTTTTCATGCTCTGAAACCCGCGCTATATTTTGGCTATAACGCACACTTAACCAAATAAATAATCCTATATGCAGCCATAAAATCCAGTCCAATGTGTCAAATTTTGCTGGTTCTGCATAAAATGCGATTGCAGTACCACCAATAAACATCGTGGCAAAGAAAGCGATTTGATTTAAGATTTTCCAAGGCTGAATAAAATTAACGGCGGCAACCGCAAGATTAATAACCAAATAGTAGCTGAATAAGAAAACCACATCAGGGCGATATTGCGGAATCACCAATGGGGCAGCATAAGCCATGCCGAGTGCTAAAATCGCTAAATAAATCGCCTGTTGCTTTAAACTTAAAAATACAGTGATTGCTAATAAAATAGTAAATAAGATGCTAGCTGTAGTTAGGCTGGCAATTACACCAAAATGATGTGAGAACACAAGTGTTAGGAATACAACTGCCAGTCCAACACCTTGTAATGCCACAGCAAAAAGTTGATTTTTCTTTTGCAAGGTATATCCAAATCCGGTTAATACGCCTCCAGCAATAGCGATAAATCCAAGTTTCACACCTAAACTCAGCTGCCAATGTTCACTTGCAAAACGCAGTAATAACACCACCCCAACCATGAGCACAGCAACAGCAACTCTTAAAATTGGATTGCCATGTACCATCCAATCTATTGCAGGTTGCCACCATGCAGTTTGTACAGGAGCTAGATTTTCTTTTTGATCTAAAGTGTTCGTTTCAGGTAGAGCTGGCTTGATCATATTGCTTGGATCAATTGGCTCTAGTACGGGTGTTACAGCATCTGTATTTACAACTTCATTTACATGAACGGTTTGTTTTGCTGACTCGAGATACAACAGTCGAGTATGAAATGCGCTAATCGTTTGGACCAAACATAACAATAAAACCAGTAATGCACCGCTAGCAATCCACATCCAGTGATTCATATAAGCAACTAATGCAACCAAAGTAGCCGCATAAATCACTGTTGTTTGCATATGAATAGAATAAAGCGGAGTTGCTTGATGAGAAAACTGTTGTTCTAAATGAGTCAGACGCTGATGCAGATTTGACAATAACTGAACTAGTATTACGATAAATGCAATAGATAAAACAACAACTGCACTATGAAATTTAAAACCAATTGACATGGCTAAAAACAAAGTCAAAGCGATCAAAACAATGATCATTCCCTGTTTGTCTTTTTTATACATGGGCTTAGCAATATGACACCTTCATTACATGTCATCTTACTTTAAGCAAATACAAGCGTATATTTATACATACAAAATACTGCAAAAATCATAAATCTGCATTCATATCCGTTTTCACGTAAAATACCCGTAATTCAGATTAAGGAATTGTTCAATGCCACCATTTGTCTTGGTTGATGGGTCCTATTTTTTATTTCGTGCATATCATGCATTACCACCATTGACGACCTCTACAGGGTTACATACCAATGCAATACGTGGAGCAATTTCTGCGATTCAAAAATTGATGCGTCGTATGCAACCAACGCATATGGCCGTAATTTTTGATACCCCCGAACCAACCTTCCGTCATAAGCTTTCACCGATCTATAAAGGTGACCGCCCGAGCATGCCCGAAGAGTTGTCTCAACAAATTCCATATTTACATGCATTGATTAAAGCTCAAGGTATTCCTTTATATAGTCTCCCTGGCGCAGAAGCAGATGACATTATCGGTACACTTGCTAAACGTGCCGTACTCGAAGGACACCATGTTCTTATCTCGACTGGAGATAAAGACATGGCTCAATTAGTTAATGATCATGTAAAGTTAGAAGATAGCTTTAAAGATCGCGTAATGGACACCGACGGTGTATTTGAAAAATTTGGCGTTTGGCCAAATCAGATTATCGACTACTTGACTCTGATGGGTGATGCATCTGACGGTATTATGGGTGTACCGGGTGTAGGCGCAAAGACAGCAGCCAAGTTATTGACTGAATATGGCACTTTAGACAATATCATTGCCAATGCAGACCAACTTAAAGGCAAGATTAGCCAGAATATCAAAGATAATTTAGACAATATTAAGCTTGATCATCAGTTAGCAAGCATTGTGTGTGATCTTCCTTTAGAACTCGATTGGCATGAATTAAAGCTTATCGACCCAAATGTTGATGCTTTACGCAATCTATATACTGAGCTTGAATTTAGAAATCAGTTACAGTCGCTTGATCATCCAAATAATCCGAACAGCTCTAGCTATAAACAACAAGTTTCACAGGTCGTAGTTCAAGATGAAGTTAAACCGGCTGATTCTATAGAAACTGAAGATCAGGCAAGCTTAACCAGTCAAGATGACCAACTTGGAACCGCCAATTACCACACTGTTTTAACTCAAGAAGCATGGGATCAACTCTGGCAACGCATGCAAAATGCCGATCATTTTGCCATTGATACAGAAACTACAAGTCTTGACTATCGTATTGCGGAGATGGTCGGTTTTTCAATCGCATTTGATGCGCAAGATGCCTATTATGTTCCTTTGGCGCATAACTATGAAAATGCTCCACAGCAACTGAACCGTGAGCAAATTCTGGCTCAAATTAAGCCTGTATTAGAAAATGAAGCGGTTAAAAAAATTGGCCATCATCTTAAATATGATGCACACATTTTTGCAAACCACGGCATTGAGCTAAAAGGCTGGTATTTCGATACCATGTTGGCATCTTACGTATTGAATGCGGCAGCGACTCGTCATGGAATGGATGATGTTGCTCGTGTCTACTTAAGTCACTTAACAACGACTTTTGAGCAAATTGCTGGTAAAGGTGCAAAGCAGAAAACATTTAATCAAATTGAGATTGAAGTCGCTGCTCACTATGCAGCAGAAGATGCACATGTCACCTATCGTTTATATGAAGTACTTTCAAATAAACTTAAGCCATTCCCTGAGCTAGAAAATATTTTATATAACATCGAAATGCCAGTTGCTCGCATTTTGTCAGGCATGGAAGAAGATGGCATTCGTTTAGATCATGCATTCCTAGATAACTTAAGTGTTGAATTTGCAAAAACTATGGAAGGTCTTGAAAATCAGGCCATGGAAATTGCAGATGAAACTTTTAATATTGCTTCACCTAAGCAAGTAGGCGAAATACTATTTGATAAATTAGGAATCAAAGGTGGTAAAAAAACCGCAACTGGGCAATACAGTACAAGCGAAAGTGTTTTAGAAAAAATTGAACATCCTTTAGCGGAAATTATTTTAGAACATCGCGGATTGGCAAAACTAAAGAGTACTTATACGGACCGTTTGGTTGAGCAGTCTCATAATGATACGCATCGTGTACATACGAGTTATCATCAAGCCTTAACAGCGACAGGTCGTCTATCCTCTTCTGATCCTAACTTACAAAATATTCCAATTCGTAGACAAATTGGTCGTCAGATTCGTAAAGCATTCATTGCACCAGAAGGCCGAGTTCTATTGGCTGCCGATTACTCGCAAATTGAACTACGTTTAATGGCACATTTTTCTCAAGATGATGCTTTAGTACATGCGTTCCAGCACGGGCAAGATGTTCATCGCCGTACTGCTGCCGAAGTATTGGGTATTGCAATTGAAGATGTGACCAATGACCAGCGTCGTCAAGCCAAAGCAGTAAACTTTGGCCTACTTTATGGTATGTCTGAGTTTGGCTTAATTCGTCAGTTAGGTTTCACACGTCAAGAATCACAAAATTATATTAAGCAATATTTCCAACGTTATCCTGGTATCTATGAATATATGCAACGCACGCGTCAAGTTGCATCAGAGCAAGGATTTGTTGAAACCATTTTAGGTCGTCGTCTTTATACACCTGATATTGATGCACGAAATGTGATGGTGCGTAAGGCTGCCGAACGTGCTGCGATCAATGCACCTTTACAAGGTAGTGCTGCTGATATTATTAAAATTGCGATGATTGAAGTTGATAAAATCTTGCCAAAAGATCAAGCCAAGTTACTACTTCAAGTACACGATGAATTAGTTTTTGAAGCCGATCAAAACATTGCTGAAGAACTTTCCAAACAAATCGCAAAAGTCATGGAATCAGTTGTAGAAATTTCTGTGCCTTTAGTGGTTGAGGTAGGACAAGGTCTAAACTGGGATGATGCTCATTAATTAACAGAAATAAAAAAAGGGCTGTGAAATACAGCCCTTTTTTATTGAGTCAGCTTAAAGGCCTGTTAATAGAACTTTCGCTACTTCATTCATTAGGATCTCGGCAATATAGAGTGCTAAAAATGCCAAAATTGGAGATAAATCAATCATTCCCATATTAGGCAATAAACGACGGAATGGTGCGAGTAATGGTTCAGCCAAATCTTGAATCACCTCAATATAAGGTGAACGCGATTGAGTGAACATAACAACCCAACTCAAAATGATTGTTGCGAAAATTAAATAACGGCAGAAACGAATCAAATCCTGAATCATGGTCACAAATGTCAGAATCAGTAAATGAATCGGACTATTTGGCATAGAGCCAGAAAGATACATCACACCGAAAATTTTCAGCAAATACAAAGTAATTAAAAGAACCAACGCAGCCAAATTAAATCGGCCTTTTGCGACCGTCGGAAAAATTCGGCCAAAAATATCAACAATCTTAGTCGCTTTTACGGTCGATAAAACCACAGGATTATAAGGACTTACTGCCGCTAATTGCATTAAAAAACGGAAAAAGACCAATAAAATCGCGACATTAATTAAAATTCCAAAAATTAGCGCAGAATTTGCACCCATAGTTGTCTTATCCTATTTAAGCTATTTCGCACTGTCACTCAATTCTTGAGCCAATTCTTGGCTACGCTTCTGTGCAGCAGCCAATGCAGATTGAATATTTTGGGAGATTTGTGCACGGTCAAAAACTTCAAGTGCAGCTTGTGTTGTACCATTTGGCGATGTCACATTCTTACGAAGTTCAGATGGAGTATTTGAACTGGTAATTGCCATTTGAGCTGCACCTAACGCCGTTTGAAGAGTCAAAGCGGTTGCAACTTTTTCATCTAGTCCTAAATTTTTACCCGCACGGATCATACTTTCCATGAGATAGAAAAAATATGCAGGACCTGAGCCAGAAACTGCTGTTACCGCATCAATTTGAGCTTCGGAGTTTACCCAAATTGTTAAGCCTGTGGCTGCTAAAATCTGACTTGTTAATTCACGATCCGAAGTACCCACTACATCATTTGCATAGATACCATGCGCGCCTGTTTGAACCAGAGCTGGTGTATTTGGCATAACTCGCACAATTCGATCGCTATCAATTAAATTTGATATTGTTTGAATTTCAGCACCAGCAATAATTGAAATGACTAACTTATCTGATAACAGACCTTTTAAGGGACGTAAAACAGTCGCCAGAACTTGGGGTTTTACCGCCAGTACGACAACATCAGCATTTTGAATTGCAGCCACGTTATCTTGTGTTACGTGGACTTCTTTCTCTTGTAATAATTGACGGATCTGTTCAACAGGATCTGAAACTGTAATACGTGTCGGTGGTAAACCTCTTGAAACCAGCCCGCCAATTAAAGCTTGGGCCATATTACCGCCACCAATAAAACAGATATTACAATTTACTGCACTTGCCATAACCATATTCGCCATTTACCAGATTACAAGAATGAGAAATTAAATCTGGTTGCCATCCTCCTTGCTCACAATACGGAGACTGAGCCAACCAAAATCCTTTCGGTGTAAAAACCCCAAGCATAACATTATCTATGACTAATATTTGAATTGTATGACGAAGCCAAGGCAAAATATGTGCTTCTTGAATTGCTTTTTTTAATGGCCATTGGCCAATACGACCATATAAATGGACTTTTTCCCCACCTTGACGTCGAATTATTGTCAATTTTTCATTTAATAAAGATGAAGCCAAACCGATTTTTTTTTGTTTAATCTGAAAATTTCCTGAAGCGTAATGCACTATTTCTCCCATTTGGAAATGATGCTCCGATTCAGCTTCAACTGGACTTAATGTTTCAGCAAGAAAAGCCTGCTTACTCAATCTATAAAGATGATTTTGATAACGGACATAATAAAACTGATTCCAGTGTAATGCTGCCTGTGCGTCAGACTTTGAATCAATCACTTCATTTTTTAAGCGCTCGACCATTTCAAATGCAGGTCGATATTGCCCATCACCTTTCATCCAAACCGAAAGCAACTGGCGCTGACGGGCAGCTGATAAATCTAACAATTTAGTTAAGTCCAAACACTCAGCGGTACCACAATGCTTTAAATCGAGTATCAAAACTTCTTCTAAAATTTCAGAAGCATCTTGCATCAAATAACTGGTTCGACTAAGGGCTTGCTGCATTTTAGGAAAGCGGTTTTGTAAAAAAGGCCAAAGTTCCTCACGTGACCACGCCCTATCATAATGAATATCGTAATTTGTAGGGTCATTTACATACTCAATTTCAAGTTGAGTAGTCCAATCGGCAATTTGCTCACGAGTTAAATCTAAAAAAGGACGCCAAATTGTCATGTCTGCACGGTAATCAATGGATTGCATTGCAGCTAATCCATCAACACCTGCACCCGATAACAACCTCAACATTACTGTTTCAGCCTGATCTTGCTGATGATGAGCAAGCACTAAAATTTCGTTGGCTTGTAAATGCTGTCGATAAGCTTGATAACGTGCCTGACGTGCTTGAGCTTCCAAATTACCGTCGGTAACTTGAACTTTTTGAACAATATAAGGAATATCTAAGCGAGTAGCTTGTTTAGCAACGAGTTTCCCCCATTCTGCACTTTGTGATTGCAGTTGATGATCAATATAAATCGCTCGAATCTTTTGAGGGAAAATTTGAGACATCAAATGTAGTAGCAGCATTGAATCCATGCCGCCACTACATCCAATAAGAAAAGAACTATTTTCTGAAAACAGTTGAGCCTGCTTTAAGGCATTATGCCTAAATTTGCGCTGCCAAACTTCATTAAACGTTGATAACGTGCTTCGCATCGTTCATTTGCATCCAGTGGTAGCAATTCATCCAAAGCTTGCTTCAAAACTACTTTTAGGTTTTGCATGACTTGCTCAGGGTCTAAATGTGCCCCTTCGCCTTCATCTACTACATATTCAACAATACCTAGAGATTGTAATTTGTCTGCTGTCAAACCTAAAGCTTCACTCGCTTGAGCCGCTTTTTCAGCAGTTTTCCATAAAATAGATGCGCAGCCTTCTGGTGAAATCACAGAATAGATACTGTGCGACAACATAATTACTCTGTCAGCCACACCAATACCTAAAGCACCACCAGAACCACCTTCACCCAATACTGTTGCAACAACAGGAACTTTCAAACGTGAAAGTTGAGCAAGGCTAGTTGCAATTGCTTCGGCTTGTCCACGCTCTTCAGCACCAACACCTGGGTAAGCACCCATAGTATCAATAAACGTGAAAACCGGAAGATTAAAACGCTCAGCCATATCTAATAGGCGTTGAGATTTACGGTAACCCTCAGGGTTAGCCATACCGAAGTTATGCTTTAATTTTTCACGGGTACTACGACCACGGTGTTGTCCAATGACCATCACAGGTTGACCGTCAAAACGAGCAAGACCACCTACCATCGCACCATCGTCACCAAACAAACGATCACCATGCAAGGCGTCAAACTCTGTAAAGATTTCACCGACATAATCTAGAAACTGCGGACGTTCAGGATGACGTGCAATTTGAACCGTTGTCCAAGCTTTGGACTGAGTAGATTTTTTCATAGGTCGAATATTATCCCTTTAATCGATAAATTTTTCCGACTGAATATTCAATTCAATGTCCCAATGCTTAAACTGCTCTTGCTCATCATGCAAGTCGGCAACTAACAATGGCCATTGTTTGGCATCACCAGAAACACTAAGCTGCCATTGTTGATCATTTATGATGGTCAGTTCAATGGCAGGAAGCATCTGATCACTTCGACTATGGTTGAGTAAAACTGCTAGGCGAAGCAATAAACTTAAGTAAAGTAATTTATGACCACCAGCCTTCAAAATTTCGTTTTTTACATCATTTCGTAATTTACGACGATGATGAGCAACTAAATGTGAAAGATGATTTTGATCAATTTGCGAGAAACCCGGAATATCAGAATGCTGTAATAAATAAGCACCATGGCGATGATAACCACCATGACTAATTGCTAAACCAATTTCATGTAAATAAGCTGACCGACGCAGTAAGTCACTGTCTTCACTCGTTAAATTAAGAGATTTAGCAACACCATCAAATAATTGTTGTGCTGTCTTGACAACACGTTCTGCTTGTTTAGGGTCAGCATTATAACGGCCCATTAGAGCTTGTACACTGCGGTCGCGGATATCTTCATGTTTAAATCGACCTAATAGGTCATACATAACACCTTCGCGTAATGCACCATCAGAATATGCCAAACGATCAATTTCTAGAACTTCAAAAACTGCGTACAAAATTGCCAATCCGGCTGGCAAAACTGCTCGTCGATCCTCTCTTAATCCTTCAAAATCAATTTCAGAAACATTTTTAAACTTAAGTAATTTATCTTTGAGTTTGTATAACCCTTCTCGAGTGACATTTTCTTGTTCATCACTTAAGCCCATATTAACCATAATTTGGCGACAGGCTTTAATCGTTCCACTCGAACCAACGACAGTATCCCACCCTTCCATTTTATAAGTCGTTGCTATAGCAGAAAGTTCTTTACGGGCAGCAACTACGGCCTTATCAAATGATTTCTGAGTAATTTCCCCATCTGCAAAGTAGGCTGTTGTATAGGCCACACAACCCATTTGTAATGACTCGGTGTAAATCGGTTCAAACTCTTCACCAATAATGAATTCAGTAGAACCCCCACCAATATCAACAACTAAGCGACGTCCGCCATTGGCCATGGTATGCGATACGCCCAAATAGATCAGACGAGCTTCTTCTCGCCCTGCAATAATTTCAATAGGTTTAGGTAAAATTTCTGCAGCTTTTTGGATAAATTCATGACCATTTTTTGCCTGGCGCAAGGCATTAGTAGCCACAATTCTTAAACGATTAGGTTGAACAGAACTCAATCTTCCAACAAAACGCGCTAGACATGCCAAACCACGTTGCTGAGCTGCTTCTGTTAAATTTTTATTCTCATCTAAACCAGCTGCAAGCTGTACTTTTTCTGACATCGAAGCAACTTTTTTAACTTCACCGTGATCTACCCGTGCAATTGCAAGGTGAAAGCTGTTCGACCCCATATCTATGGCGGCAAGTAATTCTTCATCAATCAGAAAGTCAGACATTATTGAACTAAACCCATAACAATTCACGCCTAGAGTAATTCACAAGAATGCAATTGAAAAGCCATTTTCATCAACAATTAACTGTCATTTATATTTTTCTATTTATGAGTTGATTGTACAAGTCGATGATGAATATCGTGAGCATCCATTAGACAAATTTAGTTAAGCCTTGAATAATAGCATCAAACCCTTACATTGAACTAAGTAGCTATGTAATACTGATAGAGATAATTTTCTCCTGTAGTAATAGCACTTTTTTCTAAAAATTGGAGCCGTACCATGTCTGCGACTATTGTAAATACAACTGATGATAACTTCCAAGCAGATGTTCTAGACGCTGAAACACCTGTACTTGTTGACTTCTGGGCAGGTTGGTGTGCACCTTGTAAAGCAATTGCACCTGTTCTTGAAGACTTATCAAGTGAATATGCTGGTAAAGTAAAAATTGTTAAAGTTGATGTGACTTCTTGCGAAGATATTGCGGTGAAATACAATATCCGTAATATTCCTGCTTTATTACTTTTCAAAAATGGTGAAGTCGTAGCTCAACAAATTGGCGCTGTACCTCGCTCTAAACTTATTAGCTTTATTGATGAAAATGTTTAAGTCAAAATGCTAAGAATGAAAATACGCTATACTTTTTTATAGCGTATTTTTTTTCGGCTATAAATTGACAAATTAACTAAGCTGGCTTATATTACATGCTCAAGAGGCACTGAAGGGAATCATCTTCGTCCGGCTTCTTACAAGACACAAACATAAAGATCGCCACTCGGCAACAGAAATTGTTTTTTCACATTTTTCTTCGAAACAATCAATCAGACTTCTGAATTGTTATTGTGTAAATACAATTGCGATAATCTTTTTTGTATGCGAGCGATTTTTCTTCTTTTTAAACCACACTCTACTCTTTCCTAATTCTGACCCTTATGAATTTAACTGAACTCAAGAAAAAACCAATTGGTGAATTAATTAAAATTGCTGAATTTATGGGCCTGGAAGGTATGGCTCGTAACCGAAAGCAAGATATTATCTTTGCCATTTTGAAACGCCATGCAATGAATGGCGAAGAAATTTTTGGTGATGGCGTTCTTGAAATTCTCTCTGATGGTTTTGGTTTTTTGCGCTCTGCCGCAGGTTCGTATTTAGCAGGTCCGGATGATATTTATGTGAGTCCCTCACAAATCCGACGCTTTAACTTGCGTACAGGCGATACCATCACAGGTACTATTCGCCCTCCAAAAGAAGGTGAGCGTTATTTTGCGTTGCTCAAAGTTAACCAGATTAACTATGACACGCCAGAAAATTCTCGAAATAAAATTCTATTTGAAAACTTAACCCCCCTTTTCCCAACCGAACAATTGGTTATGGAACTAGGTAATGGTACGACAGAAGACTTAACTTCTCGTGTGGTTGACTTAGTTGCGCCAATTGGTAAAGGTCAACGTTCTATTATTGTTGCACCGCCAAAAGCGGGTAAAACAATGTTACTTCAAAATATTGCTCAATCTATTGTTAGAAACAATCCTGAAGTATTCCTGATTGTTCTATTAATTGACGAGCGTCCAGAAGAAGTAACCGAAATGGAACGTACTGTTCGCGGTGAAGTCATTGCTTCAACCTTCGATGAAGCTCCTGCTCGCCACGTACAAGTTGCAGAAATGGTGATTGAAAAAGCAAAACGTCTTGTTGAACATAAAAAAGACGTTGTGATTTTGCTTGACTCTATTACCCGTTTAGCGCGTGCATATAACACTGTCATTCCTTCATCAGGTAAAGTATTAACTGGTGGTGTAGATGCTCACGCATTAGAGCGCCCTAAACGCTTCTTCGGTGCTGCACGTAATATTGAAGAAGGTGGATCTCTTACGATCATCTCAACTGCTTTGATTGAAACAGGCAGTAAAATGGATGACGTAATTTATGAAGAATTCAAAGGTACAGGTAACCAAGAGATTACTCTTGATCGCCGTATTGCTGAAAAACGCGTCTTCCCTGCTATGAATATTAAGAAATCTGGTACCCGTCGTGAAGAACGCTTAATGGATGACGATAACTTACGTAAAGTATGGATCCTCCGTAAGCTTCTTCATCCTATGGATGAGTTGGCGGCAATGGAATTCTTACTTGATCGCATGAAAGAAACTAAAACAAATGATGATTTCTTCGATCAAATGAAACGTAAAGCTTCAACTTAATCAATTAATCTTCAATAAAAAGCCACTCTTTTGAGTGGCTTTTTATTTGGTTGACAAGCTTTACACAAAAATACATTTTGCAGTTTTTTATGTAAAATTATTTATAAGATTTTGATAATAAATATTTTTGAATTAAAAAAATTAAGTTTTTTAGTGGCTTACCTCTACCTTTTCCAATGTACTCGGGCTGATTGATTGTTTTTTTCTGTTAAAAAACAGACTATTTTTCTCTTTTTCATACGTTTTTTTGACAGACGGCAGTAGTATTTCAGCATTTGCAGTGATAGCATAGCGGCAGACCAGTTAGACTGCTCCATGCGTTGTTACCTAGCTACGTTTTAGGAATAATAAAAGCAAAACAGTCCAACTTAGGTTTTTTTAATCTCAAATCTTTTTTGTGAGAGTGATGCCATGTTATTCAAAAAATTTGCTGTTGCTGCTGCTGTTGCTGCTACTTTAGCTTTCGTTGGTTGTTCTAAGAAAGAAGAAGCTCCTGCTGCTGCTTCTGAAGCTGTAGCTGCTGCTTCTGAAGCTACTGCTGCTGCTTCTGAAGCTGCTGTAGCTGTTGACGCTGCTGCTTCTGACGTTGCTGCTGCTTCTGACGTTGCTGCTGCTGCTTCTGACGTTGCTGCTTCTGCTGCACACTAATCTATAAGATTAGATAAAAAGAGGACATTTTGTCCTCTTTTTTTATGCCTAAATTTTAAGTTCTAACAATCCCTTCGCTTACAATACCAACCTAAAGCGGGACATCCTTAAAGTTAAATAAGATTATATAAAGCCATTTAAAATATAAATAAAAAAAAGCAGATCAATCGATCTGCTCATTTCCAACGCGTTGTCTAAATTTCTGACCCGCTCTGAAGGTAACTACACGGCGAGCAGAAATTGGAATTTCTTCGCCTGTCTTCGGATTACGTCCTGGACGTTCGCGTTTATCTCTTAATTCAAAATTACCGAAACCAGAGAGCTTAACCTGCTCCCCTGCAATAAGTGCTTGGCTAATTTCGTCGAAGAACAACTCGACCATTTGTTTTGCTTCACGGCGATTTAAGCTGGTTAACTCACTTAAATGATCAGCCATGTCTGCTTTAGTTAATGCTGTCATGAGGCCCTCAATGTCGCTTGATAAGTGTTTTCTAACACTTGGATAATATTGTCCATACCAGATTTAATTTCAGCATCTTCAAGCGTACGTGAAGGATGTTGCCACAATAGTGCGAACGCTAATGAGCGCTTACCATCTTCGACACCCTGCCCCGTATACACATCGAATAACCATGTAGAGTCTAAAAGCTCTCCACCAGTTTGTTCGATTAACTGCTGAATATCTCTAACATTTATATTATCAGAGATTAAAAGCGCAATATCACGTCTAACCGAAGGAAAACGTGATAATTCTGTAAAATTAGATACATAAGATTGCAAAACAGCTGTTTGATCGAGTTCAGCAACCCAAGTAGTGCTTAAATCAAGCTCATTTTCTAGAGATGGATGCAAACGGCCCAAATAACCAATTGACTTACCATCTACTAAAATGTCAGCCGATTGCCCTGGGTGCAACCACGCACGTTCTGAACGAACGTATTCAACACTTACACGCCCAGCAGCTAAAATTTCTTCTACTTCACCTTTGAAATCAAAGAAATCCATTGGTTGAGGCTTAGCATGCCATGATTCTGGTGCTTGCGAGCCGACTGCAACAAGAGCCAAGGTAGGAGTCTGTTGCAAGTCTTCAATACTCTTAGCATTTTGATAATCAAAACGCAGTCCGAATTCGAAGAAGCGAACACGGCTTTGCTGACGGTTGAGATTATATTGTACGCAAGGAATTAAACTAGAAAGTAAAGTACTACGCATTGCGGCCAAATCACTTGAAATTGGATTTGCGAGCATCAACGGTTTAACTTCCGGATTTAATTGCTTTTCAAGTTTGGCATCAGCAAAGCTAAAGCTAATTGCTTCTTGATAACCTAATGTCACGATCGTTTGACGCAGCTCAGCGAGCTCAAAGCGATCTTGGTATTTAGCAAATTTAACATCCATGCTTGGTAAGCTAATCTGGATATTGTCATAGCCATCAATACGTGCAACTTCTTCAATTAAGTCTTGATAAATTGCCATATCATAGCGATGTGATGGTGGAACTACACTCCATTCACCTTCAGCTTTAACTGTTACCTTACACCCTAGTCGGGTTAAAGCATCTGCAATGAACTCACCCGCCACTTGATATCCCAATAATTGATCTACCTGAGCTTGTTTCAGTTCAATGGCTTCACGTTTTGGGAGTAAGTCAGTTTTTTCAGCTACAGTAATTGGGCCAAATTCACCGCCCGCTAACTCTTGAATAAGCTGCGAAGCACGGTTCATCGCTATTAACGGCAATTCAAAATCTACACCACGTTCATAACGCTGTGAAGAGTCTGTATGTAAACCAAAACGACGAGCACGACCAGCAATCGCGAGTGGCGCGAAGAATGCACTTTCTAGGAAGATATCGGTAGTGTCATCGGTTACACTTGATGCTAAACCGCCCATAATTCCAGCAACTGCTAAAGCTTTTTGGTCATCAGCAATCACCATAATATCTTCTTGCAACTCAACTTCTTGATCATTCAGAAGTTGTAACTTTTCTTGTTGTGTTGCTTGACGAACATGTACAGTCCCTTCGATTTTAGACAAATCGAATGCATGCATTGGTTGACCCAATTCCATTAAGACATAGTTGGTCACATCAACCAAAATACTATGAGTACGGATTCCTGAACGTGATAAAGCCTGTTGCATCCACTCAGGAGTAGCAGCTTTTACATTAACGTTTTTAACTACACGCCCTAAATAACGCGGAGCGCCTTCAGTACTGATAACTACTTTTTTCTCATCAGAAATGGTGGCGGCAATCGTATTAATTACGGGTTCATTCATTTGTAGCTTATTAATAACTGAGATTTCACGGGCAATACCACGAATACTAAAACAGTCACCACGGTTTGGCGTAATACTGATATCAATGACATTGTCATCAAGTTTGAGGTATTCACGGATATTTACTCCTACTGGAGCATCCGCTGGCAGCTCGAGCAAACCATCGATTTTATCTTCAAGATCAATCTCAGAAGCACCACAAAGCATCCCTTGTGACTCAACTCCACGAAGCTTACCTTTTTTGATTTTAAAATCGCCAGGTAATACAGCCCCAATGGTTGCAACTGGAGCTTTCATTCCAACGCGAACATTAGGTGCACCACATACAATTTGCAGGGGCTCACCTGAACCAATATTAATAGTTGTTACACGCAGGCGGTCTGCATCGGGATGCTGCTCAACAGTTAATACTTCACCGATTACAACGCCTGTAAATGGTTTAGCCACAGGTGCTAATTCATCAACTTCAAGACCAAGCATCGTCAACTGATCAGACAATGTATCGCTATCAATTGCTGGGTTAACCCATGTGCGTAGCCAATTTTCGCTAATCTTCATCTTTATAAACCTTTTTTAATCCTGAAAAACTGTTAGGCAAATTGGCGTAAGAAACGCACATCATTTTGATAGAACATACGCAAGTCATTAATGCCATAACGCAACATTGCAAAACGCTCTACCCCTAAACCAAAAGCAAAGCCTTTGTATTTATCAGGATCAATACCAGCAGCACGTAATACATTTGGATGTACCATGCCACAGCCTAAAACTTCTAACCAACGGCCACGTTCATCCATAATATCTACTTCCGCACTTGGTTCAGTAAACGGGAAATATGATGGACGGAAACGTACCTTTAAATCTTTTTCAAAAAATTCATTAAGCAGATTAATCAATAAACCTTTTAACTCAGCAAAGCTGGTGTTCTCTGCAACGTATAGACCTTCGATCTGATGGAACATAGGTGAATGCGTTTGGTCTGAGTCACAACGATAAACACGCCCAGGACATACAATACGAATTGGTGGCTCACTTGTTTCCATTGTACGAATCTGTACACCAGAAGTATGCGTACGCAGTAAATGAGTGGCATCAAAATAGAAAGTATCGTGCATAGCACGCGCTGGATGGTGACCAGGAATATTTAATGCTTCAAAATTGTGATAGTCATCTTCAACTTCTGGACCAGTCGCGACTGTAAAACCAGCTTTAGTGAAGAACTGACAAATTCTTTCTTGTACTTGGGTAACAGGATGGACTGTACCAACACGCTGACCGCGGCCCGGCAAAGTAATATCAATCGTTTCACTTGCTAGCTTTTGCTCAAGTGCTGCCTGCTGTAATGCTGCTTGACGTTCTGTTAAAGCAGTATTAATTGTTTCTCGAACAGCATGAATCGCAGCACCTTGTACTTTGCGTTCTTCAGGGTCCATTTTCCCTAATGCTTTCGATTGTTCTGCAAGCTGGCTTTTTTTCCCTGTAAATTGCACACGTACCTGATCAAGTGCAACAAGGTCTTGAGCTGCTGCAATGGCAGCAAGCGCTTCTGTGGTCAGGGCTTCCAGTGACATATTAACTCTCAAAGCAACAAATTAAAAAAATATAATAAAACACTGCATTCTAACAGTTTTTCATCGAATTGATGAAGTTTATCCATCATGAAAAATGTATTAGGCAACAAAAAGATAAAACGTATAAGATAATAGCATCGTCAATGAGATCAACTATTATGGCGCTCAATCAGATTTGGAAACAACAACTTACGCTTGTGACGTATGGTAATGAATACCTCCGCCAAAATTTAAGCTTTACCCAATGGCGACAACATCATATTTTTGACCACCATAGTTTTCAGTTTCGTGACTTAACTTCTCAGCATTTACTTGCTCAACACTTTCAAGTTTGGTTAGAAGCTTTAAAAAAACAAGGTACCACTCAGCTTAGCTTACATTTATCAAGCCTTCTAAATGAAGAGCAAAATCCAAACAGCAATGTTGAGCTTTTACCTTATACTCATTTTATTGTGAGCCATGAAAATAATAAGAAATTTGCATGGATTTTCGGCCATGAACTTGCTGAATGGTATAACAATGATAATGAGTTTGAAGCCCCTCCTTCACAAACCTGCGAACTTCGTTTAGAAACTTTCTGGCGTTTTGAACTAACTGAAAAATTATCAAAAAAAATTGAAGCAGATTTAAAAAATCCGCCATGGCAAGAAATAGCGGACTTTATGGATAGTGAATTATTTCGTAGTAAATATGCAGCAGGTTTTGAGGAACCAGAATTTCAAAAAGCTCATTTTGATGGTACAAACATTACAAGCCAAGAACCAAGACTTGCTTTAATTCCAGAGAATTATCCTGCAGATTATGCTCACCAGCTTTTATCTCGTACTCAAGCATTAACCAACTATTTAGAACAAAAGAAGCGACTTGCAAATGATCCGTTAGGAGAAGAGCTAGACCAAGAACAACTCATTAATTTAAGAAATTTCATGCAAAAAACTGATGATTTGTTTGCCAAGCTTATTGTTAAGACTGCTAATCACTACCAAACAGCTCAAATAATTCCAGTCATTAAGGCTTCTCCATTCGAGCAATCAAATGAAAATCCACAACATTTGAAATCTCACCACCATAAAGGCACTGGTTCAGGCGTTATTAAGCTGATTGTTTTAACGATTATTATTTGTGCTTTGGCTTATTATTTTGGCCTTTAATCAAGATTACAGTTCCCATTGATAAAGTAATTCTGTTATTTCGAAACCGAACTCAGGCAGCTCGGTTTCGCCAATTATTTTGGCTCCCATTTTTTCATAGAAGAAACGGCTTGGATTTTTATTAAAAACATCTAAACGAATAAAAGCGTAACCTTGATTTAATGCACATTGATAGAACTTTTGAAATAACTCACGGCCTATACCTTGCCTTTGAATTTCTTTCAAAAGATAAAAGGCAAGAATTTCAGCAGTATTATTCTCAGGGCTCAGATAACCATCGAGAAAGCCTTTTACCATTCCATTTTCAGTATAGATAAATAACTTATGATCAGGGCTTTGGGTTATTTCTTTCCACAGTAGCTCCTTATCTAGTACTTTAAGCTCATCCAATATTTCTTGCTTAAGCATACCGGTGTAAGTTTCTTTCCAGCACTGTACATGCACTTCTGCAATAGATAATGCATCCTTAAAAGTGGCTATACGAATTTCTCTTTCATTTAATGATTTCAATTCGTTCCCCGCACATCATTACTTTTTAAAGTTAAGTATCATTTTTTAATACAAATTTATTGAGCTAAAAGCTGCTCCCGAACATGCATTAAAGCAAAGCCCAATAAATTTAAACCTTGCCATTGAGATGGGTCTTGAATATGTAAATGATCTTGCGCCATACCAATTCCCCAAATTTTATCTACTGGAGATGCTTCAACCAAAATACGATCTTTCGTAGCTAATAAGAATTCTTTCAGTTCAGGATGCTGAGAGAATTTAGCAAAGTTCGCCTGCACCACGATATCAAAACGTTTTTCTTGCCATATCTTTTCATCATAATTGCGCACTTTACGACCTAGTTGTTTTGCTTCATTCGGATGTTTAACTTGCAAGATCTGTGCAAAGATTTCTTCATCATTAAATAATTTTGCTTTTTGCGCCATCATATAGTGCTCAGCAGTAAAGTATTCAATACCTTCATCTTTAAATTGCACTGGATGCCACTGACTAAAACAACTCTTATCAACAAGATCAACTTGCTTAGGAGTATGTCCCCAAAAATATAAATATTTAAACTGATCACCTTTTTGCACTTTTTGAATTAAGTCATCTAAAAATTTTTCATCTTTCATAATTTATCTCTGGTTATTATCTTTTTTAAAACAGAACCACTAAAAATAAAAAAGACCGCTAAAAAGCGGCCTTTTTTGAATCTCTAAGCTTATGCAGCTAATGCGCCTTTAGCTTTTTCAGCTAAAGCAGCAAATGCTACTGCATCATGCATAGCGATGTCAGCTAATACGCGACGGTCGATGATTACTTGAGCTTTTTTCAAGCCATCGATCATACGGCTGTAAGACAAACCGTTTTGACGAGCACCAGCATTGATACGCGCAATCCATAGAGCACGGAATTGACGTTTCTTTTGACGGCGGTCACGATAAGCGTATTGACCAGCTTTGATTACCGCTTGGAACGCTACGCGGTAAACGCGTGAACGAGCACCATAGTAACCTTTAGCGCGAGCAAGAATTTTTTTGTGACGACGATGAGCCACTACACCACGTTTTACACGAGCCATTTATAATCTCCTTAGATGTATGGGCACATACGACGAACTGAGTTCACGTCAGAAACATGAACCATTACACAGCCGCGTAATTGACGGATACGTTTAGCAGATTTTTTGGTCAAAATGTGGCGCTTAAATGCTTGTTTGCGCTTAAAGCCGTGTGCAGTCGCTTTAAAGCGTTTAGCAGCACCACGGCGAGTTTTCATCTTAGGCATAACAACCTCTTTTGAACACCTGTTCGGAACGTTTGCACCATTGCAAAAACGACCTGCAGGTAAGGGAGCCGATATTCTAAAGCATCCCAACTTAAAACAAAAGTAAAATGCTCATTTTTTGATATTAAATTGTCTATTTTATATAAACGTTATTTTCTATAATCAATTATCAAATTACGAGAAAATCCATAAAATCATCCCCTATAATAAGTACAATCGCTTAAATTCAAAAGAATATGAATATACAAAATGATGCTTTCGCTGCATTACGGTATCGAGATTTCTCTATCGTTACGATCAATCAATTTTGCTTAACGCTCGCAATTTTGATTCAAGAAATTATTGTTGCCTACTCTTTATATCAAATCACCAAAGATCCACTGACCTTAGGTTTAATCGGACTTGCAGAAGCAATTCCATTTATTGCCCTTTCTCTTTGGGGAGGTTATTTCGCAGATAGGTTTAATAAACAGCTTATTATGAAAATCTGTTTATTTTTCTCGGTTCCTCTGCCCTTGGTTTTATGGTTACTTTTCCATTTACATGGTTTAGGCCACATCAGTGTTAACTTCCTTTCTTGGGGCATTTATACAGTCATTTTTGGCTTAGGAACAATCCGCGGTTTCTACAATCCTTCTGCAACATCATTAAAACCATTTTTAATTCCACGCGAACTCTATGCAAATGGTGCGACATGGACAACGATAGGCTGGCAAAGTGGCGTAATTATCGGCCCAATGCTTGGTGGTTTTATGCTTGCTTATTTAGGACGGGAAACTAGCCTATTTAGTGTGGCTGCTTTACTCAGCATTTGCTTTATTTTAATTAACTTATTGCACAAACGTAGTTTCCCTAAAATTGAAACTGACAATATTTTAGAAAGTCTAGGAGATGGTTTCCGTTTTATTTGGAAAACCAAAATTGTTCTTTGGGCCATTTCTCTTGATCTAGCTTCTGTTTTATTTGGGGGTGTCATCGCGTTATTACCCATTTTTGCAGAAGATATATTAAAAGTCGGTCCTGAAGGGCTTGGATATTTACGTGCGGCTCCATCTATTGGCGCACTTATCACTATGATTGCTTTGACTCGCTTTCCGCCAACTCAACATGCATGGCGTAACATGTTACTTGCTGTAGCAGGTTTTGGAATATTCACTATTCTATTCGCCTTCTCAAACAATATGTGGTTATCTCTCTTCGCTCTTGCTATGACAGGTGCATGTGACAGTATTTCTGTTGTTGTAAGACAAACTATTTTGCAAATTTTCCCACCAGAAAATATGCGGGGACGCGTAGCCGCTGTAAATGGCATGTTTGTGTCTTCGAGTAATGAACTCGGTGCCTTTGAATCTGGTTTAGCGGCTAAATATTTAGGCACAATTACCGCTACAATTTTTGGTGGTTGTATGACGCTTGTTGTCGTCACCTTCTGTTGGCTCAAAACTAATGATCTATTTAAAGTGGACATTACCAAAAGCTCAGAAGATTAATTTAAATAGGTATAAATTAGAGCATCTTCGGATGCTTTTTATTTTAAATAAAACCCATTACTACCCAGTAAATAAACAAATAACGCCCGGCTTTAGCAATAATGACTATACCAAGGAAGCGCCAAAAATTTTCTTTGAATAGCCCAGCAACCAAAGTAATAGGATCGCCAATAATAGGCGCCCAACTCAAAAGTAAGGAGTAAAACCCATATTTATGGTAAAAGCTCTGCGCTTGTTGTAAACGCTTTTCAGAAACTGGAAACCATTTACGATGTTTAAATTGTTCTATCTTTAGGCCTAGCCACCAATTAACGCAAGAACCTAATACATTCCCAAAAGTAGCAATACCAATTAAAAGCAAAGCTGAATATTGCCCCTTTAATAACAAGGTCGCCAATACCGCTTCAGACTGTAGAGGTAATAATGTCGCCGCGCCAAAAGCACTCATAAAAAGTAAAAAGTAGCTCAGCATAATCAATCACACCAAACGACTTTTTGCTTTAAGTATTCACTAAATCCAAGCAAGAAATTAGGCCACTTTAATTGATAGTGCTTTCTGAACTGCGGGGCGTGCTGTTAAACGTACAATATATTCTTGTACGTATGGATAGTCTTCAATCTGAATACCTTGCCATTCATAACGTAAAATCCAAGGCAAAATTGCCATGTCAGCAATAGAGTATTCACCAGCGACAAACTTCTGACCAATGAGTTGTTTGTTAAGTACACTATATAAACGTTTAGTTTCATTAATATAGCGGTCTATCGCATAGGGGATTTTTTCTGGGGCGAAACGATTGAAATGATGATTTTGCCCAAGCATAGGCCCTAAACCACCCATTTGCCACATGAGCCATTGCTCAACCTCAACTCGCTCTTGCTCATCTGTTGGATAAAACAATCCAGTTTTTCTACCTAAATATTGCAAGATAGCGCCTGACTCAAATATAGAAATTGGCTCACCACGGGGTCCATCTTGATCAACAATCGCAGGAATTTTATTATTCGGAGAAATTCTCAAGAAGTCTGGTTGAAATTGATCATTTTCTAAAATATTGATTGGGTAAAGAGTGTAATCCAATCCCATTTCTTCTAAGGCAATTGTGATTTTATGTCCATTGGGAGTTCCCCAATAATATAGATCAATCATTCTATTTTCCTATTCATCATTATCATGACTGCGTCTTGGTTTATATCATGTTTTAAGAAAGACTATGAGATTTCCAACACCAAAAAACACATAAAATTCGAGAATTGAATTTCATAGAAAAATATATTAATTGTCTTAAATGAAACTGAATAGAGAAAAATTAAATCATCTTTTTTATTTGGATTTAGTTATAAAAAAGCACTGCTTTTGCAGTGCTTTTTTTGAGTATTACTTTTTCTTTTTCGGTCCAAGTAACATACCCATTTGACGGCCTTCCATTTTTGGTGCTTGTTCCACAACCCCAAACTCAGCTACATCTACTTCAATTTTTTGCAATTGAGCTAAGCCAAGCTGTTGGTGAGCCATTTCACGACCACGGAAACGTAAAGTAATCTTTACTTTGTTTCCTTCTTCAAGGAATTTCAAAATAGCACGAAGCTTAACTTGATAATCACCAACATCAGTTGCAGGGCGCAGTTTGATTTCCTTCACTTGCACTTGATGCTGTTTTTTCTTCGCATCTTTTTGCTTCTGCTTCAGGTCAAACAAGTGCTTGTTGTAATCCATAATTTTACAAACAGGCGGCTCGGCGTTTGCAACGATCTCAACAAGATCAAGTTCAACCTCTTCAGCAGCACGCAGTGCTTCACTTAATGAAACAATTCCTTTTTGCTCACCTTCAGCACCGACGAGGCGTACTTCTTTTGCACGGATCTCATCATTAATTGCTGGACGGTTGCTTTTTGCACCTTGTTGTTGGTTACGGTCAGGCTGTTTAATCTTTCTTACTCCACAATATACCGGCCACGTTCGGCGACGGCAGACTTCACTAAGTCAATGAATGCATCTACTGACATAGTACCTAAATTTTTTCCTGAGCGGGTACGTACATTCACTGTACCTTCTTCAACTTCTCGATCACCAAGAACTAACAAGTAAGGAATACGCTCTAGAGTACGCTCACGAATCTTAAATCCGATTTTTTCATTTCTCAAGTCGGAAATGGCACGAAGACCATTTTCTTTGAGTTTTGCTACGACTTTCTCACAAGCTTCAGCTTGAGAGTCCGTGATATTCATGACACATGCTTGTAACGGTGACAACCAAGGTGGCATGAAACCAGCGTAGTGTTCAATTAGTATACCAATAAAACGCTCAAAACTGCCAAGAATTGCACGATGCAACATAACAGGCTGATCACGATCATTGTCTTCAGTCACATAAGACGCATCTAAACGCTCTGGTAAGTTGAAGTCACACTGAATAGTACCACATTGCCATACACGTCCGAGACAGTCTTTCAATGAGAATTCAATTTTTGGACCGTAGAACGCACCTTCACCAGGTTGTAATTCCCATTCTAACCCTGCTGCATCTAAAGCATCTGCTAAAGATTTCTCAGCCATATCCCAAAGTGCATCATCACCCACACGTTTTTCTGGACGTGTAGAAAGTTTCATTTGCACTTCTTCAAAGCCAAAATCTTTATAAACATCAAGCGTCAGTTTAATAAAATCTGCAACTTCTTGACCGATTTGTTCTTTAGTACAGAAGATATGTGCGTCATCTTGTGTGAATCCACGTACACGCATAATGCCGTGTAAAGAACCAGATGGTTCATTACGATGACAAGAACCGAACTCTGCTAAACGAATTGGCAAATCACGGTAAGACTTCAAACCTTGGTTGAAAACTTGCACGTGACATGGGCAGTTCATTGGTTTTACAGCATAGTTACGACTTTCTGAATGAGTCGTAAACATGTTGTCTGCATAGTTCGCTGCATGGCCTGATTTTTCCCAAAGCGTAAAGTCTACGATTTGTGGTGTTTTAATCTCAAGGTAACCATTGTCTTGCTGAACTTTACGCATGTATTGTTCAAGAACTTGGTAAATCGTCCAACCGTTTGGATGCCAGAACACCATACCTGGTGCTTCTTCTTGCATATGGAACAAGTCTAGAGCTTTACCAATTTTACGGTGGTCGCGCTTTTCAGCTTCTTCAATACGTTTGATGTATGCAGCAAGCTGTTTCTTATCAGCCCATGCAGTACCATAAATACGTTGAAGCTGTTCGTTCTTCGCATCACCACGCCAGTAAGCGCCAGAGATTTTTGTCAGCTTAAACGATTTTAAAAATTTAGTGTTCGGTACGTGTGGACCACGACACATATCTAAATAATCTTGATGGTAGTACAAGCCCATTTGTGTTTCTTCAGGCATGTCTGCAATCAAGCGTAATTTGTATTCTTCACCACGTGCAGTAAATTCAGCAATGACTTCATCACGTGGTGTCATCTTTTTAACAACATCGTAATCTTGATCGATGAGCTTTTTCATGCGCTCTTCGACAGCTGCCATATCGTCTAATGTAAAAGGACGAGGCATCCAGATGTCGTAGTAAAAACCTTCTTCAATGACTGGACCAATCACCATCTTGGCTTCAGGGAATAGCTGTTTAACAGCATGTCCGACAAGGTGTGCACAAGAATGGCGAATAATTTCAAGACCTTCTTCATCTTTTGGAGTGATAATTTGTAAGGTCGAATCTTCGGTAATTAAGTCACATGCATCAACTAAGCGATCATTCACACGTCCAGCAACAGTATTCTTTGCTAGACCAGGCCCGATACTTTGGGCAACTTCCATAACAGATACAGCGTGATCAAAATTCTTTTGATCGCCATTTGGCAATGTGATAATTGGCATAAAAAAATCCTTAAGGAGTGATGCCCTATACGAAGGAGCATTTCACCGCGAGATTATGATCGAGGCGAACCTCAAAATATAAAAACGGTGTAAATCAAAGTTTAAAAACCTGAAAGATTTTACACTTGTTCAAGCAAAGTGAAAACCTTTGAGCCCATAAAATCATAAATACATTTTGCTTATCAGGTAAACAGCATTAAATGACTTAAAAAACATATTGAGATGATTTTTTAAACATGTTCAACACAAGTGGTTTAAGATGAAGAAAATAGCATTTCTGCTCATTTTCTGACTGGAGGGTATTTCCCTTTAAGACTAAAGCATAGATGCTTTGATGAGTATTAAGTCATATTTTCAAAGAATGAATTAAAAATAGAACACGGAGTTGTTTCACATGGTTAGTGCTTATGATGAATTGCCACGCACACCCGCAAACTTTGTTGCGTTATCGCCTCTACGCTACCTAGAGCGTGCAGCTTATATTTATCCAAATCAAGCCTCGATTATTCATGGTAAACGCCAAATTTCATGGAAAGAAACTTACCAACGTTGTTGCCAGTTTGCTTCTCAGCTCAAACAACTGGGAATGGGTAAAAATGATACGGTATCAGTTTTATTGCCTAATGTGCCAGCCATGATCGAAGCACATTTTGCAGTACCGATGACCGGAGCTGTGCTCAATACGCTCAATACACGCTTAGATGCAAAAACAATAGCTTTCATGTTAGAACATGCTGAAAGCAAAGTGCTTTTGGTTGACCCTGAATTTGTTAATCTGGCAAGAGAAGCCCTCTCTCTTATTCCCGACCAACACATTATTGTGATTGATGTAGCTGATGTTGAATATGAGGGCGAGAATCAGTTTATTGGCTCTTTTGAATATGAAGAATGGATAGCTCAAGGCGACATTAATTTTGTATGGCATTTACCAGATGATGAGTGGGATGCAATTAGCTTAAGCTACACTTCAGGCACAACAGGTAATCCTAAAGGCGTCGTTTACCATCATCGGGGAGCTTATTTAAACGCTGCAAGCAACATATTGGCCTGCGGAATGAAACCTCGCGCTGTGTATTTATGGACATTACCGCTTTTCCATTGTAATGGCTGGTGTTTTGCATGGAGTATTGCAGCTAGTGGTGGAACCAATATTTGTTTGCGCAAGGTCGACCCAGAATTAGTCATGCAACTCATTGCAGAACATAAAGTTGATTATTTCTGTGGTGCACCTATTGTTCTTTCAATGATTATTAACTTACCTAAAGAAAAACAAACTGACTTTGATCACCATGTGGAAGTAATGGTTGCCGGAGCCGCTCCTCCAGTTGCTATTATTGAAGGTATGCGCAATATGGGAATTAATGTAAATCATGTTTATGGTTTAACTGAAACTTACGGGCCTTCTGCCTTGTGCGCTTCGCAATCAGGATGGAATGAGCTTTCAATTGCCGAACAAGCCCAACTTCATTCGCGTCAAGGCGTGCCCTATCCATTACAAGATAGTATGCGTGTATTAGACCCAGAAACCATGCAACCCGTACCAAACGATGGACAAACCATGGGAGAAATCATGTTCCGTGGCAATATTGTCATGAAAGGTTATTTAAAGAATCCCAAAGCGACTCAAGAAGCTTTTGCTGGTGGATGGTTCCATACGGGAGACTTAGCAGTTTGCCATCCCGATGGTTATGCAAAAATTACTGATCGCTCGAAAGACATTATTATTTCAGGTGGAGAAAATATTTCCTCTCTAGAAATAGAGGATGTGTTGTACAGACATCCAGCTGTTTTAACTGCTGCGGTGGTTGCTAAACCCGATGCTCGTTGGCAAGAAGTACCCTGCGCATTTATTGAATTAAAAATGGGTGCTACAGCAACACCTGAAGAAATTATTGCACATTGCCAAAAAGAATTAGCACGTTTTAAAGTTCCTAAAGATGTGATTATTACTGAAATTCCAAAAACATCGACCGGCAAATTACAGAAATTCATTTTGCGTGAATGGGCAAAAGAACGTGCTGAAAATATATAAATAAAAAAAGCGACGCCTTGAGCGTCGCTTTTTTTATTTAAGTGCATTTAGCCTTGATCAGACAATAATGCAATTTGCTGCACATAGTTAACAAATTTAACTTTTGATGCCTCAATATCTGCTTCACTCGCCTGTTGAGTTTTATCACGGTTGATTCTCAACACATGCTGACGCAAGGTGTGACGTTCCGATGCATTATAAATTTTACTAAATTCAGTAATTGCAGGATCACCCTGTTCAATCATGCGGTCAACCCAACGCATTAATTGAGCCTGTCTTTTTGCGCCTTGCTGCGGGGTTAAATAAGACAAAATAACGGTCTCATCTTCATTGCGCAATAACTTACCAATACGTTGAAATTGGCGACGACGTGCTTCAAAAGAACTAATGTTCTGCACTTCCATTAAAGCATCAATTAAACGCTCATCAACTGGAAGTTTCTGAATTTGTTTAATAGAAAGTTGTGCGAGTTGCTCACCTAAAGCAGCCATGCGTTGCACTGCTTTTTTCTGTTCGGTTTTGCTTGCACGTCCTTCTAAAGAACCGAAATCTTCTTCAGTATAACGTTGGGAACCACGTGCCACGATTAATCTGCCTCATAAAATTTTGCTGCGAATAACGCCAGTACTTCATTTAATGCCTGTTCTTCGTCGGTACCATCAATGACCAATCGCAAAGTGGTCCCTTTACCTGCACCTAACATCAGCAAAGACATAATATTTTTTGCATCTACCAAATGGTCGCCTTTCCCAATCTGGATCGACGAACGAAACTTTGTAGTGACCTCTATCAGTTTTCCTGATGCACGAGCATGTAAACCGAGTTTATTAATTACATCAACAGTTGTGTCTATCATGACCAGTGCTTCATTTCTCTGTGTAAGACCTGAACAGACCATTCTGCCTCAAGTGCTTGTTTTAGTCTATCTACGATATAAACCGAACGATGTTGACCTCCAGTGCAACCAATAGAAATCGTCATATAGTGACGATGTCCTTCAGCAAATGCTGGAAGCCATTTTTTTAAGAAGTGAAGAATATCATCAAACATTTCGTTTGCTTGTGGACTTGCTTCTAAAAATTGTCTTACTGGCTCATCCAAACCAGAAAAACGTCTTAATTCTAAATCCCAATGCGGATTTGGTAAATGCCGTACATCAAAAACATAATCGGCATCTAAAGGAATGCCATGTTTATATCCAAAGGACTGCAATATGACAATAAGCTTATCTGACTGCCCCAATTTAGACAGTAAAATATGCTTTAAATCATGAACGCTTTTATCTGTTGTATCAATATGAACCGTAGCGCGGAACTGAATTGGAAGCAGCAACTGCTTTTCTTCATGAATACATTGCAACAGACTTTTAAAACGGTTGGCTAATGGATGTGGGCGACGCGATGCACTAAAACGTGCAATCAGATCCTGATCTTGCGTAGTAAGGTAAATAACATCAACCGTCCCATGTTTTTGTAATTGCTCAAAAACATGATCGAACTCTTGCATATCTGCCCGAGTACTTCTTACATCCACACCTAAAGCTAATTGCTCTAGGTTATTTTCATGATCTAGCTTTGCCACAATTTCAGGCAGCAATGCCAAAGGCAAATTATCAATACAGTAATAGCCCAAATCTTCTAATACTTGAAGGGCTGAAGATTTTCCTGAACCAGACTGTCCTGTCACGATAAGTATACGCTTCATGGCATGGCTGTCCTTTGATCTATTTATTGGGGTGTAAAGGCAACTTCTAAATTGTCAATCAAACGGGTTGCACCCAGTTTTGCCGCGACAAATAACACAATATCACGATCAAATTGAGTAGCAGGTAACAGATTTGTCTGACGAGCTTCGACATAATCAACAACAAAACCATTATCTGTCAACTGAGTTTTGATATCTTCTACAACTTGTTGCAAATCTTTGCCTTGATGTAACTGTTGCTCAGCCTGCTTCAAACTTTGATAAATAACCGGAGCCACCTGACGGTGCTCATCGCTTAAATAACCATTTCTTGAGCTAAGTGCCAAGCCATCTGCTGCACGAACAATTGGCACACCAATCACTTCTAAAGGAATATTTAAATCTTGTACAAACTGGCGAATAACTGCTAACTGCTGGTAATCTTTTTGTCCAAAGAAAGCGTAGTTAGGTTGCACAATATTAAAGAGCTTAGTTACCACCAAAGCCACACCATCAAAGTGTCCTGGACGTGAACTACCACATAAAGCATCTGTAATCTGGTTTACACTGATGTTCGTTAAACGCGGTTGTGTACCGTACATTTGCTCAACTGATGGCGCAAAAATAATATCACAGCCTACATCAGCCAATAGACGACTATCTTGCTCTAAAGTACGAGGATAGTTATCAAAATCTTCACCCGGCCCAAATTGAGTCGGATTTACGAAAATGCTTACAACCACAACATCACATAACTTTTTCGCTTCACGAACAAGTGTGAGATGTCCTTCATGTAGATTTCCCATTGTTGGGACAAAACCAATAATTTTACGTGCAGCTCTAGCAGGATTTAAAGAAGCTGCAAGACCTTGTATGGTGGTTTCTGTTTTCATGAATTACAGCTCAACGTGAAAAGTATGTTCTTTGGCAGGGAATGACTGATCCTGCACAGCAGCATGAAAAGCTTTAAAAGCATCTAAAATGGCAGTTTCACCTGATTGCTCTTTCATAAAGTTACGCACAAAACGCGCAACTCGACCAAAAGTTAAACCCAACATATCTTGTACAACTAATACTTGACCATCGGTTGCACTACCTGCACCAATACCAATTACAGGTGTATTTGGGAATAATTCAGCAATTTCTTGACCCAACTGAGCAGGAACACATTCAAGTAATAATACCGCTGCGCCCGCCTCAACCACTGCTGTACAATCAGCAATAAGCTGATCTGCTGCTTCACGTGTTCTCGCTTGTAATTTATAGCCACCGAATACATGTACAGATTGAGGCGTTAAGCCTAAATGTACACAAACAGGTACACCATTACGGGTTAAAACCTGCACGATTTCACTTAACCATGCGCCGCCTTCGATTTTCACCATTTGAGCGCCAGCTTGCATGACTGTTCTTGCATTTTGCAAAGCATCATTCAAGGTTGCATAACTCATAAATGGCAAGTCTGTCATAATCAAGGCATGTTGATTACCACGGCGCACCGCTGCCGTATGATAAGCCATATCTTCAACGGTTACTGGCAAAGTTGAATCTCGCCCTTGAATTGCCATTCCAAGAGAATCACCAATTAAGATTGTATCAATTTCAGCAAGTTCCATTGCTTTTGCCATGCTTGCATCGTAACAAGTTAGACAAGAGAACTTACGTCCTTCGGCTTTAAATTTTCTTAAGTCACTTAGACTAATCATGATGATATCCTCTACAGGAGTTTGCAGAACATAATGAATCGAGAGCTTAAGCCCAAGACTCATCCGCAAGTACAGTCAGCGTTGGCTGCTGTATCAGTTCTAAATTTTTAAGTGGCTGATCATTAATCTGTAAATCAGCATCTAAATCTAATAAAGGAATTACAACAAAATCTCGTTGTAGAATTCCTATGTGCGGCACAGTTAAGCGCTCATTTTGAATTTTTTCATTGCCATATATAAGCAAATCTAGATCTAAGGTTCGCTCACCCCAACGACGAAGTCGTACACGACCAGCTTCTTGCTCAAAACGTTGTAAATGATCGAGCAAATCTAAAGGCGCAAGATCCGTATTTAGTTCTGCAACTGCATTTAAATAATTTGGCTGGTCTTGAGGCCCCATAGGTGGACTTTGATAAAGTCTAGAAACTTTAACCATTCCTAAGGTTTTAAGCTTGGCAATGGCTTCAGATAAAATTTGACGTGAATCGCCTAAATTACTTCCTAAACCAATATAAGTGGTTATTGTCATTGCGTTGGCCCAAAAACAACTTGGCTTAAATCGCGTTGTACCCGCTTACGTTTTAAAATTGGATGATCGCCCATTACGCCTGCGTCCAAAGCAGTCGCTTTTTCAACAAATCGGCTTACTGCCTGATCTTGTCTAGTACGTTCTTTTTTCCCACGGCGAGTGCGTGGTTCCGGAATATCAACCAAAGGTTCAATTTCCGTCTCAACTTTATTATTTTCAATAGGCTCAGCAGCAGCTTTACGACGGTTTCTAGCTTTCTGACGATTATATTGGCTAATAGCAGCTTCTTTTTCGTCATTTGACATTTCTTGGTAGGATTCCCACCAGCTTCCCATTCCTTGTGTTGTGTCATCACCTGACTTTTCACGGAGTAATAAGAAGTCAAAACCAGCGCGGAAGCGAGCATGCCCTGCCAATGCTTCTATTTGCTGTGGTTTTGGGTTGAGCAAACGAGTCTGCATTTCCCAAACTTCACGAATAAAAGTTTCTGCAAAACGTGGAATCACTGTACGTGTCGCTTGGCGTTTTAAGACGTCTAAACCGGCCTGTGCACGCGCTTCGGCCGGTACAATACCTTTAGATAAATAAAATTCACAACGCTCTAAAAACGGCTGCCACAATAAAACTGCATAGAAAAACGCAGGATTAATTGTCTTACCCACTTGTATACGTTGATCTGTATTCTTTGCTGCTCTTAAAATAAATGCAGTGAGATTAGGCTGAATATCGGCAAAAAGTTGCTTCCAGACACCAAACTCAATCAACATTGGCAAAACACGCGCCAAATGTCCCATTGTGAAGAGCTTCTGAGATTCATCATATAAACGATGCGGCGAGACATCACGCAATAATTGCGTCATTTCAGCATCAAATATATCGAGAATATTTGAATCAATTTTGAAATTTAACTTGGCTGCAAAGCGTAGAGTTCGCAGCATACGCACAGGGTCTTCTTCAAAACGCTGTGTTGGATCACCCAATAGACGCAAAGTTTTGTTTTTAACATCGTCAATTGCTTTGCAAAAATCGAGCACAATAGCCTTACGCGGTTGGTAATATAAGGTATTGATAGAAAAGTCACGTCGAGCAAAGTCTTGTTCGATGGTACCCCAGTTATTGTCACGTAAAATCATGCCTGAGGCACTCGTAACTGCTTTTTTAGGAGGGGCACGGAATGTTGCAACTTCAATCAGCTCACGTCCTGAATAGACATGTGCCAATTCAAATCGACGACCAATGATTCGGCAACGTCGGCCAAAAACTTCTTTAATTTGAGAAGGTGTCGCATTGGTGACTGCATCGAAATCTTTAGGATTAAACCCTAGCATTAAATCACGGACACCACCCCCAACAATATAAGCTTCATAGCCAGCTTTAGTCAGGCTATCGATCACATCTAAAATCGAAGAAGGAAGTTGGGCTGTGGACAAACCACATTTTGACGCTCGCAAGGTTTGCAAAAGACGCTGTCTCCTACGTCAGGACGTAAATAACAAGTTGTCGCTAATCATAGCTCTAACGCACACAAAGGGCAATTTGATTCTCTGTAGTTTGCGCATGAAATGACAATTGACAAACACATGATTTATAAACTCAACCGCGTTTTATTCTTTTCAAAAATGGCTGGACCAATGCCCTTTACGTTTTTAAATTCATCAATATTTTTAAAACCACCATTCTTTTGACGGTATTCTACAATCGCCTGAGCCTTTTTCTCACCAATCCCTTTTAGCTTTTGAAGCTCATCAATATTGGCTTGATTCAAGTGAACTTGTCCTGAAGAATCAGTCATTGTTGAACTTTTTGGGGCATTAGAGTGAGAGGAATGCTGTGTGCTTAACTTCTGATCATACATCTGCTGTTTAGCTTTCCACTCCTTAAAATTTTGATCAAAAGATTGAGCCTGAACAAAGCTTGAAGAAATCAGGCTCCAAAATAAAACAATAAAAATATAATACTTACTCTTCCAAAGATTCATGCTGAGCTGCATGTGTTTTTTCCCCTAACTTTAACTGCCGCTTTGCCTGATTCCACAATTCATCCATTTCAGACAAGGTCATGTCTTCTAATGTTCTTTGCTGTTTTTTCGCTTGATCTTCAATAAAAGCAAAACGGCTTCTAAATTTATGTATTGTTGATAAAAGTGATGTTTCACTTGAAATCGCAAGTTTACGTCCTACATTGACTAATGAAAACAGGCAATCTCCAAATTCATCTTGAATTTCATCAATATTTTGATTTCTTAGTGCCTGTTTGAACTCGTCTAGCTCTTCTTCTAGTTTTCCATAAGCATCTTCTACGGTTTCAAAGTCGAACCCAACTTTTGCTACATTTTCTTGAATTTCTTGTGCCTGCAATAGGGCTGGTCCATGCTTTATTTCATCTAATCTTGATTGCGGCTTGCCTTGTTTTTCTTGCCGTTTAATTTGTTTCCAAAGCTCACTTACTTGCTCTGGCGTTAAGTTATTAAATTGATCTGCCTGAAAAACATGTGGATGACGACGAATTAACTTTTCACTTATTGCCTCAACCACATCTTGAAAGTTAAAAGCGCCTTGCTCACTAAACATTTGTGATTGAAACACGACTTGTAATAACAAATCACCCAGCTCATTTCGAATTTCATTAATATCGCCCTGACGAATGGCAGCCTCGACTTCATAGGCTTCTTCAATGGCATATTTCGTAAGAGTCATGGGTGTTTGTGCTTGATCCCACGGACATTTTTCACGTAACTCTTGCATAATTTTAAGCAACTTATCCATGGTAACCCTCAAGTTCAAAAAGTCGGTCAGTAAAACTAAGATCTTAATTTGTTATGATCAAAATCAAAGCGATTAAATCAGTCGCACTATTGTACTGACAAAGAGAAAAAAGATGAGACACAGTATTCTGATTAGTGGTGCCGCTCAAGGTATTGGAGCAGAAATTGCACGTGTATTTTACCAACAGGGATATAAAGTAGGCATTTATGATATTAATGAGTCGCTTGCTCAAAAACTGGCAAGTGACTTAGGGCCAAATGCATGTGCTGGCTATCTAGATGTAAGTGATTACAACCAATGGCAACACATATTAAAAGAATTTACCGACTGGGCTGGCGAACTTAACATCTTGGTAAATAACGCCGGTATTTTATATTCTGGTGCATTTGAAACGACTGATATTAAATCCCACCAAAGAACAATAAATATTAATGTAAACGGTGTCATCAATGGCTGTCATGCTGCACTCCCCTATTTAAAGCAAGCTTCTTTTGCACGTGTCATCAATCTTTCGTCAGCTTCTGCAATTTATGGGCAAGCAGATTTGATTTCTTATTCAGCCAGTAAATTTGCTGTTCGAGGGATTACTGAAGGCTTAGATGTGGAATGGAAGAAATACGGTATTCGTGTTTTAGATGTGATGCCACTATTTGTACAAACAGCAATGGTCAACAATATGGATGCTGGTACTATTCACAATATGGGAATTGACCTAACACCGAATGATATTGCTCAAAAGGTTCTTACGCTCGTAGAGAAAAAGGCTCATTTCTGGACTCCGACTCATACACCAGTTGGCATAAAAACCAAGCTGCTTTATCAACTCTCAACCTTAAGTCCCCAATTTCTAAATCGACTCACTAACATTTACTTATCAAGAAAGTAATCCATAATAAAAAGGGCTGTCATTTGACAGCCCTTTTTTACTCAATTTAGTTAAACACCTTGAATCATACGTCGCGCACTAATGATTCCAGGTTGCTGCTCTAAGCGAGCCAACAAACGAGAAAGCTGTGCTAAACCCTTAACCTCAATTAACAATTTCATATTGGCAATACCATCTGCTTCAGAAATTGTATTGACCTGACGAATATTTATTTGGTCAGAGAAAATCACTTGAGTTAAGTCTTTAAGCAGACCACGACGATCATAAGCTTCAACTACAATTTGAACACTTTGACCACGCGTTGGCTGCATTTCCCAATCGGCTTCAACAGCACGCTCTGGTTCCTGCTTAATCATACGCTGATAATCTGAACAAATGACTTTGTGGATACTGACCCCGCGGTTCAAAGTAATATATCCAGCGATTGATTCACCATGCACGGGCTGACAGCACTGCGCGATGTGCAGCTCTACATTGTCTAAACCATCAATTAAAATTCCATGAGCCGACAATGTATGGCTAGCGCGTGGATTTAATGCTGGTTTAAGCACTAGTTCAGGTTCATCCTGATCTAGATGCATTTGACGGTTCACCTGATTAATCAAGGCATGTAAGCTAATATCACCGCTTACTAGACTCACCAAAATGTCATCACCCGTTTTCACGTTAAAATGTGATGAATAATCATTTAAGTCGATACTTTTTGGATGAATCGCTAGACGAGCTAGTTCTTTATTGAGAAGTTCACGGCCTACTTCAAGATTTTTACTACGATCTTGCTGTCTAAACCAATGACGCAGCTTGTCACGAGCACGAGAGGTTTTAATATAACCTAAAGAATTCACCAACCAATCTCGGTTTGGATCACGATCTTTTTTAGTTAAAATCTCAACCTGTTCGCCAGTTTTTAAAGTATAGGTTAATGGCACATAACGCTGGTTAACTCGCGCTGCGTAACACTTGTTCCCTACTTCTGTATGCACATGATAAGCAAAATCTAAAACTGTCGAGCCACGTGGCAATTCCTTAATGTCACCATCACGACTGAAAACATAAATCTTCTCAAAACCTTCAAAATCTTGTAGTTGATCAAAGCCTTCTGTTTCATCTTCGTTTTGATGTACTGTCGTTTCATTGCGTTCTTGGTAGTGTTCTAGAACGGCACGCAATGAATGCAAACGATGGTTAAAGGAATGGTCTGTATTCTTTGAACCTTCTTTATAGTTAAAGTGCGAACATACGCCTAACTCTGCTTCGTCGTGCATCTCATGAGTACGAATTTGCACTTCAAGCGATTTATTTTCAGCAATTACAGCAGTATGCAAAGAGCGATAACCATTTGCTTTCGGATTGGTAATATAGTCATCAAACTGATGCGGAATATGACGCCAGATTTGATGAACAATACCCAATGAGTGGTAACACTCAGGGACACTATTGACTAATACACGTAGAGCACGAATATCATAGAGCTGATCAAAACTCAGGTTTTTGCTTTTCATTTTTCGATAAATCGAATAAATGTGCTTTGCCCGACCTGTGATTTCTGACTCGATTCCGTAAGACGCCAACTCATTTTTTAAACGATCAATCACGAACTGAATATAATGTTCACGCTCTAAACGTTTTTCATTCAGTAATGACGCAATTTCTTTATAACGATCTGGAGCTAAATAACGAAAAGCGAGATCTTCGAGTTCCCATTTAAGCTGAGCAATACCGAGTCGATGTGCCAATGGCGAATAAATAGTAAGAATTTCACGTGCTACACGTTCTTGACGTTCACGAGAGGAATTTGCCAGCTCTCGTAAAGAATAGGTACGTTCAGCAAGTTTAATCAAAACAACACGAACATCTTCGGTGACCGAAATCAGCATTTTATAAATGCCACTTAAATGTTCTCGTTGATTGTTATTGAAGTGATCTTCTAACCGCTTATTTTTTTCAATGAGTTCAGATAGTTTACCCATTGCCAAAGCGCCTTTGACAAGGTTATAGACCTGATCTCCAAATTTCTTTTTTACTTCTTCTATATCAGTAATGTCTTCACGCACACTACGATAGAGCATAGCTGCCGATAGAGTATCTTCATCTACATGGAGATGTGCCAAAATGTCGGCCATTCCAACGCCAGTAGCGAAAGTATTGGACCGATGATTAACCGTTGATTCTAACTCTTTTTGCAGGGTTTCATTCGCAACCTTTTCAAGCTGTTCAAGCTTCGCCCCATCTAATATTTCACGCACTCGATCCAACCATGAGGCTAAACCGATTTGCGTTTCGGCGGCATGCTCTACAGTCGTTTCCTCGGACAACTCAGTTAGTTGTTCAGGTAACTGTTCACGTACTGTGACCATACCATTCTCCTCAATATGTAACTCATGTTTTTAATCGTTTATCTCTTGAATTTTTTCAAATAGTGCAATGGATTCAACATGTTCTGTGTGCGTAAACATGTCCATCACCGCTGCTTTTTTTAACTGGTAACCATATTGGACCAAAACACCTGCATCCCTTGCCAGTGTAGCTGGATTACATGATACATAAACGATTCTTTTTGCTCCAAAATTTGATACATACTGCATAATTTCATATGCACCAGCACGAGGAGGATCAATCAATAATGCATCAAATCCTTGATTTGCCCAAGAATGATGCGAAAAATCTTTTGTTAAATCTTGTGAAAAGAAGGTTGCCTGCACCAAACTATTGCATTTTGCATTAGCTGTTGCTCGCTTCACCATTTCTTCGCTCCCTTCCACACCAACAACCTGTCCACTCTCACCAACACATCGTGCTAACGGAAGCGAGAAATTGCCTAAACCACAAAATAGATCAAGTACTTTTTCACCTTGTTGCAATTGAAGCAATTCACATGCCAATTGAACCATTTGTTCATTTACTGTGGCATTGACCTGCGTAAAATCCAATGGCGAAAAAGCAAAATTTACATTAAACCTCTCTAAAGCATAATGTAAACGTAAAGCACCTTTTTCATCATCAATACGATGAATACTTTCAGGACCCTTAGGTTGCAAATACAACTGCCACCCTTTGTCTAACGCAAATTGCTTTAATTGGTTGACATCAGAATTGTTTAATTTTTCTACATGACGAACCAATAAAGAAATTTCATGATCACCTTTTGCTAATTCTACATGACCAATATGCGCTTTGCCTTTTAGACTTTGGAGTAAAATACGCAACTCAGGCAAACTATTTGATAAATTTTTATCCAAAACGCTACAGCTATGGATAGAAGTTAAGCGATTACTATGATGTTCACGAAACCCCATAATTAAGCGATCTGGCTTCGGCAAATAGCGCACACCAATTCGTGCTCGACGGCGATAATCACTTTGTAAAGATCGAATCGGCTCTAGCCACTGTTCAGGTTGAATACCTGCAAAATGCTGTAAATGTGATTGGAGCACACTTTGCTTTAAACGGATTTGTTCATCAGGATGGATATGCTGCATGCTACAGCCGCCGCAAATACCATAATGAGGACAAACTGCATCTATACGATGAGTTGACGGTTCTCCTAACAACTGCACCATCTCAGCTTCTTCAAGACGCTTTGCTTGATGGGTAATCTTGGCCTTTACAGTTTCTCCGGGCAATGCATAACGAATAAAAACTTTCTTGCCATGCTTATCTGCGGGATGATCAGGATGAGAACCATAATGCGCAATTCCCCGCCCCTCATGAGAAAGTGTTTCAACCTGAAAAATATATTCAGGTTGTTGGGGCTTGCGAGATTTGGCTTGTTGTTTCAAAGGATGAACCTAAAAATCTAAAGGATTAAAATAGTGTGAAGTAAATTCAGTATGTTTTGAGGTACGTTCCCATACTTCAAGAAAATCTGCTTGCTGAGGAATATTTTTTAAATAATCAATACTAGAGTTTACCCAATCATTATGCTCATCTACAGTTAATTGTCCTTTTAATAACAACCAACGTACATAGACGAACCATGTATTAAGTACATCTCCTTCACAATAGCTGGTCAGTTTTAACCACTGCTGCGTACGGACATATTCCGGCACATGATAACCCGACTCGCCGCGCTTACCCGGCAAACCTAAAATGCAGGCAATATCATCAAGCTTTTGAAAATTACGCCCGTTAAACATTGCCATCACATCCATTAAATCAATATGACGGTGGTGATAACGGTTTTGGTAATTATTAAAACGCTTTTGGCTATCAATCTCACCTTGATCAAACAAGCCCGGTGCAGAAAGCCCATGATACATGGCACGGAATAGAATGACTGGTAAATCAAATTGCGAGCCGTTCCAACTCACTAAAGTCGGATGACGTTTATCAAAAATTGACAAGAATTTCTGTAAAATTTCGGCTTCAGAATAGTTTTCCCGACTAAAAGAAAACAATCTAAAACCAGACTCATCAATCCACAGACCAGAAATACAAACAATTTCGTGCAAAGGTAAGCGCTGAAAATCCATGCCTGATTCTTGACGGCGCAGTTTAGTCAACGCTTGCTCTACATCAGCCTCTGGCAAATCAAGATGATATAAATGCGCTCCCGCTTTTAAATCAGTTAAAGTTTCAATATCAAAAACTAAGGTTGGGAAACGCATTATTTCTCTCAACTATGAGTTATCGTCCTGTACTGAAAACAGTCCTGTAGACAAGTAGCGATCGCCACGGTCACAGATAATGCAAACAATAACAGCATCTGGATTTTCTTCTGCAATCTTGATGGATGCCCATACTGCACCACCTGAAGATGTACCCGCACTGATGCCTTCCATACGTGCTAATTTACGCATAGTTTTTTCAGCATCAATTTGTGGGATATCAATAGTACGATCCACACGGCTACTATCAAAAATAGTAGGTAAATATTCTTTTGGCCAACGGCGAATACCAGCAATACTTGATCCATCTGCTGGTTGTAAACCGACAATCTGAATATCAGGGTTTTGTTCTTTTAAATATTTAGAAACACCCATGATGGTACCAGTTGTACCCATTGAGCTTACAAAATGGGTAATTTTCCCACCTGTTTGTTTCCAAATTTCAGGACCTGTCGTTAAGTAATGAGCTTCAACATTATCAGGATTACCAAACTGATTTAAAACGTGACCTTTACCTTCTTTTTCCATTTGCAAGGCTAAATCACGTGCACCTTCCATGCCTTGCTGTGGCGTTACTTCAATTAGCTCTGCACCATAAGCCAGCATTGCATCTTTACGCTCCTGGCTCATATTATTCGGCATAATAAGTTTCATTTTATAGCCGCGCATTGCAGCAACCATTGCCAAAGCAATACCCGTGTTCCCACTGGTTGCCTCAATCAAAGTGTCACCTGGCTTAATTTGACCACGTTTTTCTGCCTGCATAATCATGTTATATGCAGGACGGTCTTTTACAGAACCTGCCGGATTATTACCTTCCAATTTTGCTAAAACCGTCGCTTGCGTATGAGAAGCCAATCGCTGCAAACGAACTAGAGGTGTCTTACCTACATAGTGATCTAACAAAAATTCGTCGGCTAAAAAGTCAGGTTGTGTATTACTCATGATCAACACCTATATCGAGGTGGGCCTATTGTATGAAAAAATGCTCGGTACTGCACCCATTTCAATATGCTTTTTCATGAAAGCGATTAAAGCTCGGTCATTTATAAAATGCCGTCTGTTTTAAAATAAAGCGTGATAAGATGCCGTACAGAGAGATAAATCTGATGTAGCCATGTCTAATTTCAATAAAACCATATCGAAACGCTTACGTCTGAATCATGCATATGGGCAATTGATTGCTCTAATTTTTGTGCCGATTATGATTTTAACAGGGGTCGGTGCTTTTCTGGTTTTAACTGAAACGTCACATTCGGTAAAAAAACAACAGCTACATCACGCCTCAGCAATTTTAGCTCGCTATAATCAAATTGCGAAAGATTTGTATACGTTGGTCGAACTACAGCCCGATGAATACGATCATGCTCAGCACATCATGCAAAGCATGTTTAGCGAAAAAAATCTTAAACGCGCGGTACTCATCGATAACAACGGACAGACTTATTTAAGTATTGGTTATCGTGATAATCGTTATTGGCCTAGCTTTCCCAGTAGTAATAATTTTTTTGGTCCAATCTCTTATAACCACAACAATATTTATGGACTACAGATTAGTAATAAAGCTGGAAAAGCGCCAGTCTGGTTAGTGATTGAAATGGATAACCAGCCTCTAGAGTTGGCACGTTATCGCATTATGATTGCTCTCGTCATTACTGGATTAATGACCTTACTGCTACTTTTACTATGCTTGAATTTTTATTCTCGTCGCTGGATTGCGCCGATGTATGAAATTCGCATGCAGTTACAACGTCTAAATGCAGATACTCTAGACCAGCACCTAGTCATTAATAGTACTGGGGAGCTACGCTTACTACAGAGAGACATCGCAAACGTTGTCAAGCGATTGCACTTTAGCTTTTTGGAATTAAAAGAACACACTGAACAAACAGAAGAAGACTTACGCAGAACATTAGATACCTTAGAAGTCCAAAACATTACCTATCGTCAAGCACGTGACCAAGCGATTTCATCAAACCAGGCAAAGTCAGTTTTCCTTGCCAATATTAGCCATGAGCTTCGAACGCCTCTTAACAGTATTGATGGCTTTATTCATTTATTGCTTCGTCAGCAAAACTTAAATAACGAACAAAATCTTTATTTACAAACCATTCGCAAGTCATCTGCCCATTTATTGGCATTAATTAACGATGTATTAGATTTCTCAAAAATTGATGCGGGTAAGTTAGAGCTTGAAACAGCGCCATTTGACTTAGAAGAAGCCATTTTTGATGTTATGGATATGCTGTCTCCTTTGGCCGCTCAAAAACATATCGCCATGGCTTTTTACTATGCGGACAACATTCCACAACAAGTTATTGGTGATGCTTTACGCTTCAAGCAAATTCTGACCAACTTGATTTCTAATGCAATCAAGTTCACTCCAGATGGTGAGATTATTGTTCGTGTTCGTATGGAACATGATGATATTGGACAATGTCTGCTTCATTTTAGTGTTCAAGATAGTGGTATTGGCTTAAGCGGTACAGACCGTAAAAAATTATTTGAATCATTCTCGCAAGGTGATGCATCGGTTACACGTCAATTTGGAGGTACTGGTTTAGGCCTTGCTATCTCTAAACAGCTTGTTCATCTCATGCATGGTCAAATTGGCTTTGAGGACAATCAAGAACGTGCACCGACAGAAAAAGGCTCTACGTTCTGGTTTACCGCACAATTTGTGGTAGATGAAGATTACGAAATCGAACATCCGCACTTTGAGCATTTACAAGTGGTGTCTTATCTTGCTCACCCTGCTACAGCAAGTGTTTTACGTTATTACCTTGAAAACTACCATGTTCCTCATATCGAAACACAATCGATTCTGGACTTGTTTAGTCGCTTAAAACATCTTGATCAGAAAGATAATACATGGCTTATCGTTGATCATAGCGGTGATACCGAAGCGTTATTAAAAGAAATCCGTAGCCGTTATCAAGGCAATTTAGCCGTCTATGGCTATCAAATGACGCTTGAGCCAAACATGCTCAGTGAATATCGCGCTCGTCCTCTATATCAACCATTAAGCCGTAGTGGACTCATTCAACTATTAAGTAACCAACCTATTTTTGAAGAAGAACAGCAAGATTTTAATGGTCAGGGTTTACACATTCTGGCAGTAGATGACCATTTACCAAACTTAATTGTTTTAGAAGCTTTGTTGGGTGAATTAAACGTTAAAACAACTAAAGCGTTAAGTGGTCAAGAAGCGCTTAACCTTATTCAAGAACGAATTGACCAAAAACTTAAACCATTTGATTTGGTATTTATGGATATTCAAATGCCGGTTATGTCGGGCATTGATACCACACGTGCTATCCGTTCTTTAGAGTCAACGCTCGATGGAGAAATGCAGCTTCCAATTATTGCGTTAACGGCCCATGCCCTTGCCGATGAAAAGCAAAAGCTTCTTAAAGTAGGCATGAATGACTATGTCACCAAGCCAATTCAAATGGAGCAAATCATCCAGATCTTAACGCAATGGACTAAAAACAACTTTACAGCAAAAGCCATAGATAAAGATCACCATGTAGTTGCAGAAGCTTTAGACCCACAAATTTTAAACTGGCAACAAAGTTTGCAACTTGCAGCAAATAAAGAAGACTTAGCACAAGATCTACTCAAAATGTTAGTTGATAGTTTTCCAACTGAGCTAGACGAAATGCAGCAGCTCATTGAGCTTGAAGACTTCCCTCAACTTGAGCATGTTTTACATCGCCTGTATGGTGCTACTCGCTATGTAGGCGCACCGAAACTACAGCAAGTTACAGGTGACTTTGAACAATTTATTTCAACGCTACGTAAAGAACGCCGTATAGCAGATGAAGGCTTCATTGAAGAAGTTATACAGCGCTTTGATGAATTAGGTCTTGTGGTTAAAGAGGTAGAAAGTGCTGCTCACCAGATCTTGGTGATACCTGACTAACATATCTACCAAATAGGCATGACTGAGCTGTCATGTTTCCAGATTACAGCCATGTTATGCTCCGTTCATCTATAAAAAAAGAAGCGGGAATCTCATGGCACTCTTACGTATTGAAAAAAATAATGGCATTGCAACGGTATATTTAAACCGTCCAGACAAACGCAATGCGATGAGTTTTGCCTTATTAAAAGAGTTAGTTTCAACTGCAAAAGCAATTAAAAAGGATAGAGATATTCGCTGTGTTATTTTGACAGGCGAAGGAAATGTGTTTAGTGCTGGCATTGACTTATCTGACCTCAACAATCCCAAAAACTCTGCTTTTGCCATTTGGGAACTTGTAAAACCAGGACAAAGCCTTTTTCAAAAAGCATTTCTAACTTGGCAGAATTTACCTGTACCTGTTATTGCGGCATTAGAAGGATATTGTTTCGGCGCGGGTATGCAACTCGCCTTGGCTGCTGACATCCGAATTTCTCATCCAGAAACAAAAATGTCGATTATGGAAAGCCGCTGGGGTTTAGTTCCTGATATGGGACTTACTCGCTCATTAAAAGGTTTAATTAGCGTTGACCTTGCAAAAGAACTCACCTTAACTGCTCGTGTTTTTGATGGGAATTATGCAAAAGAAATTGGTCTTGTAACTCATTTAAGTGATTCTCCTTTAGAGAGAGCAAATGAGATTGCATCTGAAATGTTGCAGCGCTCACCTGATGCCCTCACTGCGGCAAAACGTGTACTTGACGCAATGGAACATCAACCAGAAAAATCATTACGTCTAGAAAAAATCTGGCAACTTAAATTATTACTTGGTAAAAATAGCAAACTTGCTCGTAAAAAAGACAAACATCCGGAAGTTAATTTTTTACCACGCCAATATAAATAAGAGCTTAGATTATGAATTTTGATCGCAACACCCCTATTGCTTTTTTAGGCATAGGGCTTATGGGAAGTCGGATGGCAACCCGCCTTATTCAAGCTGGCTTTCAAGTTGCTGTTTGGAATCGAACCACCTCTGCATGTGACGAACTTATTGATATCGGTGCACAAGCTTTAGAACTTTCAGATATTGGTGAATATCCAGTTATTTTAATCTGTCTGGCAGATGACAAAGCAGTACAAGCTGTATTTGAGCAAATTCAGCCTAACTTAAAAGCCAAACAGGTTATTGTTGATTTCTCGAGTTTATCTGTTGCCGCAACGAAAACGCTTGCTCAAGCAGCTACCACCCATGACGTCACATGGATTGACTCACCTGTATCAGGTGGAACAGCAGGTGCAGAGCAAGGCACACTTGTCATTTTTGCAGGCGGTGATGCTCAAACCATTACAGAATTAACTCCTATTTATAATGTTTTGTCTCAACGCGTGACTCGCATGGGAGATACAGGAACCGGCCAAGCCACCAAAATTTGTAATCAACTTATTGTTGCAGCCAACAGCGCTCTTATTGCAGAGGCTGTCGCACTTGCAGATCGAGCTGGTGTAGATACAACTTTGCTTGCCCCAGCCTTAGCTGGTGGATTTGCTGACTCCAAACCCTTTCAAATTCTAACTCCACGCATGGCAACTCATACCTTTGAACCAGTTCAGTGGAAAGTTCAAACATTATCTAAAGATCTTAACAACGCAGTAACATTGGCTAACAATGTTAATTTAGACATCCCAGTTGCACAAAAAGCTCTACTACAGCTACAAACTCACCAAAAAAATGGCTTTGCTGAGAAAGATTTAGCTACTATGATTCAATTAATAGAGCAAAAATAAACGGAGTTTGAGTATGGGTCGTCTTGCAGTCAATTTATCCATGATTTTTACCGAAGTTCCTTTAATTGAACGCTTTGCTCTGGCGCATGCACAGGGCTTTGAATATGTAGAAATTCAATTTCCTTATGAATTGGCTATTTCCGATATTCAAACTCAACTCGAACGCTACAACCTTAGCCTCTGTCTAATCAATGTGCCTGCGGGTGATCTGATGCAAGGCGGAAATGGTTTAGCTGGTGTACCCGGTCAAGAAACAGCTTTTCGTGAAGCATTAGAATTAGCAATTAGCTATGCCACTGCTTTAAAAGTTCCCCGTGTTAACATTTTGGCAGGGAAACAGCCTCTAGATGCCGACCTACTCCCTTGTTTGAAAACATTAGCAGCTAATTTAAAACTTGCCTGTAACTTACTTAGTGAACACGGTATAGAACCCGTTTTTGAAATGATTAACGGTACAGATATGCCACGCTTTTTGGTGCAGAACATTGCGCAGGGACAAGAAATGCTAGAAGCGGTCAATCACCCTGCCCTAAAAATGCAATATGACTGCTATCACATGGCGATGATGGGTGAAGACGTACTTGAGGGTTTGCAAGAAAATATTAACTTAATTGGACATATTCAATTTGCTGACTGTCCGGGCCGTCATGAACCAGATACAGCCCAAATCCCTTATGAACAAATATTTTCTTGGTTAAAGCAAAGCTCTTATCAAAACTATATTGCAGCAGAATATAAGCCTGAAAATACTTCAAATCAGTCATTTACTTGGAAGAAAAAGTATTTTTCGGATGATGTAAATATATAAACTGTTACGACTTCTGATTGAAATTTAGCGCGAAAACCACTATATTAGATAGTGAGTAATTGTCAGGAAAATATACCCTATATGAATTTAGAACCATCGCCCAGCGTGTCTAATTCTCACGATTTCGCAATGAACACCTCAAATAAAGACGTACAGACTTGTCTCAAAGTTGTTCATGACGCTTTAGTTGATGTAAAAGCAAAAGATATTCTCCAGTTAGATGTTAGCTCAATTAGCAATGTCTCTGATGCTATTGTAATTGCAAGTGGTACTTCTACTCGCCATGTCAAAGCACTCGCTGACAATGTTGCAGAAGAAGCTCGAAAAGCCGGTTTCCGCCCGATTGGCGTTGAAGGTGAACGAGATGCAGAATGGATCTTGATTGATCTCGGCTTTGTTGTAGTACATGTGATGCTACCAACAGCTCGTAAATTCTACGATTTAGAAAGCTTATGGCGTACCGCTCCAGAGTCGGTTGCTTAAAATTTTGCTTTTAAAAAAAGCGGCTCTTTTGAGCCGCTTTTTTAATTTTTTATAAAAAGTATGCCCCTTCATAAAGTGATATTTATATTTTTTAAATAACAAAATCTTTAAATTTCATCGAATGCTTTATTAGCCATTAAAAGCCAATCATCGCGCACTTTTAAATTTGACATGACAAATTGTCAAATTTACAGCAATATACAAACTCTTGAAGTCCCCACCAATAAATAGCATAACCGGAGCACAGAAAGTGAGAATATTAATTACGGGCGCCAACACAGGGATTGGCTTTGCCACAGCAGAACAACTCGTTAAACAAGGGCAACATGTTATTTTAGCGTGTCGAAATCCAGAAAAAGCACAAGATGCGAAAAACAAATTACGCGCCCTTAACCAAGGACAAGTCGATTTTGTTTCTCTCGATCTAAACAGTCTTGAATTAACTAGAAAGGCAGCCGATGAGATTGCAGATCGCTATGGTAGCCTTGATGTACTCATTAACAATGCAGGGTTATTTGCCAAAACCAAACAACTAACTGTCGATGGTTTCGAGCAGCAATTTGGTGTTAATTATTTAGGCCATTTTTTACTAACTCAAAAATTACTTCCAGTTTTACAACAATCTCCGCAAGCACGGATTATTCATCTCGCATCTATTGCTCATTGGGTGGGATCCATTAAACCCAACAAGTTTCGTGCCGAAGGTTTTTACAACCCCCTGTTCTATTATGGGCAATCAAAGCTTGCGAATTTACTATTCAGCAATGCTTTAGCAGAACAACTAGCAGGTAGTTCCATTACCAATAATGCATTGCATCCGGGTGGTGTCGCTTCTGATATTTATCGTGACTTACCAAAACCAGTTTATGCAGCGATGAAATTAGGCTTAGTTCCAACCTCAGTTCCAGCAAATCTCATTACAGAAATGGCAACTGGAGATGCATGGCAGAATCGTAATGGAGAGTATGTCAGCGCACATATGCCAGACTGGAAATCTTCACACGCAAAAAACCAGCAACTGGCACGCGACCTCTATCAACAGTCAATGGACCTTGTAGAAAAATTTCTTTAAACAAATAGACCAAATAAAAAAGCCACCCGAGGGTGGCTTTTACAATCCTGATTGAGGGCAGATTAGTGACCGCCACCATTGATTGCTTTTGTCATATCTTCAACAACTTTCTTGGCATCACCAAAGATCATCATTGTTTTTTCGTTATAGAACAAATCGTTGTCTAGACCAGCATAACCTGTTGCCATAGAACGCTTAATCACCATGATTGTACGCGCTTTATGTGCTTCAAGGATCGGCATACCATAAATTGGTGAAGTTGGATCATCTTTCGCAGCAGGGTTTACTACGTCGTTTGCACCAATTACAAGCACCACATCAGTTGCAGGGAAGTCTGAGTTAATCTCATCCATTTCCAAGATGTCTTCATATGCTACGTCTGCTTCAGCAAGCAATACGTTCATATGACCAGGCATACGACCAGCAACTGGATGGATCGCAAAACGAACGCGAACACCTTGCTCTTTTAGAATTTCACACAATTCTTTTACAGCATTTTGTGCACGACCTTGCGCCATACCATAACCCGGTACAATCACAACGCTGTCTGCATTTGACATCAAGAAACCAGCATCATCAGCAGAACCAGAACGATGGTTACGCTGAACTTGCTCACCCTTGGCAGCTGTAGCAACTGCCGCGCCACCCATTGCACCACCAAACAATACATTGATGATTGAACGATTCATTGCTTTACACATGATATACGAGAGAATCGCACCAGATGAACCTACGAGAGAACCCGCAACGATCAACATGTTGTTTTCAAGTGTAAAACCAATACCTGCCGCAGCCCAACCCGAGAATGAGTTAAGAAGCGATACCACTACAGGCATATCACCACCACCAACTGGTGCAATCCATACCCAGCCAAATGCAAGTGCAAGTGCTGTCATTGCCCAAAATGCAGTCATATTGCCAGTGGTAAAGAAGTAGAAACCACAAGCCAACATCGCAATAAAGATAAGCGCTTGAACAGGTTTAACCCATGCACCAGAAATTGTTTTCGCCCATTTTTTTGCAGCCAATTTACCGTACGCAAAGACAGATGCAGTAAAGGTAATCGCACCAACAAAACAACCTACGAACAATTCAAATAAGTGAACACTGCTCATGTGCACATGTTGCACACCAGCCGCGGTTAAAGCCGCCTCATTTTGAGCAAACAATTCAGTGAGTTGGTTGTTGTGTAAAATTGCAGCAATTGCAATTAGGACAGCAGCCAAACCAACTAACGAGTGCATCAATGCAACAGTTTCAGGCATTTGAGTCATTGGCACAGTACGAGCACGCGCAATACCAACGATTGCACCCAACACCATTGCACCAACAATCATCCAGATAACTGGGTTATTCGCAACAAAGAAGGTCGTAACTACAGCAATCGCCATCGCGATCATACCGTAACGGTTACCTTGAATTGCTGTTTTAGGGCCAGACAAACCACGAAGCGTCAAGATAAAGAGAATTGCGCCTACAAGGTACAACCAATTTGCATTTGCTTGAATAAATTCCATGTCAAAGCCCTCTTATTTCTTTTGCTTAGGCTTGAACATTTCCAACATGCGTGCAGTTACTGCAAAGCCGCCGAAAATATTAATGCTTGCCAAAAATACCGCAATCGCACCCAGTACGCTCACCACATTCACACTTTGAAATGCAACGTTAGCATCTACACCCAAAATAGGCAGACCCACAGTTTGCAACATTGCACCCACTACAATAATAGATGACAACGCATTGGTTACTGCCATAAGTGGTGTATGTAAAGCTGGTGTAACACCCCAAACTACGTAATAACCTACGAAGATGGCAAGGACGAAAATTGTAATAGTTTCAACCATGAGAAATCTCCTTAACCACGCTTAAGCAGTACTTGACCGCCATGAGTGACCAATAGGGCTTTTTGGATTTCGTCTTCTTGATTAATCGCAAAGTTTTTCTCTTTGTCGAATAAAGTTTCTACGAAATTGAATACGTTACGTGCATATAGTGCAGAAGCTTCTGTCGCTACAGTTGCCGGAATATTTGGAACACCCAAAATTTTCACGCCATTTTCTGTAAACACAGTCTCGCCAACTTTAGAGCCTTCAACGTTACCACCAGTTTCAACAGCCATATCTAAAATGACAGAGCCTGGTTTCATCTTGGCAACAGTTTCAGCCTTAATCAGACGCGGTGCATCACGACCCGGCAACAATGCAGTTGTAATCACGATGTCAGCGTTAGATACAGCCTTGTCAACAATCGCGGCTTGGTCTTTGATGTATTGCTCACCCGGCATCCATCCATAACCATTTTTAGCGGCGTCAGCTGCACGTTGTTGCTCTTCTTCAGACATTGGTACGTCTAACCACTTACCACCTAAAGATTCAACTTGATCTTTTGCCGTAGGACGTAAATCAGTTGCTTCAACAATTGCACCTAAACGTTTTGCCGTTGCAATTGCCTGAAGACCTGCAACGCCCACGCCCATAATCACAACACGAGCAGGTTTTACAGTACCAGCAGCAGTCATAAGCATTGGGAACATACGTTGATATTCAGCGGCAGCAAGCAAAACTGATTTATAACCAGAAAGGTTTGCCTGAGAAGACAATACGTCCATGTTCTGCGCACGAGAAAGCGTACGAGGAAGCAATTCCAATGCAAAAGCAGAAACTTGCTGATTCGCAAACTGATCTAGCTCGGTATTACGATAAGGATCAAACATTGCTACAACAGCAGTATTTGCTGGAAGTTTTTGAATTTCCCCGCCTTGTGGCGCACGAACTTTCAAAATAATTTGACTACCCGTATAGGCATCATCCGTAATGGTTGCACCGACCTGTTCATAAGCACTGTCAATGTACGCAGCCTTTACACCGGCACCACGTTCAATCACAACGCTATGACCAGCGCTAATCAACTTCTTTACTGTCTCTGGCGTAGCAGCTACACGATTTTCACCGACGACAGTTTCGGTTGGGATTCCGATTTGCATGAGCGTTCCTCAAGCTAATTTCTCATTGTCAAAAACATTGCAACCTGCAATGTTTCCCCCATGTGTATTCTTTGTACAGAATTTGGATTCTAATTGAACTTTTTTAAAATACCACCCAATATTTATTTAATAAATACCCATATTTTGAACTGATGATTCACGATATTTGATTTGAGGTGTAACATAGGAAGCTTTTTCTTTTTTTACAGACAACAGTCTCTCTTATACAGTCTTGTATATGAAAATTTCTTTATCTTCGTTTCAAATCGGGTCTTTTTTTGCTCTTTGCTCTGCTTTTCTATTCAGTACAAAAGCAATCTTTATTAAACAGACTTATGCCCTTTCTCCATTAGTAGACGCCACAGTCCTGATGGCTTTACGCATGTTAAGCGCTTTACCGTTCTTTCTATTAATTTGCTGGTTTAACAGGCATCATAATCAGGGCATAAAAAAGAAGGATTGGCTAATTTTAATTTTTGCCGGTCTATTAGGCTACTACTTTGCCAGCTGGCTCGATTTTATGGGTCTGATGTTTATTAGTGCTTCACTCGAACGAATTATTCTATTTTTATATCCTACTCTCACCGTCATAGTCTCAAGCTTCCTATACAAACAAAAATTAGATGCAAAAAGTTTATTTGCCATTTTTCTTAGTTATGGTGGAACTGTATTGGTCATGCTTCAAGAGCACAACAATGCACCAATTCAGGGCAACTTCTGGTTAGGCACAAGTCTCGTGTTTGCGAGTGCTGTGGCTTTTGCAGGCTATTTACTACTGACCCCGCCATTAATTAAAAAATTTGGTTCTTGGAATTTCACAGGTTTAGCTTTAACAGTCGCTTGTATCGGTACATTAACGCACTATGTATTAAGCACTCCTCAGCCTATTCAACTTCTATTACAACTTCCATCTAGTGTAATTTGGTATGGCGTCGGACTTGGCTTTTTGGTCACTGTTTTACCTACCGTTATGCTCATGCAAAGTATTGAGCGACTTGGTGCCTCTCAATCTGCCATGATTGCTTCGATAGGACCGGTTTTAACTATTTTGCTCGCGGTTACTTTTTTAAATGAACATCTCAATATGTGGCAATGGGTAGGCTGTATTTTAAATATTGCAGGTGTCATGATAATTACCCTCAGAAAGAAAAGATTAAAATACTAATTTCTCTTGACCTCAACTTAAGTTGAGGTTGGATACTCATCTAAATTTTACTGAACGGTTGAGTCCCATGAATAAAGAAACTTTTAAAATAATAAATCCATCAACTTTATACGACCCTACTCCAAATGCTTATAGTCATGTTGCTGTGGTAGAAAATTTTAAAAAGATTATTCATATTGCAGGTCAAGGAGGCGAAAACTCAAAAGGTGAATTAAGCCCAAACTTTGAAGAACAAGTTTCCCAAGCTATTGATAACATTAAGCATGCTTTAATTGCTGCCAATGCAGAGCTTAGCAACATTGCCGTATTAAGAGTTTTAGTTGTTGACCACTCGGTCGAAAAACATGAAATTTTAATTAAAGTTATGCAGAATTTATGGAAAAATCATCCTTTTCCAGCCTGTACACTCATTCCTGTACCACGCCTTGCATTAGAGCATATGCTCATTGAAGTCGAAGCAACCGCATACACCTAATAAAATCGAGAGAACATCATGTCTACCCCTGAAGATATCAGTCAAAATAAACCTTTACTTTGGTTGATGGCAGCAGCATGTGGCTTATGTGCAGGTGTGAATTATTATTGCCAGCCTCTTATTCACTCCATTCAACAAGACTTTGCTGTTACTCAAGCACAAGCCGCATTGACTGTTACATTTGCTCAGGTGTCTTATGCCCTAGGACTACTCTTTATTGTTCCGATGGGTGATATCGTCAATAAAGCCAAGGCTATTCCGTTTTTGATGGTGCTTTGTGCAGTTGGCCTATTTACTTCTGCTTTTGCTGTTAACTTACCCATGCTATGGATCGGTACAATTTTAGCAGGCTTATTTTCGGTTGCAGCTCAAGTGCTTATTCCACTTGCTACAATGACTGTAAAACCTGAAAAAACTGGCGAGATCATTGGTTTTTTAATGAGTGGCCTATTGGTTGGTATTTTACTCTCTACCAGTCTGGCTGGCCTATTTTCTAACTTATTCCACTGGAAAGTGGTTTATGTGGTAAGCGGCATATTAATGCTTCTGTTGGCATATACCTTAAAAAGTCGTTTACCTTATGTTTTACGCATGAAAATGAATTATGGACAGATATTTGGTTCCATGGGTCAGCTTTTAAAACAAGAGAAAAGACTATTATTAAGAGCGCTTACAGGTGCTTTCGCCTTCGCATCTGTGAGTATTTTATATTCCACCATCGCATTACTCCTCACCTCAGCACATCATTTACCTGATCTGTTTATTGGACTAGTACCTTTAGTCGGTATCTTTGGTGCCTTATCAACCCGTTATATTGGTAAATATGCTGATCAGGGACGTACCACTCTCCTCACATGGATAGGCTGTGGTTTATTCCTGTTAAGCTGGCTCTGCTTTTATTATGGACAAACTTTGCTTGCGAGTTATATTGCTGGTTTTGCTTTAATTCAGTTAGCACTAGCACTCGTACACACGAGTAACCAAAGCATTATTTTCCGTTTACGACCAGATGCAAAATCTCGTATTAATGCTATCTATATGACCACTTACTTTATTGGAGGCGCAGGAGGTTCAGCATTAGGAATTTTTGCGTGGAATCGTGGCGGATGGACGATGACTTGCCTTGCGGGTATTGGGTTAGTTGTACTTTGTATTTTGTTTAGCTTGTTTGATGCTATCTTACAAAAAAAGAAAATGATTTCCCAATAAGGTAACTTGTTATAAATCATCTCCCTATATTCAACACAAGGGTGGTTATAAATTACTCGGCTAAATGCCTCTGTCGATTCAAGCATAAACCTCGTATAATGCTGCCCTTTCATTAATTTAGCGACTTTTGGGCTATTGGTTATGCAATCACTTCAATCGTTACAACCTCGTATTTCTGTCGCACCCATGATGGATTGGACAACGAAGGATTATCGATTCTTTGCGCGCTTGTTTAACCCAAATGTTGTGCTATACACCGAAATGGTGACCACAGGCGCGATTCTTTTTGGCGATGCTAAACGCTATTTAGACTACAGTGCACAAGAGCATCCTATCGTATTACAGTTGGGTGGTTCAAACCCGCAAGAGCTTGCGACTTGCACAAAAATGGCTGAAGACTGGGGTTACGATGAAGTTAACCTCAATGTAGGCTGCCCAAGTGACCGTGTACAGAACAATAAAATCGGTGCTTGCTTAATGGCAGAACCAGATTTGGTTGCTGAATGCATTCACACTATGCAAAAAGCAGTAAACATTCCGGTAACGGTGAAACACCGTATCGGGATTGATGACATGCACTCTTATGAAGAGATGCTTCATTTTGTAGATACAGTTGCAGCAACAGGTTGCACTCATTTTGTAGTTCATGCCCGTATTGCTATTTTGAAAGGCCTGTCACCAAAAGAAAACCGTGAAGTTCCACCTTTACGCTATGAAGATGTCTATCGTTTAAAACAAGAGCGCCCACATCTCACCATTGAAATTAACGGCGGCATTAAAACGTTTGCTGAAACTCAAACACATTTACAGCATGTTGATGGCGTCATGATTGGCCGTGAAGCCTATCATAATCCGTACTTACTCGCGGAAATGGGTCAGCTTTGGAATTTGGAAGCTCCAGATCGATTCGAGATTATGGAACAAATGCTACCTTATATTGAACAGCGTATGGCTGAAGGTGCTCCACTCTCCATCATTACACGTCATATTTTGGGTTTATTCCAGAATTTACCAGGTGCACGTAAATGGCGTCAGGCGCTAAGTGGCGGAAATGCAAAAACTTTAGGCGATGTTGAACAGGCTATTAGCAACATGCAAGCAGCTTTAATTCGTACTGAGGAATATTTAAAAGAACATCAGGCTTAAGCGTGTGATGGCTTCTTAAATTGTAAGAAAATGTGGCATTTTAAATCAGGGACTTAGATTTTGAGTATATTCGCAATGACTGAATTAAAATATTCAAATTTAAGCTCTGATTAATTATTTTTAAATAAAAATATCAATAACTTAAGTTAAATTGTTTTTGTGTTTCATTTTAATAAATATCTTTTGATCTCTAAGTAGCAATATTTGGAAAAAAGATACGTTATTACATAACGCAAACAAAACTTTTAAGGTACGCCTATTAGTATCTCTGAACGCCACAGGTAGGTGGTGATTTTTTTAATATGGATATAGATAGTACGGTAGAGATTTCACGATGATTATTTATGACGGACAAGTAGCTGATAATTATATGTATCAGGATTCAAATCAGGCAGCCATTGTTGTATCCCACAGCACTCCAAGTCTCCCTTATCCTTTCACCATGAAACCTAATAATCATCAAACTGAAACTTCCGATACTCCAGCAATAGATGTTGATAGATTCGTAGCTAAATTAGAAAGTATTACCTCAAGACGCAGTAAAGCTCGTTGTGCACGTAGTATCCGCCTTGCTCTCGAATCTGCTGGTGCAGATATTCGGAATCACCCCATTGCAGCTTCAGACTGGGGAGATACCTTAAAAAAGATTGGCTATAAAGAAATTAATCCAGCCTTTGATGAACCACAAGAAGGTGACATCTATATCATTCACAGAACTCGCAATCACGTTTATGGACATATTGCTGGCTACACAGGAAGTGAATGGGTCTCTGACTTCAAACAAAATAGTTATGATGTCTATAAAGATGATAGCGTCACTTATACTTACTATCGTTTAGGGCAACCTACCTAAGCATTGGGTTTTTCAATCCTTTTCAAATATGCCAAGCAGTTGATCAGACAGAATTTTTAAATCAGGTTTGGCTTCTTTTTTGCATGATTTTCATATTGTACTTGTCAAAAATGATGATGTAACTTTATGAAAAAAATACTATTAGGCGGTTACTTACTGACATCGTTTAGTTTGGCGTATGCCATTCCCGATACAAACGTTATAGAAGTTTTCAAAAAAGTACCGGAAAAAAGGATTTATCAACCACAATATTTATTGAAAGGCACGGCTCCTCAAGCTCGGATCCATGTCATGCGAAAGCAATATTTAAATGGATTACTAGATTGTCCTTCTGTGATTTTTCACGATAAGAAAAAAATTCTATCTCTGCACTCATTTGAAGAAGCAACAATTTTTCTAGAACCAGATAATTACTATATTCGCTATGCAATTAATAATAGTGGTTGCATCAATTTAGAATTCTATCAACATAAACGCCCAAAAATAGACATTATGTCTCAGGAGCGTCAGTTAGACGGTAATAGCGAATATACGTTTCTTATTAGTGAGCACACCGGGCTACAATAATTATTTCAGCATATGGTTAAAGATATCTCCTACTCACGCTTGTAGCAGTTCGTAGATATGTTCAGCATAAGATTGAATCAGATTACTTTGGTCTGCTCTATAAGCTAAAACCACTTCAGAGAAAAGATTCTTATTCTCCAGCGGAATCAGTTTTACATTTTTGGGTAATATTTGTTCAAATTCTTGAGGGACAATACTAATACCCAAATTTGCAGCGACTAAGTGTAATTGGGTTATCTTACGAGATTGGACTACCGCTGCTTTAGGCAAGAAGCCAGCTCCTACACACAAGTTTGAGACTAGATAGCTCAAACCTCCCCGCTTTGGATGTGGAGTTGAAACAAAATATTCATCTACTAAATCTCTTATCTGGATACTTTGTTTTTGTTTAAATTTAGGGTGATCAATATAGACAGCGACAAATAAGGGCTGTTCATATAATTTCAAAATCGTTATTTCTTCAAGGCTATGCAATACTGGTGGTCTAATCAAACCAATATCAATTTCTCCACTCGTTAAAGCTAAGATTTGCTGCTCCGATGACAAGGTATTCACCTCAAAATTTATCTGCTTAGCTAAGCTAATTTCTTTTAATATCTGAATCTTTTTATGATCCATGACAATACTGCTTGAGTGAGCAATTTTAATCTGGCGGTTTTTCCCTTCCGAAATACTTTTAGAAAGATCAATAATTTCATTTAAGTAGAGCATGTTATCTTTTATTTTCTTATAAAAGACCTCTCCCGCTGTTGTAAGCTTTACTTTCTTGTCAGTACGATCAAATAGCTGAAAGTTAATCTCTTCTTCTAATAATTTTATCTGCCTACTCAAAGCTGATTGAGCAATAAAGAGCTTTTCTGAAGCAGCCGTAAAACTGCCTTCTTCAACAATTTTTATAAAATATTGAAATTGTTTTAAAGTGAGCATTCCCATCTCAAAATTAGATCATTAAGCCTATTTTCTATATTAGATTAGATAGATTACCTTCGCTAGAATTTTATCAAGACCATTCACTTGATTAAATTATTCATGAAGTATTTAAAAGGTTTCACCATATTCACTGTCGTTATTCTAATTTTATGGTGCTTTAAATTTTACGATCAACAGCTTCCAACACAGCCCAAACATGACACGATAGAGTTATATGACTAAAAAAGAAAAAGGCATACCCAAACATAAGAGCATGCCTTTTTAATATTTAAATTAAGCTTTCTTTAAATTGAGCTTTTTCAAAACTTCGGCTACTGCAATCATGGCAAAACTTGAAGTCACAACCACCGCTGAACCATAGCCCCCACAGCGTAAACCAGCCGATGGACACACATCTGCACTTGAGAATGGGTTATCGGCGGAATAAATACAGGTAATTCCAAATTTCTCTTTTGGCTTTTTACAAATACCACGAGCGCGAAGCTGGCTACGTAACTTTGCCAACATCGGGTCTTGTTCGGTTTTTGATAAATCCGCGACACGAATTTTAAGTGGGTCGAGCTTACCGCCTGCCCCACCCGAAACAATCAAAGGAATTTTATTAAAACGGCAATGCAGCATTAAAGCCAACTTCGCTTTAACGTCATCAATACAGTCTAGAACAATATCCGGTACAGGATTTAAAAGCTCTGTGACATTCTCAGGTGTAAGGAAGTCATCAATAATATTTACTTTAATACGCGGGTTAATCTGGCGACAACGCTCCGCCATAATCTCAACTTTTTCACAGCCTAATGTAGAGGTCATCGCTGGTAGCTGACGGTTCACATTTGATGCCGCGACAACATCCATATCCACTAATGTGATTTCCCCAATTCCGGTACGAGCCAAAGCTTCTACAGCCCAACTGCCCACACCACCAATACCAATCACCATTACATGACTTTGCTCGTAATGTTGGAACGATGAATCACCATAAACTTTGGCTACACCTGCAAAACGACGTTCATATTCATCTTGTTGGAGATCGGTCATTGTTACTCTTGGGGGGGCACGAAATACGGTAGCTATTTTACCTGAATCAATTAGGCATAGGATATCTTTTACGATATTATAAATAGCAAAAGTCCCTTAAAATTTATTAATAATGAATCAAGAACTTAATCAAAAAATTGTCTTATGTATCCCAGGTGTTTGGGAAAATCATCAAGCTCTATTACATGCCCTCCTCACTAATGAAACAGGATATATTTACGCAGGCTCAATTATTAAGTCTTTAACAAATGAGTATTATGCTGAAATTGAAGAGTATGAAAATGATCCTAATGTAAGTCAGATTTTTAGATCATTGAGTATGGGCCGTTTTTCTGAAAGTGAATTAGAAAAAATTGATCGACATAATATGGTTATTTATGTTGTTTGTGAGGGTGGATCGATCGAGTTAGCACAACAAGCTCTGTTGTTAGGGCAAGCCCTCATCAAAGCAGGTGGCTTAGCAATTAAAGTTGAGACTTCTGGACTTACACATATTAAAAGTGATTGGCTTAGTTATAGTGCTGAAAATACCCTAGATCTGTTTAAAGGCTTTATTCCTATTATTTCCGATGATAATTTATTTTATTCTTGTGGAATGCATCAATTCGGCAAACCAGATGGATGTATAAATCTAAAAGTAGATCAAGCATCCTATATTCTGAATCATTTCTTGTTATATATCCTTATCGAAAATCCAGAGTTGTTAGAGAATCAAACTTTTTCGATAGATGAAAATTCAGAATTATTAAAGCTTTCCCGAAAAGCATCTGGGGATTTCTTTGATTTAGATTCACTATATTTTAATCCACTCGATGTTTGGATGCTAACTACTTCATTTAGCTGGAAGAAATTATTTAAGTTCAGTTAAGTTTCAAAAAAAGAAACCCTGTAATTTACAGGGTTTCTTTTTCAATTATTCTGCAATCAAATTTCGAAGTACATAATGCAAAATACCACCAGCCTTAAAGTACTCGACCTCATTTAACGTATCAATTCGGCACAACACATTAAAATGACTCGCTACCCCATTGGGCCGTTTTACATCAACTTCAAGAATTTGATGAGGTTGAATTCCGTCCAGTAAACCACGGATTGATATCACTTCATGACCCGTTAAATTAAGAGATTGACGAGTTTGCCCATCAACAAACTGTAATGGCAACACTCCCATACCGACTAGGTTTGAACGATGGATACGCTCAAAGCTCTCGGCAATCACTGCTTTTACACCTAATAAATTTGTTCCTTTTGCAGCCCAGTCCCGTGAAGAACCTGTTCCATATTCCTTACCGGCAATAATCACAAGAGGTGTGTTTTCTTGTTGATAAAGCATCGCTGCATCATAAATGGCAAGCTTTTCACCACTTGGAATGTAAATAGTATTACCACCCTCTTCACCACCAAGCATTTCGTTTTTAATACGAATGTTGGCGAAAGTTCCTCGCATCATCACTTCATGATTACCACGTCGAGAACCATACGAGTTAAAGTCTTTGGGATCGACCCCTTGCTCTTGCAAATACCGACCCGCAGGACTATCTTTTTTGATATTCCCCGCTGGTGAAATATGGTCGGTTGTGACTGAGTCACCTAAAACAGCCAAAATACGCGCCTGTTCAATATTCTTAATTGGCTTTGGTGGCTCTCCAATTCCTTCAAAGAAAGGAGGATGTCGAATATAAGTCGAGTCATCGGCCCATTCATAGGTCTTGCTCTTTGGAATCTGAATCGCTTGCCAACTCGCGTCACCATCAAAGACCGCAGCATATTCTTTGTGGAACATCTCTGTATTTACTTTCTGCAAGACAACATCAATTTCTGCCTGACTTGGCCAGATATCTTTTAAATAGACAGGCTGTCCATCTTTACCCTCACCAAGAGGCTCTGTTGTCAGGTCGGTACGAATATTCCCAACTAAACCATAAGCAACCACGAGAGGCGGTGAAGCTAACCAATTGGTTTTAACTAATGGATGTACTCGTCCTTCAAAGTTGCGGTTACCAGAAAGTACAGATGCAACATTCAAATCATGACATTGAATTGCATCTTCGACTGGCTCGGGTAATGGGCCTGAGTTACCAATACAGGTTGTACAGCCATACCCCACCAAGTTATAACCCAACTCATCTAAATACGGCGTAAGCCCAGCAGCCAACAAATAATCAGTCACGACCTTAGAACCAGGTGCAAGAGAGCTTTTCACCCATGGTTTTCGTTGCAAGCCTTTTTCAATGGCTTTTTTAGCAAGTAACCCCGCCGCCAACATCACGCTTGGGTTAGAGGTATTGGTACAAGAGGTAATGGCTGAAATTACGACATCACCATGATTTAACGGGTATTCCTGCCCTTCAATCACACAAGATGGACTTTCATGTTGAATATTTGCTTTTTTTGCCTCTACAGCAGTACCACCACCTTCATTTTCTAGACGTTCTTTTGCTTCTTTTGCTGGTTTTAGCGTTAATTCCATGAGTGCATTAAACGCTTTAGGTACTTCTGATAACAGCACTCGGTCTTGCGGGCGTTTTGGTCCAGCCAAACTTGCTTGCACCGTAGTCATGTCTAAACTTAAAGTATCTGTAAAAACAGGTTCATCACCAGCATTTCGCCATAAACCTTGAGCTTTACTATAGGCTTCAACGAGCTCAATACGGTCTTCATGACGTCCTGTCAGTTTCAGATATCCTATAGTCACTTCATCTATTGGAAAGAAACCACAGGTTGCACCATATTCTGGTGCCATATTGGCAATGGTTGCACGGTCAGCAAGAGGCAAATCTGCCAAACCATCTCCATAGAACTCTACAAATTTACCCACCACACCTTTTTGGCGAAGCATTTGAGTAATAGTGAGTACCAAGTCTGTTGCTGTAATACCTTCTGGTAATTTTCCTGTAAGTTTAAAACCGATGACTTCAGGAATAAGCATAGAGATGGGTTGGCCCAACATTGCTGCTTCAGCCTCAATACCGCCTACGCCCCAACCTAAAACACCCAAGCCATTAATCATGGTCGTATGCGAATCTGTTCCCACTAAGGTGTCAGGAAATGCAAAAGTTTTGCCTTCATCTTCTCCCAACCACACTGCTTGGGCCAAATATTCTAAATTGACCTGATGGCAAATCCCCGTACCTGGCGGCACTACACTAAAATTATTAAATGCAGACTGTCCCCAACGTAGAAATTGATATCGTTCGCCATTACGCTGCATTTCAATATGTACGTTTTCTTCAAAAGCCTGATCATCGGCAAAATAGTCAACCATCACCGAGTGGTCAATCACCAAATCGACTGGAGATAACGGATTAATCTTCTCTGGGTCTCCACCAGCTTGAGCCATGGCTGCTCGCATTGCTGCCAAATCGACTACAGCGGGTACCCCTGTAAAATCCTGCATTAAAACTCGAGCAGGTCGATATTGAATTTCCTGTTCAGAACCTTTGGTTTTTAACCATTCTGCTAAGGCATAGATGTGTTCAGTTTTAACACTAAGTTGGTCTTCAAACCGTAATAAGTTTTCCAATAATACTTTTAAAGATTTCGGTAGTTTGGCAATATCCCCTAGCGTTTTCTCGGCTTGGGCTAAGCTAAAAATCTGATAATTGCTGGAACCTACTGTTAGCGTCTGTAAAGCATTAAAACTATTGATATTGCTATACTTAGCCATTGGGTTATCCTCCCATGTCTGGCAATGTTATTTTTCACGTTTTTACATGTTGTTTTCTTACTTTAAGCTTCTTTTCTAATCGCTGTGTTTTGTTTTAGTTACTATTTCTAATCTTTGATTTTTATTACGATAATTTCAACGCCGAGAGCGAGTTTTCCCAAAGCTGTACGGCCAAATCTGACGCTGATATGTTTAGGTTTTCTGCCAAACTTTGCAAAACATAAGGCAAATTAACTGGGGTATTACGGGTACGCTCTTCAGTTGAGGTTTGGCAACAAAGTGGGGTCATATCGGGACAATCTGTTTCAATCACCAAGTGCTCTGCACCTATGGCCTGCACAACCGTATGAAGTTTTTTTGCATTCGGATTAGTAATTTGCCCTGTCACACCAATTTTAAACCCAAGTTTAATTAAGCCTTTCGCTTCTTCTATGCCACCACTAAAAGCATGGGCAATTCCACCCAGTTTAAATTTCTGAGCTTTTAATATTGCGAGTACATCACCATGTGCTTTTCTAATATGGAGAAGTACTGGTTTTTGATATTGGGTTGCAAGCTCTAACTGATCGGCAAAATATTGTTTTTGCTTCGCATAGATATCAGGGTGCTTATGCTCTTTTAAGAAAGTATCTAAACCAATTTCACCGACTGCCACGCATTCTTCTTTCTGCAAAATTTGCTCAAGATAAGAAAGATGTTCTGGCTGATGTTGCTCAATATAAAATGGGTGTAAACCGGGTGCTAGATATGAAGTCGGTACATTTTTCCAGCTATTTAACTGATGATGGGTTTGTAGCAACTCATCAAAACGTGACTGCACAAAACCAATTAAAACCAGTGCATCAACCCCAGCTTTTTTGGCATTAAGCGCTAACTGTTGCCGATCTTCATCAAAATCGGCAACATCAAAATGCGTATGCGTATCAAACAGACGCATTAGCTTCCACTTTTTGCAACAGGTGTTGAAGCTGGTTGCGCTTTAGGCTGCGGCAAATACTCTTTTTTCAAGACTTCCTGTAATTGATCATAAGGAATGACTAATCGAGGTAATCCCACCACATATGGTCCAATTTCATATTCACCATATTGAAGGATTAAACCTTGTTCACCCAATAAGAAATTATCGGATAATTTAAATGGCCAAGCTTGTTCATAATCACCGACATTATCAGCCAGTTTAGAGTCTGTAACCCAAGTCTTAAAGGCTTCATGCGCCAACTTCTCTAACGCTACTTTTTGCTGTGGACGTAACAAGTCTTCAAGCTTGATCTGCTTTTGTTCTTTTAAATCAAAATTATAATAATGCTGTGCAGCAGAACCATGAGCACCACCCAAATAGCTACTGCTATTAAGTACAACAGTGACCACTTTACCTTGAGCCTGCAAAATCTTAGGTTTAACTAAAAGATTAATTTGATGACTACTACTTAAAGCTTTTAACTCATTGTCCAGACCAATAAATGAGTTTGCATAACGTTGAACCTGTGCATCAAAGCTATTTTTTTGCTCTGCACCCGCAACTGCTGAAGCTTCTGTTTTTTGATCTGGTTGCTTCACTTTAGCATCGGGTTCAGCAATCTCTAAAATTTGATCTAGAGCCTTTAAGATTTGCTGATCTACAATTTTATCAATAAATGGAAAATTACTCTGTAAACGCTCAACTGTAAATTCGGGACAAGTTTTACCATCACAATCAGGTAAAGCAACCTTACTCGGAATTGTTTCACCCTTCAAAGTCAGCTCTACTGGCTTTTGCTCTTCGACTGCTGGTTTCTGCTGTTCTTGAGAATCCTTAGGATCGGCTTTAGGTTGGCATGCCACCAAAAATATAGCAGAAGCAAGCAAAGTTAATCGCAGTGAAACTTTAGAAGATAACATCATATTTTGCCTTTTATTCTAAGGAGATTACGCAGTGCCTTTTCTAAGAAATTAGCGCATATAAATAGAGGTTGCAAATTCTGCTACCATCTTAAAACATTTGTTCATAAACCTCGGGTTGTAATATTTTTTTTGTTTGTTCTGTAGATAAATAAATATCGAGCTGTGGTGCCTCTTTAGTAATTTGGTTTGCCTGATAATGCAGTCCAATACCTTCACCATCAAAGAACCAATCCGCTTGCCCCCAATATAAAGTTTTTGGTGCTTCTTTTTTTATTTCAACAGTCTGCTTTTTTAACCAGTCTTGATAGGCTACCTGCACCATTTGATGCATAGCTGTTTGTTGATCCTTTTTTAAAACATCTAACAAACTTAAACTTTTATGCAATTTTCGATCGGCAACAAAAAAGTAATAACGATCTTTAATCGTGAGCTCTTCTTGCTTGGTATCAAGCCCCAGTTGCAATAAAACATATTGATTACGCTGCGAAGCAATACGGGTATGAAGATGCAATTCATAAGCCCGATTCTTTGAATATTTATCTTGCCATTCATCAGACTTTTTAACATAGGCATTAATCGCCTGCTGCAAGCTCAAGTCTTTTTTCAAATCAATTTGATCTTGAATCACTTTTGTCTGACTTTTGGCGATCCATTCATTTAACCATGCGTCTTGAGTCTTTATTGTTTGAATATCAACATCAATACAATTTTTCTTCTCACAAAATGGCAAAGCATAATCGGCTTTTACTTGTTGTAAGTTGAGAAATGGCAGTACCTCAGCTTTTTCAATATTTTGAGTTTGGGCGCCCGCTAGTTTCGTTTGAGAAGATGATGAAGACTGAGAGCTTTTCCAGACAAAAATAGAAATAGCAGAAATTAATGTTATGACTGCAACCACCAGCGCAATAATTGTCTTTTTACTCAAGTTCATTTCATCATCCTTTTTTATTTTTCAAAACAAAACAGCTTCTATTCGAAGCTGTTTGTCACATTAAAATGATCAGTGTTCACGTGTATTACGGAACTGAATATCAGGCCAACGCTCTTGCATAATCTGCAAGTTCACTCGGCTTGGAGCAAGATAAGTTAAATGTCCACCACCATCGATAGAAAGTTGATCATGTGCTTTCTTCTTAAATTCATTCAGAATTTTTTCGTCATCACAGTGAATCCAGCGAACTGTATTAACGCTTACAGGCTCATAAACACAGTCAACCTTATATTCTTCTTTCAAACGATAAGCAACCACGTCAAACTGGAGCACACCTACCGCCCCAACAATCAAGTCATTGCTGATTTGCGGCATAAATACCTGAGTCGCCCCTTCTTCAGACAACTCTTTCAAACCTTTTTGCAATTGTTTTGACTTTAATGGATCTCTTAAACGCACACGACGGAACATCTCTGGCGCAAAGTGAGGAATACCTGTGAAGTGCAGATTTTCACCACTTGTGAAAGTATCACCAATTTGAATCGTGCCATGGTTATGTAAACCAATAATATCGCCCGGCCACGCTTCTTCTAAATGTTCACGCTCACCAGCAAGGAATGTCAAAGCATCACTAATGCGGACATCTTTACCAAGACGCACGTGGTTCATCTTTAAACCTTTTTCATATTTACCAGAGCAAATACGCATGAAGGCAATACGGTCACGGTGTTTCGGGTCCATGTTGGCTTGAATTTTAAATACAAAACCAGAAAAACCTTCTTCTTTCGCGTCAACCACACGCTCTTGTGTAGGGTGCGCTTTAGGTTCAGGTGCCCAGCCCATGAAAGCATCTAGGACATGGTCAACACCAAAGTTACCTAATGCCGTACCAAATAGAACCGGAGTTTGTTTACCTTGTAAAAATAATTCGCGGTCTAATGGCTCATTCGCCATTTGTACGAGCTCAAGCGACTCTTCAAAAGATGCCCAAGCCAAATCACCTACTTTTTCACGAATATCAGCATGATCATAGCCATCACGTACTTCAATATCTGTAATGGTTGAACCAAAACCTGCTTTATAGACATACAATTTATTTTCAATAATGTTGTATACACCAGCAAAATCACGGCCCATTCCTAATGGCCATGTAATAGGTACACAGCGGATATTGAGGACATTTTCAATTTCATCAAGTAACTCAAGTGGCTCACGAATCTCACGGTCCATCTTGTTTACGAATGAAATGATAGGCGTGTCACGCATACGACACACTTCCATCAATTTGATGGTACGTTCTTCGACACCCTTTGCACCATCAATCACCATTAACGCTGAGTCAACTGCGGTGAGGGTACGATACGTATCTTCCGAGAAATCTTCATGTCCCGGTGTATCGAGTAAGTTAATGGTATGACCTTTATATGGGAACTGCATAACAGACGTGGTAATAGAAATTCCACGCTCTTTTTCCATTTCCATCCAGTCAGATGTAGCTGCGCGGTCAGATTTACGGCTTTTTACCATCCCTGCAACCTGAATTGCTTTACCCCATAACAGTAATTTCTCTGTCATGGTGGTTTTACCGGCATCGGGGTGGGAAATGATGGCAAAAGTCCTACGAACCTTTACCTGCTTAGCTAATTCTTCTTTAAACATGAATAGTATCTACAATTTGTACACCAATTTGTACACACTTCAAAAGGTGACAGTAAATGGCGAGAGAGAAAATTTAAATTGGCGCAATTGTAGCAGATTTATAAAGTGTTTCATCGACTTTGTGGACAACTCCAGACTTGTCCACATATTTCAAAATTAGAGGTCACTACTTAGACATTAACGTTCATGACTTCTAAAATTTTCACTTTATAGTCTATCAATCATCTCTTTTGGTTCAGAGCTACTCCATCAACATTTTTAAATGAATTGGGCAGTGATAATAGATGAATTGAAAAACAGTTATCACATACTGATAATGATAAAACAAGAGCAACTTATAACCATGCTAAATGGCTGAGAAACAGACGTTCTATGCTTCAGTGGTATGCAGACTTTTTAGATAGAAAAGCTGAAATTCCTGTGCATGAGGAGGTCACTTAAATAGCACCATTTTAGGTCAAGGATAGCAAAAGTCTTTAATACTTTGACCTGCTTAGCTAATTATTGAAATTATAGTTTGAGAGTAAAAATGAATATAGAATCATTCCAACCATCAGAAGAAAATGGATTAATTGGACTTGAAGAACAAAATGAAATCTCGGGTTTAGTTCGAAGGTTTACTATAGAAAAATTAGGATATTCGCGTCCATGGGTTTCATCCATGCAATTAAGTCAAAAGAAACCTCAAACGAATGTAAATATTGCATTTAGTAAAAGTTCTGATGATATCTATCTCAGATTTGGAAAATATGCATTTGCCGACCATAAAGATAAGAAATATATTGTAGTCGCTCGTATCGGGTTTAAAAAACAGAATAAAGGTTATGGAACTGCTTTACTGAAAGAACTCTGCAATTTCGGAGAAAAATTTGGATATGAATATTTACAAATAGAATGCCCAAATAAGGATTGCCAAGCTTTTATGAAAAAGCTTGGCTTTAAAGATGAGTTCTATCTTCCAATTGATCAGTTGAAAAAGTCTATTCAAACATATGAGCTTTCGAAATAAGCAAAATTCAGTCTCGTATAAGCTCTCACTGATTGCATTATAATCACTGTTATTTTTAACAACACTAAACATTAAACTATTGATTAATATTACAGGAATCTTTCAACGATTTGCTACTACCAAAGATTACCTGATGCTTGTAAGCGACGTTTGGACCTAATGGCAAAACAAAAATTTTAATAGTGTAGTTGTAGCAGATATATCAACACTGATTTAACGATTGTTGATATATCTTAAGTTACACAAACTACGCATTAAATTCCAAATATTCACCTAACCCATCAACCAACATGGCTATAGTAAAAGTAACATCACTATATACTTCTATTTCAAACATCATCTCTTCGAATACAGTTCTTACAATCTGCTTAGCTTCTTCCCTTTTTTCAGAAATACTACAAGTGTGAAGTACTAACTCACCTATAAAAGTATTTTCTACTTTAGCTAGTTTAGTCCATTTTTCTATTTGCCTATTGCCAATCTTATTTTCTAATTTTTTTATTGATTCACATTTCTTGTCACTATGGTACCCACTCTGGGACATGGCATACGTAAAGATAAAATTATAAGCTTTCATATCTCACTCAAAATATATTTTCTTTTCTAAATAGTTAACGAATAAATTAATACTTTAAAACTAATACAATTCTTTTGATAAGGCATCAAACCAACCTTATTGACATGATAGTCTGAAGTTGTAGGATACAAGAATATTCTTAAATAAATCTAGTTGTAACACTATGCCTAAAGACAATAAAATAGATAACTTCTGGTTTAATAACCCTCAAATACAAGCTTTTATAGAAGAAAATCAAAGAACACAAAAGCTCATTGATGCTGCAACCGGAGGATCTGCATTAAGAAAATTCTATAATAATCGATCAGCAATTTTTAAAACTATGAATGATCTTAATCCAACTATAAAAATAATGAAGGATTTAGAAGAATCTCCTACCTTAAAATTAATTAGAGCATTTGAAAAATCTACTACTTCAAAACTTTTTCAGACACTTGAAGAACCTACAATAGTAAAGGTGAGTAAGGCATTCGAAAATTCATTTTTTATGAAAAGTAATCAAATCGCTGAGCAGTTCCCCTTTATGTCAATGAACGGGAAATACTATTTTAATGATAATTATTTTAGGTCTATTTCTTCTGCACTTACCAATTCAGATATGATGTCAATTGCAAGAACAATGCAAGAAATCTATCCACTTAATTTTAATAATATTTCTAATGATACTGATCTAGATATTCACACTGATCTTGCCTTAGATATTTCACAAGAACTTCAAATAGAAGAAGAAGTAAGCCATTATTTCCATGAAAGTGAGGAAGATTTATCTGTAGATGAGAGACAGAATCGTTTTTATAAATTATCAACTGAAGCAAAAGCCCGAGTTTATTATCTAATTTATATTTCGAGTTTATTTCTTGCCTGTGTAATGACTGCTGCATCTTCTGCAAGTACATTAAATTCGCTTGTTATCAATTTACTAAGTAGTATTTTTCACGACAAAATTCAAAGTATTTTAAAACCAAATCAAACAAAAGAAGAAATTAAAGCATTAATAAAAACAGAATTATCAACTTTTGATTCAGATATATTCAAAGGAAAACGAGTAGTTTTGCAAGGAACTTACTTATACACTATCCCATCCTCTTCGGCAGAAATAATTGAAGCTCTCAGTATTGGGCAAATCCTTACAATTCATGACGAACCTGAACTTGCTATAAGATGGTTAAAAGTTGAAATTATTCGCGAGAACAAACCAATTACTGGATATGTATTAAGAAAATTCTCCACAACCATTAAACAATAGTATTTTGGAGGATACCAATAAATTTATCATGCACAACCACCCCAGCCCCTTAACAATATTCACATAATTCCGATGAGATCATTCTGGACTAGAGTACCCATTCCCTGCTAAATACTGTTCAGCTATTTCACCCAATAAATATCGTCGTACTGTAAAAAAAGAAGGCCATTTTTTTTGAAACCAGTGTTCCGTTAATTGTTCACGAATCTTAGTATTATTCATCTCTCTTGCTCTTTGAATAATACGATTATATTCAAACAAAATCAGTCTACGCTTTAGTGCCAGACGATCACAATTCAGATTTAAAACTTTAATAGTCTCATCTACTAATTCTTTAAAATTACTATAATTATTAGGCTTATACTCATCTAAAAACTTGCATACCTCTTCATTTGGAACCAAAAAACCTGTAGCTTTATCAAAACTAAAAATTGATGAATATGGTATTTCCAAAGGATTAAGGTATACACCCTCTGTAATAGGAGAGTCCAAATAATGATTTTTATGTGCATCGCAACTTAAGTTTTGTGGTGTGGGAAACTTTGCTTTTTGATCTGATCCTCCCTTACATACTCCAAAAACATTATTCCAATCTAGTGCCCAGTTATTTATAGAATAATCTTTATCTGCCTTATCATGGAAATGTTCGATTTGTCGTTTGGTTTTATCTAAATCACCAATGCTATCTTCACAGTAACCACAAAGCCCTCCCTGATCTAAAAAAATTAGTTCCTTAAGCCGATCATAGCTATCTGAATGGTTTCTAAAATTATCCCAACTCCCCTTTTCATGAGAAGCATAAAATTCTGTTAACGGATTAGGGGGGAGTGACTTATTGATTTTTTTCAAGTTCTAATTCCCATTCCCTATTTTCGATATATAGATCAAGTTCATCTAATAATGGTTCCTGATCACCAAACGCTTCATTCAATTGTATTCTTAATTCTAAAGCTTCCTTTTCCCCCCACTTATCCTCATATACCATCCGTTCATAGGCCCTTAATTTTTTCGTTATTTCTAAGTCTTCAGGTCTAGTCTCAACACCAAAAATACGCTTCAATAACCGTGCTGACTCTGCCCCTTGACTTCCTTCTGGAGCATCATACATTTTACCATCTTCAAGTATACAAATACTTGTTGACGTAACTGTCGTTAAAACCTGAGGGCTATGAGTTGTAACAATAAACTGTATATTTTCAAATGCTTTTTCTAATGAAGAAATTACAACTTGTTGCCATTGGGGGTGAAGATGCATATCGATTTCATCAATCATTACTAGACCAGTTGAAAGTCGTGCAGCATCCTTTCCTAAATGCCCATTAAGTAACACACAACGATAAGCTATATCAGCAATCATACCAATCATATTTTTAATCCCATCACTGAGCTGAGACATTTTCATAACCCCGTATTGCTCATGCTCTAGAATCAACGATTCATACTGTTGGCTGTACGCCAAATTTTTCCAGCCTACCGTTTCTAAAATTATATCTACAGCCCCTTTCACTGCTAATATTGTATCGTTAGCTGCTGGAAAAGTAGTGACTCCTTTTTCCAAAGCTATTATTTTTTTCGCAAAGTCATGTTTATATTCAGCAATAAACCAATCTTCAAATTGCTTAAAACTTGAAGCTGGGTCTAAACAATCTTGATAGGCAAAGGTTCTAATTTTGGCATTAACCTCATCACGAGTATTCTTTTTACTCTCAGTTAAACGCTTTTCTTTCCATAAACGTCCAGTACCATAGTAACCAAAAACAGGTAAATCTAGAGTGCTTTGGTCTAAATTCCTAATTCTTTCTTGTATTTTCTTGGCATAATCCTTTAGTTTTTTAGTGCCATTATCATCTTTCGTTCGAGACAGTTTTGCTTCACTATCACGAATACGTGCCCAACAGAATGCTCGACCATCAAAATGACATGTAGCAGATACTGAAGAAGGTAGTTGCCTAGCCATTTCTAATTGATCATCATCAACTTTTTTGATAATACGGATATCATCAATAGTAATTGTATTTGCAGGATCGGCAAAAGCTGTTTTTGCAAGATCAAACTGACTCACATAAGGCCATAATGCTATACGGATACTATCTAAAATTGTAGTTTTACCTTGACCATTGATAGCGACCAATACAGTTGTTCGTTCTTTAAAATTAATTTCTAATCTTTCATAACAACGAAAGTTTAAAAGAGTTACTTTTTGCAAAAGCATCTTAAAGCCTATATTTAAAAATTTTGCTTCATGACATTATTGTCGCATAGAAAAGAGAGAGTTTTAATTATTTTAATTAATTCAAATAATAGTTACTAATTTATACAACAACTCTAATGGTACAATAATATTTTTTATTAACTATCATGCTTGTGAGCAACCTTATCGTGTAAAAGAAATTTTTCAAGACTATGTAACTGTACCAATAGTTTGCGATATTCTTTCATTTCAAGTGAAATGTCTTCACCACTCAAATAAAATCTGGGGTCACTACAATAAGTTTCATACAAGTAAAGTTCTGACATTAAGTCCAGAGTCAAAAAAAGTCTGACACAATTTTCTCTAGTGGCAAATTCTGAATCACTTAGCAAATGAGCTGCTAAATGCCTATTAAAGTTTGAATATGCATCACCATCTCGCGAGTCTTTAAATAAATGTTCTGTAAGTAACTTGTCACATGCTTTTGAGAAAATGTCATAAAACAAAACATTACTCGGACATGGTTGTCTCTGATAAGAATTACTAAAGAATGTCTTTAGATCAGGAAACGTAGGCTTTTTACCCGTTCCGAAATAACCAAGCCACCTTAACATCACCCCCTCAACAACAGGAATCAAGGTCAAATAAGAGCCTATAAAATTACCTCGATAGTAAGAAATCACAGCAGATTCAATAATGTGTGCAAAGTTTTTAAAAGGAGGAAAATGCTGAAATCGACCTTTTTTCTGTAGCGCTCGCATTCGAGGATTCATGACAATACTTGCAAAGGCATCTATGATTTTATGTTCATTTGCTGGCATATCAGAAATTAACTTTTGAATATTCTTTACTTCTTTAAGAGTCGCTGTCGAAGGTAGGCTTAAAGCATATTCTAGAAGTTGGTAATTAAGCTGAATAATTCCATTGATATCCTCTAATGAAGTAACAATTACATGCCGAGTTTTTTCATCTACTTTGCGCTGTTGACGTGCTTCTTGAAGATATAAATCATAAGCTTTTTTGCTGACTCTATCCCAGTCAGCATTATCATTACAAATCTGCTTTTTAATATCCTGTACCGACGATTTATGTTTCAAAGCCTCTATCACCAGCTTTGCTTTATCTACTGTCTTCACATTAGTCTTCCTAATACTGCCCCGGCAATAACAGCAACAATGGCAATAATAAACATCGCAACAGAGCTTCTTTTGTTAGTTTCGTCATACTTCCGTCCATTGCTTACTTGTTGTTTTAGTTCATGATTAAGTTCAACCAAACTCTTATTTTCGTTCATTAATATCTGTATATCTGTTCGATCAGATAGTTGCTTTAAATTAGCAGACAAAGCAATCACATCATCACTTTTTGTTTTGAGCTCACTCTCTAGCTTAAAAATTTTAATTTTCTGTTGCTCTAAGATGTCATTTCTAGAAAATAACTCATCAAACTGCCCTTTTAAGTGTATTCCTGCATCTGATGGAGTAATTGCAGAATGATCCGCCAAGTAGTCTAAAAGTGTTACATCGGAATTATGCCCCAAGCCTACAATTCGATATCCATTCAAATTAGAAAAGGCCTTTAATACTTTTTCATCATTAAAAATATCAAATGCCTCACTACTTCCCCCACCTCGGATAACCACAACAACATCGTGATCAGTACAGGAGCTTATTACTTGTGATAAAGCATCAACATTGCTCAAGCTGACAGGCTTCTCATCAAAATTGAACTCATCACGATATTCATTGAGATAATTGTAAAAGTCTTTTTGTATATCAACTTTACTTGCTGAGGAGTAAATCACACCGACTGAAAGATCAAATTGGTTAGGGAAAATATGGCTCTTAGGTCTATGTTTTTTTAAAACATCTAATGTTGACAGCTTCGACTGGAATGCTTGTATTGCACTATCATCTTCAATCGCCTGTATAGTGTACCCCTTTAATCTTTTAGTGCATTGCTCTCTAAAAAAGTTAAATGTTGGCACTCCATGTATTTCAACATAACTACCATTTTTGAAACTGGATAGTAGATGTTTTGGAATCTCAACTTCAATCGCCCCAGTAGTATCTTGAATGATCAGATCATAGACTGATGGCCATTTTGAGTTTTCAACTGCTTGCTCAACATTTTTTAATATGCCCCGCACGCCGAACAATTGTCGTTCTTGTTTCCGCTGAGCAATACAAGCATTTAATGTATCATTTAAAAAACAATGTAAGTCACTGATGGTAAAAGTGGGTAAAAAATTCTGGTTCATAATACATCTTAAAATCTATATACAACTGTCTATATCTACTGAAAGCTTTATTGGAAATAGGCTATTTAGACTATTCACCATCCCAATACCAGTACACTTCCCCCCAGTCCTGTTCCTTAATTTCAGGAAGAACTTCACCTTTCTTACAATAATGACGTGTATCTGGTTGTGCAGGCGTTGTCCAGTAACCTGTTCTAGGACAGACTTCTCCAGCTTGAACAGATTCTTGATATGGTGACTCAGCATCTTGTCCACTTGTTAAATCGTCCACACTATAAGAAACTCCGTATAGAGCAGCCGAAAGATCCTCAAAAGTTCGCAGTCTTAATGGAGTCATCTGTTTTAATAGCTTCATGTGAACAGGAAGATTTACTTTTGCCAGATATGTTAAGGACTCTACCCCACCCAATGCCAAAGCAGGTTCAAATGCATACATTTCATCTGCCTTTAAAACCCCTAGTTTTTTTACAGCTCTATCAAATAGTTTCTTTCCATCTTTATCAATATGATCTAATGAATCTTTATTTGAATAGAAAAAGAATAAATCACCATAGAACTCAGCATCTTCATCCTTTTCACCGCTATCGTGTAGAATCCCTTCCATTGGCTTAAGATAGTATCTATAAAAATTCTTTTCGCCCCAAATTAACAGCTCACCAAATGCGGAACGTGCCAATACATGATAAACATCATCATCAGGTAATGGTGTCTCCTCTAACCAATCATAAATCACTTCAGCGTAATCATCTGGGTTCGTAATCCAGTACAGACCATTCAAATAGCCTGCGAAACCAAATAAACGCCATTGTTCTAAAATACTTTCAGGCAGTTTGCCCCGATATTTTTTTATGATGTCCTCTGTCACTTCAACTTTATCAATTGGCTGACCATATTTTTCATAAAAGTAATCAATATCTTCCTGGTTCATTTTACTACCCTCAGTTACTTACAACGCTTCAATTCAACATCCATCGCATCTTTCCCCATGCCTTTGGCTTTAGCCTGAGTTGCTGCCGCATCCATATTGGCAAGACGCTTCTTTGCCGACATTTGAGAACCAATAGAACGGTTTACACCACTATGTCCGAAATCATCTAATGTTGGTGGTTTCTTCGGATCATATTTGACATCGAACCCACCCAACTGCATATCTGGATTATGTAATACATCCAAGCCTTCAAGAGTCTTTTTAGCATTCTCATTTGCCATTGCATCCCTTTGAGCTCGTGATAATTTAGGCTGCTCTTTTGCTAATTTATCAATTTCAGATGTTTGTAATTGTTTAAACATATCCTCTCGAATTTTCTGTTGCTGAGCACCAGTTCCAGCCCGTTTATACTTTTCATAAATTTGTCGGTTCTGTTGATACTCATCTACGCTCAGACGGTTAAGCCCTTCCTCTTGTCGCTTAAGCTGACGATCAAACTCGGCATCTAGTTCAGCCTGAGACTTACCTGTCTTTTTCCCCCAACTATTCTTCAACCCTTTTTTCGGTTCCAAACACGGCTCAACCACATGCTTTGGTTTCATTTTCCTTGGCGGTGGAGGTGTTTCTTTCTTTTGGCGATGACTAGCTTCTGTTTTTTTACCAGAACTAACATTGGCCTCATAACGCCCTGTAGGGACATTCTTACCACCTCCACCAGCATGTGCCATTGCTAACGGCTGTTGAGGTAATAAATGACCGATTGCTTTATCTACTTCATCACACAACTGATCAATATACTTTTTGATGGTATTTAAAACATGGTTTAGTGTTGCCTGAAATTTTGCTAAGGCGGCTTTCAATGCACCATTGAACCTTTTCAAACACTTATTAATTACAGATAGGATTCGGTTAATGTTATTTTTTAAAGCATTAAAACCTTGTGTCGCTATGCCCTTCCAAGGTCGAGACCTTAACCATGCCTCAGGTGCCTTGCCCCATGGACATTTGATTTTGAGTTTTGTTAAAGCTTCCTCAAAATATTCCATGAACTTAAATAACTTGACCTTACTGACATCTTTCGCACGACTCGATTTCACAACAGTTTTGATTGCCGAACCAACTTCAGGAATGATCCCTACACTTGTGAGAGCTAGTGCCATATAGTTATCTTTCGTTCGGGCTTTCTCATCCGATAAGGTGATAAAGTTTGCAATCAAATCACGGATATCACACACCTGATCAGCTACAGGTATAAGACTAATAAGCCCACCAACAATAATCTGAGACATTGAAGGGTCTTTATTAAAGTCACCTTTGAGCATGCCCCACAACCAGCTCCCTTGATCAGCGATTACTTTACCGGTGTTATAGTGGGTCACCGCCTCATTGTAATGAGCCTGCCCACTGTAAAATAATATCTTTTCCCACCATGACAAATTAGGATCAGGCTTACTCGTATCATAGGTCATATAACCTTTATACATAGCTGGGTTATCATTGAGATACTTTGCTAATTTTTCAGCACCATACCAGAACTCCTGTTGTATTTCCTTAGGTCGTTCTGCGATCTTAGACCAGAATTGTTGATTTTGAGGATTTGGCATAATTCTTTATTCCTCTTTTCCAGTCTTTGCACTGTTTCCAAGTTGAGTAAACCAGTCATCTACTTCTAAAGCTGGAAACTCATCTTTACTTTGGTCTTCCCCATATTGGATTTTGGCTCGTCCAGCAGGTACACCACTCACAATAGCCTTACCCGAAGCATCTAGTTTTCCTTTACGGATGGAACCATCGGATAATAGAACCTCATAATCAGCACCTTTAACAGGTGTGCCATCACTATGTAAATATTCTAGTAATAAGTCATCGGTCTTGATTTCTTGTGTTGGTAAAGAAGGCAAAACATAATCTGCCTTTGCCCCTCCTATAAACACATGCTGCCCAGCCTTCACCTCAAACTTGCCCCCTGTAACAGGAAAAATGCCTGAACTATTAATCTTAATTTGAGAACCGCCCGAGGTAATGACTATTTCTTTAGATGCACTAATTTCAATTCGGTCTTCCGTAGAAATGATCTGCACAGCTTTACGGGCAATAATATCTGCGCCGTCGCTTTGTGCCTGTATTTCAACCTTGCCCTTACCCGCATAGAGCCGTGCTCCTTGTTGAGCTGCAAACAGGCTAATTTTGTTCTGTGCATGGGCAATCAGGTTTTTCTGAGTGCTTAGGCTAATGCTGTCCCCAGCATTTTGGCTTAACTGACCATCTGCGCTTAGGTGAATATCTTCATTACTGGCTAGAGCGATACTATTTGGTGCAGTTAAGACCATCAAGGCTTGCTTAAAAGCAGCAGCCTTCTCTTGGTCTTTTTCTTCAATCTGTTCCAAGAAAGTTTTTAGGTTTTCAAGCATTTCCAATGGATCAGTTTGCTGATTTTTAGCGACTTCACTGAGCGCCTTGGCATTGTTCAGACCACCTTCGATTTGTTGCTTGGCCTCGGCTGCGTCTAGGTGTACACCCTGAGCTTGGTCTTGTTTATGGGTGCTAACGAGTAAGCCTTTACCTGCTCTAACCGCGCCCCACTGGTCAGTTCTAAGTTCGAAGCCTTCACCACGACCATCGCTTGTCGCACTCTCTTTTGGATGGCTTAAGTTGCCCAGGTTTAACTGACTAGCTGCATGGCTGCTTTGTAGTTGGGCACTGATTTGCCCAGTCGTATCATCGAAACGGAGTTGGTTAAAACCTTTACCGTCGACTTCTTCTGAGCGGATGCCACTGAGTTTCTTGGTATCAGGTAGTTGACCTTTCTGGTCAAACTGGGTTGGATACCGTTCTGCTTCATGAATGCGACCTACTACAAACGGACGATCAATATTACCGTCAAAGAAATCAATGACCACAATCTCACCGACTCGTGGTAAGAAGCGTGCACCATACCCCTTTCCAGCCCATGGAGTAACAACATCAACCCAAGCCGAATCAGTATCGTTGTCGTTACTCCCAGCACCTCCATCATAGCTGTGGTCATCAACTCGGGTAAACAGGAAACGGACTTTAATACGGCCCCACTGGTCTACATGAATACTTTCACCTTCAGGCCCCACTACACGGGCACGTTGTATAGAGGCTTGAGGGCGATCTTGTAAAGGCTGATATTCTGGAACGGTCTTGATATGGCGACGTTGTAGAATCAGTTGATTGCCTTGACGCTCTTCTGTATGACTCGCTTGCCAATGGCTTTGTTGAACTAATGCTTGAATTTGCTGGTTTAAGTCTTTCGGTAAGTTATTCTGGTTGTAGTAATGCTTACCAATGATCAGAAACTCTTTATCTGCATTGTCATGAAGATCAATTTCAGGGTGTTCATTCAGTTCAAACCAGTAACCAACTTGTGTATCCCGTACTGTGGTTTGAGCAGTAAACTGTTTGGACTGAGTATCATGGTAAGCACTTAAGTTCTGATTGAACTTTTCCAGTTGCTGATTACTTGCCGAGGTTGCCCCATCTTCGCCGTTTAAATCCTGCATCCATGCCGGGCTAAAGTGCCATGCATCTTCAAGGCTTAAACTCTGATTATCATAGCTGGCACTGTGTTGATGTGTACTTTGTACACTGCCTGCTCCATCTGTTTGTTGTAGTACATCTGACTGCCATCGCTGCACAAAAACAGAAGTCGGCTGTAAACTACGACCAGCGATTAGACTGGTCATACTGTCAAATTGTTCAGTTGCATGACTTCGATGGTAGCGGATCGGTCTTCTGCTGAGTGCCTGATACTGGCTATTGTCATCAAGCAGGCGTAGTTTTTGTGGCTGAATATGATCTGTATTGCTCGGTACTGTAAGCTCCGCTTCATCAATCAACCAGTTAATGCCTTCACTCCGCCATAAGCGAGTTAGAAAGTCATAGTCACTTTCGTTCAACTGCATAATGAAAGGACGGATATCGTATGTCTGTTTCAATCCGCTTAAATCTAAAGTCAGACTAGAAGCAAATAAAGGACTTTTCCCCTGCCATTCCTGAAATAAAATTTCAGTAATTTCCTGTACACTCTTATTCATAAACACACGACTATTTCTGCGTTTATGCCAGAGATAAGTAGGATCAGATATAGTGAGTTTATATAAGGTTAAAGCGCCATCACTTTGCCCTTGTGATGCTCCAGTAATAATCCCTGTAGTACGAAACAGTTGGCCCTGATCTGTGACCTGATCAATCGCAACCTGTACCCCAATGAATTGTTTAAGTGCAATATGGGTATGGGTTGATAAACAGATCAACTCTACTGTCATGCCCTGATTAAGATGGTGTTCTCCATCGATACGTTGTAAAAAAACCTGACTATTCAGGGATGCATCTGAAAACTGGAGATACACCGAACGATGCTGCGAGAGAAAACCAAAACTCTCTAAAATTGAGGAAATGTTATTGAGCATTGTTTTTATAAAATCTGTGTCATAATCGATCATATTTTATAAAACATAGACAGAGTTGTCTATTTAGATAAGGTAAATTGATGTTACCTGCACTAGGAATAGTAATGATTTGAAGAAACCCAGTAAGAAAAAAGAAATGATTCTAAACACCGCAATGAATCTCTTTATGCAAGAGAGTTATATTACTGTCGGTGTTGATCAGATTATTACTGAGGCGAATGTTGCTAAAGCAACCTTTTATAACCATTTCTCATCAAAAGAGAAACTGGTACTTGCCTGTCTAAAAGAGTTAAAACTTGATATTGAAATTGGTGTTGAAGACTGTATATCTGATCATTCACACCCTTTAGCAAAGTTATATTAACTCTACATGTGGTATATCGACTGGATTAGTCAAAGTAACATTAGAGGGTGTCCATTTCATAAGGCACGAATGGATGTAGGAGACCTATATCCATCCATTCTGGTTGAATTAGATAAATATCGAAGCTGGCTATTTAATATTACGGTCTCTATTTTTAGACAATTAGAGGTAAATGACTCAATAGCTCTAACTCATCTATTTCTCTCACTACTAGATAGTATCATCAATAATTCTGTTTGTGAAAAAGCTCCAATTAAACCTGAAAAAACATGGGACTATATTCAGACAATAATTGAACTAGAGAAAACTCTGGAGTGAGCCATTTATTTTAGAACATGTTGATATGTTTTTAGTTAGATGGGGCAATATCAGTAATGAGATAAGTAAATTTTAATGATCTGTATTGTCGAGCTGATATTGTTATGCAAATATAGCTACTTACTCCATTTAAATAATAATTCTTTATGAAAATCTTTCTTTTATCTTTAATACTTTGCTTACCTTCTCTTTCTTTTGCTAAGTACTGCAAAGATTTTAAAACACATCAAGAGGCTCAGGCCTACTTCAATGCAAAGAAACCCGGACATAAAAGTTTAGATCGCGATGGAGATGGAAGTGCCTGCGATTGTCTTCCTGGTGGAAGTGGAAAAAAATGTCCGAAGGCTAAAAAAAAGTAATACTTTAAGGAAAATTACTATGTTGCTATATGGCTATAATTTTTTTGTAGTTGACCATAACTGGGATTATCTTCTTCCTTTAGATGAGTTCTATAAGAAGTTTTTGAATACAAATTTTTCTGAGCCTAGTTGCACAGCAAATGAAGAGTTGTTAAGCGCTACCCATAGATGGTTTCAAGCAAAGAAACTAGCTGAAAAAATAGGTTGGGAAGGAGATTTTACAAGAGGTCCTTATGTTTTTTTTCTACCAAATCCTAAGGGTTTTAACATTGAATATGGTTTTATGTTCAAACAATACAATAATGGTCGTACCTTTATTATTTCACCCTTTGAACTTGAATACATAGACCAATACGAAGATGTAGTGAAAGATTGGCTTAATACAGATGATAAAAGCGAATTTTAAGTTGTAGGAAAAATTCTAGTTGATAAAAAAAATAGGTTACTTATATGATTTTAAAGACATTAAAAATTTATAAAAATCCAAAGGAATTAACATGACAACAGGTGCAACTTTTGAGAGTTATATCCATTATGTTTATCAGACATTATTAAATTTAAAAGGTGAACAAATTCAAGTTTCTAGAAATACAACTTTCTGTTTACCATCAGGCGAATCTTATGAAGTAGACATCTATTATGAATTCACACGTGTTGGTGTGAAACATAGAGTAGCTATTGAATGTAAAAATTGGAAAAAACCTGTTGACCAAGGTCGTATACTCGAGTTTCATCAAAAAATTAAAAATATTGGAGAAAATATTGTTGGAGTCATTATTTCCAGTTCAGGTTTACAATCAGGTGCCAAGTTAGTAGCCGATCGACACGGTATCATAGTTCTCAATGGAACTGATGTTCCAACTATCCCTCAACTATTGGCTAATCATATCAAAACAAAATTGATACCCGAAGCTCACTGCATAGGCGAACCTTTCTGGTTTATTGGAGAATTAGACAAAGACTCAACAGAGGGTACAGGAACCTACTATGCATTCCCAGAAAACTCCCCAGTCAAAATCCCCTTATTCTTTTCAAAAAAGCATGCTGAAATCTACCATACTCAATTACCTGACAAGGAAAATTTTGCTGTTTTCGGTATGCCTCAATATAAACTCAATGGGTTACTAGCTTTTGCTATCCCTCAAAAAGTTAAATTTGGTTTAGTTCGCACTATTTATGATGATGGAAAAGTCGCCCTTGAACCTATTTCTGCAACTAACCTCAAAGATGAATATTTACTTTAAAAATTATATAACTTTAATTTTTTATATTCAGAAGTTGAAATCATGACTCTTTTGAACAAGTTAGTAGAGATTGGAATCATACTTGCTGCTTCTATATGTGGCATAATAGTATGCTTCCAAGCCTTCTCGTGTTCCCATTGTTTAACTAAACAATTTCCTGGTATAAAGTTATTACCAAGAGATTCATAATCTATTTCTATCCATATTGATGTTCCCCATTTTTCTATAACTGGAACAAAATAACGCCAACTAGATAAAGAAAATTGTCTACTATATTTGGATGGTGAGAAATATCGAAAATCAAAAAGACTAATTCCTCCCAATTTTCTAACGTAAGGATAATGCATTGATCCTGAACTATTTCCCCAACGACTTTCATCAGAAATATCAGGTTCCGCAAGTATATAACCTGTCTCTAAGATTTTATTAAACCTTTCAATACTGGTTGTATGCCAAATCCCTGTAAGTAACTCTTGGGGAAATCTCATAACAAACTTATCCTAAAAATTAGAAAAAACAAGTTCCTTATTTGAATAAGGAAATGAACGATATTGTTTAATAAGCATCTATTATACAAGCAAGAGACATAATTATTACGTCTCTTATGAGGTGAATAGTTTTTTGCTGCAACGGATGGCTCTATATAAGGTTGTTGTCAGCTAACAATAATTTGCCCCATAACGACACTCCTATATTTTAAAGGCATAAAAAAACCACATCTTCGGATGTGTTTTTTGTTGTGATCTAAATTAGTCTCTAAACGTATTGATTTAAAAAATCAGCGGGGATAAATTTTAAATCCTGCTCTAATACATGAGTATCTAAGCCTTGAAGATGAATTCTGTAATCAGGAGAATTACCTGATACGTCTGTCATAAAACGCCCATGTCCGAAATCTTTATCAAATTTTTTCCATAAAAAATCAAAAAGGTTTTTATTGTTAATTAACAATAAAAATCCATCTTGCAACTGTTCAATCATAAGACCATTTGAATATTGTCCGCCCATCCTTTGCACTCTCTGTTTACAATACACTAAATGATTCTTTATGAAGGCTTTTTATAAATTTTCAACGCATAGATTCCTTTATTTAGACTTAAAGTCTAAAATCATTAAATAGCTTAGTAAGTTCAAGACACCATTCTTAATGCCTGCTCCAGTCCTCGTTGTTTAAGGTTTGCCCCAGCCCCAAACCATGCTGAATCCATCCGGTGACCGAGCTCAACCAGCCGATATTTATAGTCCACAAAATACCTATTGAACAACAATAAATTCTAAATTATTCGCTTTCACAATTATTTAGATAAAATAGCTTAAGATTTAAAAAAGAAGACCATTAATGATGAAATTTCTAACAGGGAAAATAGGCTCTACCAGATCTTTATTTTTTTCCGTAGGAGTAATGATTATATCCTTTTCTTCTATTATTTTAGCTACTAGTTCTTATGCAGAGACAAAACAAACCACTGATCTAACTTCTGATAAAGTCTCATTGATCTTCAAGGATAAATCCTTGAACTTATCATTATTTAGTCCTATTTTCTTAGAGCACGTTCCTGCCCCCCAACTTGAAAAAATAATCACAGAATTGAAACTATCATTTGGGACACTAGAGTCCATTGATATCACAGACGGAAAGGGTTTTGCTTATTTTGAAAAAGCTAAAGTACCCATTACGATTGCTCTTGACCATAATAATCAAATAAATACACTCTGGTTTGGCGCACCAAAATTCAATAATATTAATTTTGAAGAGACTATTAAAAGCTTACAAGATGCTGCTATCGGAAATAAATCTCTTTTAATTATTGTAGATAATAAACCAATTTTCTCTGAAAACAACAAGACTCCAATGGCTGTTGGATCTACGTTCAAACTGTTAGTTCTTAAAGCTTATGAAGAGGCTGTTAACACAGGAAAAATTAAACGTGATGAAATTATTGTACTGCAAGAAAATAGTCGCTCATTGCCTTCAGGAGTTCTACAAATACTTCCTGCAAACACTCCTGTAAATCTAGAAATACTTGCTCAACTAATGGTTCATTCTAGTGATAACACTGCTACTGATAGTCTTATTCATCTATTAAAAAAATCTAATATTGAAAAGTACTCTCCTAGAAATACTCCTCTTTTAACTACTAAAGAGTTTTTCCAACTTATCTCTTCCAATAATGAACTACTTAGAGCTAAATACAGTACGAGCAGTATCCCAGTTAAAAATCAGGTCCTTTTAGAATTAGGAAAATTGCCATTACCAGATACTAATAATATTGGAAAATCAGCTACATGGAAAGATGTTGAATGGTATATGTCAGCCGATGAAATTTGTAATACTCTTACAAGTATTAAAGATGCTCCTGCTCTGAATAGCTCGCTTAATCCTCTATTTAGAAATTTAAATTGGCAAAAAATTGGTTTCAAAGGCGGCTCAGAATACGGAGTAATAAATTTTTCCGTTATCGGCAAAACCCCAAAGGGTCATAAAGTTTGTGCAGTATTTACAGCAAATGGAGATGAACCACAACCTGAGTCTAAACTAGCAATATTATTCACAGGACTACTTCAGACAATTGACTCAATAAAGAGTGAATAGCTGTTTTAATTTCTTATTAATATTAAATGCATTAAAACTTTTCTTATCTAGCATATTTTAAATATGAATCAACACTAACGTTATTAGGTTAGTGTTGATTACCCTTATCTGGAATAGTATTCTGCTTTGATTCACGACACCATTCTTAAAGCCTGTTCCAACCCACGCTGTTTAATATTGGCTCCCACACCAAACCATGCTGAATTTAATCGATGATCACGGCTCATCGAACGGCGTTCATGATCAACAAACTCGGTAATACTACAAAGCAAACCATAAGCTGTGTCTTTGGCTGAACTTAACTCTGCTCCGCGTCCCTGTCCATTAAACATTTCCATAGCCTTCGACATGGCCCGACCATTTGGCTCAGATTTGGGGTTTGATTTTTTGTCCATGGATGCTGCTTTAAGGTAATACTGAATAATACTTTCTTCCTGATCTATAGTACTCATCGTCGTGTTATTAAACACTGCATCGAAATAAGTTGCTGCTTCTTGATGGGTCACTTTCCTTTGACTTAATTGCTTCATCTCATACATATGCTCATCCCAGGTTTTAATAGAAATACCCAACTGTTGCTTGATCTTTTCTGCATCAAATTTGGTGCTATGGGGTACTTTCACTACACCTTCTCCACTGTTTTGTCCTCTTATCGCAATACTTAAAGTGTTATTACATACCACCCGAACACTGGTGAATTGCGCCGTGGTCGCTAACGTACCATCGCATGCGGTTGCCAACAAAATGTAGCCATTACTAATATCTTTGCCTTTTAGTGCTGCCGATTGTCCTGTTCTTGCCAATGCCCAGAACTTACGTCCACCCTTTAATACACCCGCCGTTTCCAATTCAAAGCCGGATTGCTCAGTAAGGTCTCGGTAAAACTCTAGAATCTCTTTGGGCTGGACTTCCTGATAACGCTGACTCACCACCGATAACGGCGCATGAGTATCTGAACGATAAAGTACTCGCTGTTCTTCATAAGGCATCAGGATATTTTGTCCCCGTTCATTCTTTGCCATATAACTGACATTGGATGATTCTATTTGCCAGTCCATACCTGCCTGCTGTGCCCATACTTCTATTGGTTGATTCCGAGGGAGTTGATTTCCCAGACCATGCCAAGGGGTTTGGCCAACGAATGCCATTGTTTCTATTTGATGTGCCATGATTAATTTCCTTGATTAAATGATTTAAATAATTTGAAAGTTGTAAACAATGGGAATTACGCGAAGCCTGATTGCTGGATTTCAAAATGTTCCAGACATTGCTCACACTGGTAAAACAAAGTCACCATATTGTCTTGATGCTGAACGTAGAGCAGAAACATGCCACCGATAACCAAGCCCACAAAACCACCCACTAAAGGGTGAACGGGACTGCGTTTTGACAACTGTATACAGGCGGCTGCCAGAGACATTGGCGAGAATGATGAAAGCTTTGCAAATACTCCTGAACTAGGCTCGGTCTGGCGCAGTAAGGTGATATGTAATGAATGACAATAAGGACACTGGTGCATAGTCTTCCTGCTTAAATAAAAGGCATAAAAAAACCACAAGCAAATGCTTGTGGCTTGATTGGATTTATGTCATTTTTTAGATTAACGATTTACCTTTGGAGTTGCTAAACCTTTCTTAGCACAAGGTTGGATGCTTTCAATATATTGCCCATCACCAGTATCTTTAAAAAAACCATATTTAGATTTGATTTCTAAACATTGCCCTTTCTTATATAGTTTAACCTGTGAAACAACTTTGGCTGGTATGGCATAGCTATTTAAAATGATTTCGCCTTTAGTAGTTGGAAATACAACTGATTCTTCACCATAGTAAACATTAGATTTTAGAGTGACCTGCTCTGTTTTAGCGAAGGCAATAGAGCTGACTGAAAGGCTTAAAATTCCACATGTGATAAGTTTGATTGAATTCATGAGATTTTCTCTGATTAAGTAAAGTAATAATTAAACGAATGCTACAGGCCAGCTTTAATTAGTGACCAAAACATGGCTGGTATCCTTCTTTGAGGACTTGATTGCTATTCTTATCCCAGCTCACCACATACCAAGTACATTGGTAACGGTCAGAGTCCCAAGCAGCACGGTAAGTCATGGTATTACCTTGTTGACTCCAACCTTCAACTCGTTTTGCGACCTGCTCTGGACCAGAGCGCCCCCATACATTCATGAGATGCGAAACTAACATTTGGTCAATCGTAGGAATGGTTGCTTTTAAATCGGCTGGAGCAGATTTGATTGGTTTTATTCCGTAACGGGAAGCATTGGAACTTAAAGTTTTTCCTTCATGATACTCAGCATCTACTTCTGAACTGAGATGACCTATATTTGTATCTGCTGCTTTTGCCTTATCAACTGCGGCTATTGCACCTGCAACCACTTCATCCTCAACTTGTGAATTAGCAGATTGTGTTTCAGTATTTTCCGCCATGCTTTCAATGCCAGTGAAACCTGATTCAGCTGGTTCTGATGCTGCTTGTTTAGAAGAGGATTGATTTTGTAGTTTAGATTGTTCTAAAGCCAGTTGAGCTAATTGAAGTTCAGTTTGTTGCTTTTGATGCTGATTAAATAAAATCCCACCAACAATGAATACAATCATCATCACTACAGTTATCAGCCAATATAACGGCGGGATCTTTTTGGTTGAATTAACGTTGTTCTTTATCATGTTATTACCTTGAAATTGAGGATATATGGCACTTTAGGAGTGCTTTCACTGGGGTAATGTGTATTTGAATTTTTTTTATTTACGATTTTCCCATATGGTCATAGGCATAAAACAAAGCAAAGGACAGCATAAAAATCACGATATAAGCTGCATACCATTTCCAGCGCCGTTTGAGCCGTTGGGTATTAATCTTCATTGGCTACACTCCCAGATAGGCTTTTAATACAGCTCTGGCCTGATTGAGTTGTTGAGCCTGTTGTTGAATAAGCTGTTGTACTGATTCAGGTAAGCTCTGGTATTTATCGGGGTGGAAGTCTGCCATCTTTTTTCGGTAAGCGACTTGTAGAGTTTGCTCACTCAAAACCTCTGGCTGAATCTCAAGAAGTTTGCAGGCTTGTCGTTGTTCATTATTCAAATCAGAAACTTTATTCTGATTCATCTCACCCGCCATACATTGATAAATGATTTTGACGAGGTCTGGAAAAACTACCCTAGAGACATTCGTTACACGACACAAATGCGTCATAAAAAGATCAGCTTGGTCTTGCTCAACTTGACCGAGTGCCATGGCATAGACCAGTTGCTCAATCATCTCTCTACGGAAGTTATAGGCAAGGTCATCTTTCAGGTCTGCCAGACGATGCAACAGGTCTTCATAGTCAAAGCGCGTCTGTTCATTCAGTAGTTTCTCAACATACTGATGCACTGCCTTATCATTCAATTTAGTAAAATGATCGGATACCGCTTCTTTTGATCGGGTGTTCCATTGACCCGCATTAAACGTAATGAAGTAGGCAAACAAATCAATTATGATCCGTAACTCGGCATCAATTTTTATAATGGTCTGCTTGGTTTCTTGCTTGCCCGGACAACATTCATTTAGGAATGCAACCAAAGTACGAACTATGCCTTTATCAAGTTGACTAAAGTTCAGTTCATCCTGACCATTGATCAAAATAGAACTGGTTAGTATTCCAATATCAGCCTCTACCTGCTGGATGTGTTCAAACAGATAAGCTTGTTCATCTTCAAAGCTTTCTTTATAGAAAAGCCCCTTTGCCGTGAGGCACATCCCAGCCTTAGCACTGCCAAATACCGTATCATCAATTAGCATTAATACATCGTTGGGACTTACGCCATGAGGTAGGTAAGTCATAGCACCTTGTAGCTTTTTATTAGGAATGACAGGTGAAAAATAAATATTGTCGCTACCTCGTAACAAGGGTATCCACTGACTATGCTGGATTCGTTCCTGTATGGTCATAGTCATGCCCCTCTAAAAGAACCAACGTATAAAGATAACGGGCCAGACCAGAGCACGTCCTAGTAAGTAAGCGCCTGAGTAATGTCCCGGATACTCCCAAATGCAATACAGCCAGTAACCAATGACAATCGTGAAATAGAAGGTAAAAAATGGATGTTTCATGATCAAAACTCCTAAATTGAGTTGCATAAGCCCTTCCCGTTGCCCATAGGCAACAGGAAATGAGTGCTTCAATGATTTACTTAAGGCTTTAAATATCTGCTGCTAAAACTTGTCTACGCATTGCTCACCGGACTGATACACCACGCGGTCAAAATCAGTAGGAAGGTAGTTCACACGTTCAATCTGGCGCATAACAGTTTTTCCATAATGTTCTTCAACTTTGTCATAGACACAAGAGCAATAGCTGCGGCTGCCTCCCATGTTGTGACATCCCTGCTTCATACCCTTTTCAAAATCGGAAGAACAACCATTCATGATCAAAAAACTGATACCCACCACACCCATTAAAATTTTATTCTTCATCGTTATATCCAGTGACATGGTCATGGAGGTTTGGCTTTTTTAGGCAACAAGAAGCCCTGCCACGGTGTAGCTCACATGACATATTTATTAAGTTAAATTTTTAGACGAAAAAAACTAAAGCTTGAGAAACCAGAAGTTCATCAAACGCGTTTAAAACTAATCAGGCGGTGTAAAAAGAATATGCATAGCCAACTCCTTATATTTGGAGTTCTGCCAAAGCATTAATTCAGAATTATGGTGGCAGAACGAAAGAGGGGTTGACAGACTGATAGTAAAGAACCAGCACGCACAAGGCGTCCCCCCTTCCGTCCTACCGCAACAAAAAGAGGGACGGGTGTACATACATCGAAAAACAAGTTTTCAATGCACTTTACTATTCGGCCTGTCAAAGCCGACTGGCAATGTAGGCCAGCAGGCAAAGGATAATCTGCAATATTTAAGGTGTCAATCATCTATCGACTAAGTCGTAAAGTGATTGTTATTGTTTTTCATTAGATTAATTCTTTAAACTAACCATTAGGTAAATTTAAGGATGATTCAGTGTTTCGGTTAAAGTGTCTTGGTGGTCCACTGTATGGACAAGAATATTCTCATACACAGGATGAGTTTATTTTTAGAGACAAACAGACAGGAAAGCAGACGCGTTATCGAAAGCAGGCTTTAGACTTCACCCCACCCCAAGAGTTCTTTGTAGCAGAGTCAATTTCTAAAACTGTGGCCTACAATCTCGCATTGCAATTGATGAAATAACCTCATCAAACGCATTCAAAAATGTTTAATTTAGAGTTCAATGAGAGGGCTTTACCTCACCAATTTTATCGTTTTTATTACGCACCTGCTAACCAATAATTTATTTTAAAAACATTATCTTGCAACTAAGTCCGTACAACTTTCAAGGTCTGTTTTCAGATTTATGAACTACTAAAAACAACTGCTGACATGCATTTGGTTTACAATGAGATGGGTATACCTTCTAGATATAAAATACCGATTTAATTCTTCTTTGCTTTAGCTTCATAAGAAGACTAATTCAGTTATTTTTTACGATACTGACACATCATACGAGATAAAAATTACCGAATCTAGTTCGGTAGAAAAAGAGCATTACGATCTGCTTAAGTCCGTATATCGGATTTATCCAAATATGCTCGTATTTCCGAGAAGGTTAAAATTGCCGTATAGAAGTAGGCAAAACATGAACGGAGTTTAGGTTTTAAATTATTTATATATTCAATATAACTAACCTATGTATCTAACAATTCAATTATCCACTAGTACATACAATCTCGTATTCCAGATGAAATATATATCCAAGATATATTTCATCCATGATTAATACACATAACCAGAGTTTAGTTCTCCCCCTATGTCTCTGCTCACCAACATTCGAACAACAGGCAATCCAATCTATCCCATGGCGGGTAATACAGACATCCTAAGCAATCGATGCTGCTTATCCCACGCATGAAGACTGCTAGCTACTCTCTCAATTAATTCTTGAATGCTCATTGAGGGCACTGCTCAAACAGTGTCCCAAGGTGAGCTTTATCTAATTGACCCAAATACATCATCCAGCTTTCCATTGAGGTATATATCTATGAACCACTGCATGACTAAACCGAACTTAGCATCTACTGCTGGGCAATGGTCCTTAGACGACCTAGAAGCACTTCAGCTACTTGATCAGATTCAGGAAGATTATTCTTACTATGAGGTAAACAACGATGAAGGTAATCTAGTTGAATTTCGATTGTCTTCTCATCCTGAAACCCAATGTTTTATTGACCGCTTACAGTTAGGGATTCTTTGTCGTCAACAGCGTCCTTTAGCTTCATTGCGAACGACTAAAGGCATTCAGGGCAATAAGAAACTATCTGTGCAATATGCAAAAGATCTTCCAGTTCAATTGATCGTAGCATTGCCTTCAATCTTCTCTATGCCCGTGTCTGACACCTATACTGTGAGCGTAGAATTAGAAACCATTCATTCCGTTATTCAAGACTTAACGAATGCGGAGAGACTCATTCTAGGCACATTCTCTTCAACTAGTGCTTATACCAACGAACAAGCTCAAGCTTACGTGGATGCATTGAATCGATTTCAGAATCTACTGAATGAGAGAATGAACAGCGCTAAAGTCCGTAAACGATTGCATAACCGGAAAAACAGTCGTTTAAAGACCAAAGAGAAAATGATAGAGCTTGTACATGCCCTACTTCATGTACATTCCAAAATACTGGTTGTCAGAGTAGACCTTGGCATTATGCGAACTCCAGAGAGTTTGATAAACCACCATATTTCATCTGACCAATGGAAGTCTGAACAAGATAGCCAATTCATTATAAAAGCGCTTGAGAGACTTAATGAGAATGCCAGAAAGAATCGGATGAAGCATGCGCTGGGTTATATCCATCGTATTGAATACGGCCCCCAGAAGGGTTATCACGTCCATGCTTATTACTTCTTTGATGGACAAGATCATCAGGCAGATATCACTTGGGGACAGTACATTGCTAAACAATGGAAACAAGCAACCAATAATCAGGGTTCGGTATTTATCTGCAATATGAAGAAAGAGGATTACCGTTACTGTGCTTTAGGGATGTTAGATTATTCTGACGTAGAGATGTTAAACAATCTCGAACAGAGTTTTGATTATCTTTGCAAAAATGATCAGTACTTCCAATTTACGACACAGAAACGCATTCGTGGATTCCGTTGTAGTGAACTTCCAGAAATCCCAGAAGTTAAAATGGGATGTCCTCGGAAGTATGACCAATCGCATTTATGGATAAGTTAGATAGCTCTGTGAGCTTTCTTTGACTCTTATAGACTCCAAGTCGATATGGTTATATATACATCCACTTATCAAACCTTGGGTATAAACAACCCAAGGTATTTTTCTCTAAAAAAACAGGCCGTATCTAAGTAAAAACACACTTACAGTCTTATTCTTTAATCCTAGAAAATCCATTATTTAGCTAAATCGAGTAAATGATTAGCCCTAATATACTCGTCAATCAATTTAAGAAACTTGATTCTTTTTTTGCCTTTACGGACTGACTTTTTCGAAATATAAAAGATATCAATCCAATCTAACTTTAAGCCATGTTCATTTTTAGGAAACTCAAGAATAATAGGAAATATCAAATGATCGCCTGAAAACACCACAATGTAATCTTTGTCAGACACATCAGGGGTAATTGTTAAGTTGAAACTTATATGGTGATAATCATCTTCCAAATGGGGTAATTCTTTGCCAGCTTCGATCTCAAAAAAACGTTTTAAAAATTGACTATTATTCATAAAGACCCTTTCACCAAACTCTCTAGCTGTACAATGAGTTTATAGCTGAGTTGTTAACGCATATACCTTAAAGTTACATGAAACTTGCTAAGTAACAATTTGATTTAAAATTATTTTAAAGTTCTTTCAATAGTATCTAAAAGCTTAACTTTTTCGAAAAGTAAATCTGTAATTGCTGTCAGATTATTTTCAGGTGAGCGCCAATAAATACATAACCAACGTTCAGTACCTCTACGATAATTTTCAACTTTCTGATCTAGATATCGTGAATCAGTTTGAGTACCTAAAATAGAAAAAGCTTCTTCTTCCCGCTCAAGCGATAAGTTAAGGATGTAAGTAATCACTTTAATGACCGTTTGTCCATCCTCTTGTTTTATCAGTAACGTAGTATTAGATTTGTTTCCCCAAGCCTTATTATAAAAACGAATACCACCCCACGACTCGTACTTATTTTCAGATTCATAACCATCAATCATTTCATTAAGCTGCTGACTTAAGCTATCCACAACCTCACTAATAGTACTAGTCCGAAGCCGTTGAAGTTCCTCTATTTCCTTATAATGATCCAATATAAATTGTACACGATTCATATCTAAATTCTTTATCCGATAATAACTGTCTAAATGAAGTAAGAACTCACGAGCAAAGAGATTCCATTTATTCATTGGATTAGCCAACATTTGCTCTGCCAAATATGGACGAATACTATTTACAATTTGTTGATACGATAAACCAAACCAGCCTTTCTTCTCACTTTTCCCTGCAATACTAAGAATAACCCCTACAATTTGCTTATTCTTAGACTGATTTTTAGATTGAGCAAATTGGATGTAATCCTGAAAAGGATTATTTTGGTGATGATAAATTTTAGCTTCTAGCAAAAAAAAACAGGTATCTGTTTCTATCCATAAATCAATACGATTACCCTGATGAGTAACATACTCCCTTTCAAGTTTCGTAATGTTACCTAGATCTAATTTACTTAGGTTCTCCTCTTGTTGCAAAACATCGCAGAAACCTTTCCAAAATAAATCACCAAGATCATGCGATTCAGTTGGGTTCAGAAAAAAATCTAATAGTTCCGTAGTTGGATTTTCATAATGGTTACGAATTGCTGTATCAAAAAATGTTTTTTCCCGAGGAGGTATTTTATATTTCTTCGCAATTTTGAGCAGTTGCTTATAATGCTCAAAGGTAGGTAATTGCATATTTAATCCCTTAATTCCAAAGCATCAGTTGATCACATCAATCAGAACTACCATAAGATGGCTCAATGAAAAATCAAGTATTTGACAAGATGCTGTATGGTCTCGTAGCATGTTACCGCGTTAACCAACTAAAGTAACAATGTTTATCACCAAGCCCCTTCCCGACTTCTCCTCAAATTAAGCAATATTATATTTCAGCCCTTGAAATAATTAAAACTAAAACAATCTATTTATTTTTAATATTTTAAAAGAGCAATACATGAAACTTGATCTAACAGATAAAGAACGTTTATTTCTATCTAACCAATATGAAATCTTGGGCACCCTTAAAAATGAGGACCATTATCTACTTCTAGCAGAACAATTAAGAGAAGGGCATAAATGGCTATACCAACAAAGCTTTAATTCTCTTTATGAAAACCTCCCAGATGAAGATGCTGAGTTAGTACTCAATATTCTTCAAGTTTATAAAGCACTGCAAACTAGCTACAATGCTTTAAGTGATAAATCAGGTATCTCACTTCAGGATGTAAGTTTTGCTGGTTTTGACGGTAATAATGAATCAGAACTTATGGGGTTTGTGGATGCTTTAAACAGGGCCCACTGCTACTCCTCTATCATTCAAACTGGTGTGCTTAATTCGCACACTCCCAAAGCTAGTAGATATGAGACTATGATTCAGAAATGGCATGAGCTAGATAAATCTTATCAATTAACTAAAGAACAAATTTTATATATTTTAAGCCGATAAAATACTCACTGAGTAAAGCCCTAAGTGGGCTTTACTCAAAGGTTTAGGCTATCCAACTTGTCATAATTTCTTTAACCGTTTCAGATAGATTTTGCATTTTTGAATGCTACTCGCATTTCGATATATGCAAATCTCGAAGCCCAACCATACAGCAAGATTATTATAGAAACAAAGAGCATTTTATCAAATGTAATAGCATTTTTTCTGAGTATAAACATCAACAGATAAATTATTAGTAGTGTAAAAAAAACTATACACATATATGCCATAGAGCAGCATAACGTATATGAAAGTAACTTTTTGATTTTTCTATTATTGAAGCTCCACGGCTGTAAGTTTGGGGGAAGTCGTAAACTATTACGTACTTCTACTAACACAACTTTTACAATTTTTTCTAATGAAAGTTTATTCTTTGTTAACTTTTCAAGAAGCCGATCAATCAACACTAAACCAACTAGCCATTTAAGAATAAAAAGAAGAGTGGGAGGAAGACTAACCAAGTCTAAAACTAACTCTATTACGTTCATCAATATGTCCTCTTAAAATGTGAAAAAACTAATTTATCAAAAAAATAAAAAATGCGTTGAAATACGTGCAAAAGTTAAAAAATTCTATTAATTATTTCATTAAGCAGATCAAATAAGAAAAAATTCATGGAATGGACGAACTAAAGTTCTTTTTTTTTATCAATTAAACTTAATTTTAAGAAGCCCAACTCCACTAAATAGCTTACACATCAAAAATCCCATTAAAACAACTAAAATTACGATATCCTGACCAGTACATGACCTGCCAGCACCTAAATAAACTATGGTTTAAAAAACTCTTTTTTATCATAATGTTGTATGCTTACTAATGTTCTAATATATATTATTTAATCTACTTTTTATTAAATTATGATACCAGAGTATAACGGCAATGAATAACAGTGATACAGACAAAGCTATAGACTATGCTAGAAGTGAACTCTTTTTCATGGGATTTCCATCTGACTATCAAGAGAATAACGCCAGTAATGAGCAAATTCCTTATATTCTTGAACAACTAGGCATTTATGAAAGATATATTCTTGACCGCTATAGCCATCAAAAGTGTGACTATATAGACCCAATCTCTATAGATCCTAATCATATCGTCAGCAATGTAAATAATGAAGCACTCAAATATGAATATTTATACGATAAGGGAGAACAAACTCGTGTCATTACTCCCTATGATGACTATTTATATCTTAGGGATGAACTAGTAAAAAATCCTTTTGAAATTGGCAAAATGCCAGAAGAACTTCTTTTATCTTATTTATTTTGTTTATGTAAAGATACCCGTGAGATTTTGTGGAATGGCGACATCCAGGCCTGCTTATCTCAAATAGAAAAAATTGAAAAAGCAAACAAATTACTTCAAGGACTCCTCAAAAACTCATCATACCTTTTATTCTCACAGGATGATTGCGGTATAACTAATCGTGAGATGATGTATTTCTATCCGCTAGGTCAACAAGCCAGATACGTGGCAGATCCTGACTTTGGCGAAGATATGATTGAGTTATTCAATAAAAATAAATCTAGCCAACTCAATGAATGGCATCGTACTTTATTTATTAAAGTCATTAAAGAAATAAGCTGTGAAAAGAATAAAAAATGGAACGCAGTCAATGCAATTGTTAAAGACCCAATAGTAAAAACACAGTTTCGTGAAATCATGAAAGACCAACCCAAGCAGAATTTAGATTATGCTTTAGCAGGGCGTCGTGACTATAAACAGCTATATTCACAAGCCAAGGACAGACTTGAAAAAGAACTAAAAAAGAATGCTTGGTTAAATTCTTATGCTTCCAATACGGAACGCCGTTCCCATGCTCAGGAAAGACTAAAACACTTAGACATGTTAATCGCTGAACAAGAAACACTAGAAAAAAACTTTAAGCTTGGGAAATATACTTTTATCAAAAGAAATTCATATTCAGACGATGTGATAAGAGAATGGATCGAAAATGATGAAGACTTTATCAAAGAATTTATTCAAGCATAAGTAATATATTTTCCTACCTCAGACTCACCCATCCCAAATGAAACAATATCTGGCAGGATTCTAACTAAAGAATACTGCTAGGTATTCTTACTCAGCTCGTAAGTTTCAGCCTCTAAAATACTCACCATTTCAATCTTCCAAGCTTAAAAGATTAATTTTTTCACAAGACTTTTTAAACTATAAAAAATAAACTAAAAATTAATATGAAAAATCATAACATTTTGATTTTTAAAAGAGTTTATTTGGATAATCATAATCTCTCACAAAAAGAATAAAATAGTGAATAATCATATTTTTCAGTCACTTAAAAAACAAAAATATTTTTCCTACCGATAAGGAGAATCTTAAAGAAATATCGCTAAATCATTTGTAGGATTACTCACATCATCCCACTACACAGGAACTAAGAAAGATTTTAAAAGAGAAGGATTTGCCAGCTCCTTCTCTAGTCTCAACAGAATGATGATGAGTTTCAGGCATAGGACCCTTAACTCATTTCAAACACAGGTATGACAGAAATGATACAGCTAAGTAGGTAATCGCTTAGTCCAAAAGCAGTAGAGACATGACGGAGTTTAAAGCTAAGAAATTGAGGACATTGATCTGTGAAAATCAGGTCACCCTTGCACCATCTGATGTTTATCAATCAAAGTTTTTATACAGTGATTTTCGGTTAGATCAGATGCTAGATATACCTCACTTTGTTCTGGAGTGTAATAAGACCCTGTTGCCAGCAGCAACGGTCAAACAGACGGATCAAGGGAGGGAAGATTTTGAATATGAGGACTGGTTTAGACCATTCATTAAGATACTTGATGGCCTAATAAATACCAACCCTTATTTCTTAAAGCATTTCGATCTATGCGAAGAGACTAAATGTTTCTTTAAAACATTAAATGCTATGGATAGTCCTCCAAGCCTATACGGCTTGTTTGAAAGAAAGTTGAGAGGAAACCCAAGTAATTTGAAACAACGGATCGAGTTACTTAATGAATTTATTGAATTGTTACGTAAAGAGCTTAACAGCCCTACCGTGAAGGAAATTATCCAGAACAGAGAGAAGCAACAAAAAGAGAACTTTACGTCGTGTAAGTTGCTAGTAAGCAAGTTATTCCAGAAGTACGGTCAGTTATGGGTCTTACCTGTAGATTTTGCCTATACGCCAGATCAGCAAGATTTACAACACAATCATCCAACTGACCTGAAACAAGGATTTCATGGACCTCACCGGCTTGAGTTACTTAAACAACAGATCGCTCAATTCCTTGAGAACCGGCGACGTAATAAAACCCTAAAACAAATTGTAGGGTACCTCTTTAGCTTTGGGCATAGCCTTAAAAAGGGCTTCTTTGTCAAAGTGATCTTCTTTCTGGATAGCAATACTTATGGTCAGGCTGAGGATTACGTCAAGTACCTGTCTAAATACTGGAGCAGGCTGACGAATCAACAAGGCTGTACATATTTCTGCAACGGCGACTCAGGCCAATCCCCACAGCAGGGGATTGGCCTGATCAAAGAAACGGATAAAGAACAACGGGAGAATCTCATGTTGAGTATTCAATATTACTGTCAGTTAGAACAGTTTTTTAGACTGAAATATCTAGGAGAAAACTCCTATAAACGATTACAGATGAGCCAGCCTCCAGTAATCAATAAAGGCAAAGTTAAAGCAAGTGGTTTAAATCAGAACTTGAATGTAAAGAAGGGCAAATAAAATGTTAACTCAAAGTCAGCTTATACAAAGTCAGGCAATTACTGCTATGGCACAACTGCCTTATGGTCCGACCACATGCATTAATAGTCTTTATCAAACTTGCCAGCAAATCTTGAAACTCAAATCTATTTATTCACTACAAACTGATGAAGATGGTCAGAAACGTATGTATTTAAATCAAGCTGGATACAAGTTTGCTTCAAGCATATCAATCATTAAAGACAGTCCCTTCATGAATGGACGGATGATGCATGCCAAGATGAGTCCATTTCTAGAAGCCAGCTCTTGTTTCTTCAATCAGAGTGGACTCCTATATATCCCACCCAATCAAGAACTTAATCAGGATTTTATCCTGAATAACATTCAGCTCTTTAACGACTCCCTACTAACTCGCCAATATGATCATCAGCTTAACCATTGGAATGAGCAGTTCGATGAAGGTGAACAACGGTATGATCAGCTCATGAAAGAATTAAAAAAAGCTGTTAAAGGTTGCGACATGAATGAGGTGGTTTGTATCTATCCTTTAAACCCGCACTTGTTTTCCAATGTTGCATTTTCCAGCCAATCAACTTTCTCAGAGTCTATAGATGGAGAAATCACACGACTCATCTGCCAAAGTACAGAAAATGCAGTATGTGGTGTATTGGTTAAACGGGAAATAACTGTCAATTACCAACTCATCTGCCGTTATTTAGTCTTCACTGAATGTCAGTTTATTAACGATCCGTGCAATTTTACCAATCTAAAGTTCATGGAAGAGGTTAAACGTTTGGTAGAACCTAATAGTCAGAATCAGGTGGTATTGGCATCCAACCCCCTAAATGGATTTCTATTAAGTAACCGATTTATTAAGAAATCATCTGATTTCAAGGAACAGATGAAACGGTTAAAAGCGTATGTGGTGGGTACAGATAAGTTCATCAGAGTGGGTGGAACTCATCCTACTTTTAAAGTTTTATTTTCTAAAGCTAAAAAAGATTAACTATTGAACAACCCAAGAACTGGAAATACCATGGCTTATTTAACCTCAAAAGAAGTTCGAGAGCGTCTAAAAGGTTGTTCAGCAGCAACCCTTTGGCGCTATCAACAACCGAAACAAAAGTTATTCGTGAAACCCATGCCCGCACCTGCAAAAAAGGGGGCTGGCTCTATGAGTTTATGGGATGAAGATACTTTTAACGAATGGGAAGAAAAGTACTTCAAAAACAATATAGAGAGTCTGGCTACATAGCCAGACTTTTCAATTTATCCCACCACAATTGATATGCTTTAGCTTGGGGTTCAAGATAGTCATAAAGATCATATGTCCCCTGTTCTCCTGGCATAGCATGACCTACCATTAGCTCAGCAACATCACGAGATGTAAAAGCACTAAAATTGGTACGAGCAGTACGACGCAAATCATGTATAGACCAATGTGGCATATTGATATCATACTTTCTACGAGCATACTGCATTATGTTATACGGCAAACTTCCCGGACTCTTAAGACTCATCATCTCAGTCGTCCCGTCATTAACAAACATAAATTTTGAATCATTCAACGACATAGCTTGTTCAATCAATGGCACTATTTCTGGAATAATAGGGCGTATCAAAGGAAGCCCTGTATTTTTACCAGTCTTATGTAATTCTGGTGGAACGGTCCAAATCATTTTTTTCAAATCAATGAATGTCTTCTCTGATGTCCTTAATTCACCATTACGGCAACCAAAAAATAGACACAATTTTATAAAAAGTGCATTTTTCAGAGTCATTCTGGACTCATCACAAATACACCAAGCCAGCGTAATTTCTTCATCTGTTAAAATTCGTGTTCCTCGACGCTTCTTAATACCTAAATCATTTTTCCCAGAAATATGACGAATAGGATTGTTTTCTATAAGTTTTCTTTTGATACCCCACTCTAAACACTGCTTCGTATTTACCAAAATACGCTCAGTAATAGATTCAGATTTCTCCAAGTGAGCTTCCAATAGCTCCAACCAAGCATGTAAAGTAATAGAATCCACAGGTAAAGCACCAAACACAGGAAATACATAAAGTTCAAATGTTCTATGAATTTCTTCAGCCTGCTTTTTTTCTCTTAAGCAGTATTTCTCATGCCACGTTCCGTACAGTTCTTTAAATGTAACAGCCTCAGCAATTTTTACTTTCTCTACTTTTTTGTGAATCCGCGGATCATGTCCCTGCTCCAATACCGACTTCATTTTCAATAATTCAGCTCGGGCATCTTTTAAGCTCAGTAACGGATAACTACCAAAATCTAAACGTGCTTGCTTTCCGTTATAACGGAATCGCATTTGAAATGTAATTTTACCTTTAGGTGAAACTCGAACACTCAATCCATCTTGATCAGATTCAACAAGTGTATCTTCACGTTCTTTTCCTAAATTCTTCTTAAGCCATGTATCCGTAAGCGCCATAAGCAGACCTGTGTACAAATATTTATTAATCCAATTCAAAATCTGAAATTTGTACACAATAATGTACACAAATTAGATGACTTAGCTTGAATAATGATGAAATGGGTTGAATTACTACATTCAATAATTATGATTCAAAATTAAATAAAAATATATATTTGTAATTCTTTTTCTAGGGGAAATGAATGAAGATGAAAGGAGATGAATTGGACTCAAGCATTCGGGTGGGAAATGATGGCAAATGTGCGGCGTTGAGCAACCTGTGCCGCTAACTCATCTTTAAAACTCATGAAATACACCTACTGCGGAGATTGCAGTGCCAAAGATCTAAAGTCGATCAAAATAAAAATTGGCGTAATTGTAGCAGATTTATAGAACTGTTTAATGATTGTTGATATGCCATCAGTCACTCATAAGATTTTTGAACATTTTTTGAGAATACAACTTTGCTCATTAGAGATTTTACAATCAAAAAAGCCCATCCGATTGCGGATAGGCTTTTTTAGGACTTAGCTGAATATCTTATGCCAGTTTCTTTTCTTCAATAAATTGCACATCGGCAATTTGTACATCCCAGAACTCATTCCATAAAGCACAATAATCAATACATAGCTTGGTTAAGCCTTCATAATCATCTTTTGTAATTGCTTGCGCTAAGGCAAACCAGAGGTCATCCTGATGGTCATCATCAGCGGCCTCAGACGTTTCATCAGTAGATACACCATGCACATGGTAATATCCGCCTCCTTCAACATCGATATTCACAAATTTAGTCGCTTCACGTAATGGAGGACTAAAAAGAATAACCTCTTCTTCGGCAACTGCTAACAATGCAACTACATTGATATAACTATCATAAGAAGATTCTAAGAATGAACGGACCTGATCTGCAGCTTTTGATGGTTTATAATTACGACGATCAGCCTCTGTCAAACCATAATCATTAAGTAAATCTTCATACAATGGATAATGAGCATATTCAGGATTCCCCAAATAATAATCATCTTTACCCAATCCTGGTCTAAAACCGAATTCATCAAGTACATTTAAACTTAATAATACCCGTGGAAACATTTTAGCTCCAGAATGGAGTTTTGGTTCCAGTTGTTTTGTTTGGAACTGCGCTTGTAATAAAGCATCAGTAAAAATCTGTACAATTGCATGACGATATTCTAAATGAATATGAGTTAAAGTATCCTTATCTAGATAACCATGATTTAATATTTCAATTGCAGGATGTTTACAAACTGGTAATTCTGCAATTTTATTTCTTAACTGTTTGAGAAACTTTAAATTTTCTTCCCATTGTTTTGCAGGAATACTATTTCTCATCCCCTGCAATGCTTTTTCTCGTGGATTATTAAAATCTTCAAATTTTTTTGACATAATCATTCTCAATAAAAAGTTTTTTCTTATAGTTAAGTGGGGGATTCCCTTATTTCAATTTGCATTCAATTGCTAAAATAAAATCCATATACCCATCCTTAACAACCTGATATTATGTCTATTAACTCAACAAATCAATGGATTAATTAATAATATTTAAAAAAGTAAATTATTGCCAACCAAATATATAAAATATTATTTTTTAAGATTAACCAAACTATTGAATAAATATAGTTTTTTAAATATTATAAAATAAGTTTTATTTAAGCTTTAACACTTACAATAGCAAAGTTAATCAAAAATATTCGCGACGGTGAACCCGATGACAAAAAGAGAAAATATTATAACAACAGCAACATCCCTTTTTAACCAGAAAAGCTATACATCTGTTGGTGTTGATAAGATTATTGCTGAGTCCAATGTGGCAAAAATGACTTTTTATAAGTACTTTTCTTCTAAAGAAAACTTAATTGAAGAGTGCCTTCATGAAAGAAATTTGGAAATCCAATCTTCAATATTAGGAAAAATTAATAATATTAACAATCCGTTAATTAGACTTAAAACTATTTTCAACTGGTATATCGACTGGATTAATGCAGATGATTTCAATGGTTGTTTATTTAAAAAAGCCACCATTGAGGTTCTACAATTGTACCCGTCTATTAAAGATCAGGTTAATAAATATCGAGAATGGATTTACAAATTGGTTTTCTCAACATGTGTAGAATTAGAAATCAAAGATGCCCATACGCTTACCAATCTTTTCCTTAATATTATTGATGGCATCATTATTGATGGCACAATAAATAAATCAAAAATTAATTCTGAACAAACATGGTCTTATATAACAAAGCTTATTAATTTTGAAGAAACTCAAGCGTGCTCCGCCGCTTAATATATCAATTTAATAGTTTTAGGTGTTTTGTAGAAGAATTAAAATATCATTAAAAAAATGAGTAGAGCATGAATTACAGCTCTACTGATAAAATCTATCTAAATTATTGTCACACCCCCCTATAAAAGCAAAGCCCCTGCTATTTTAAACACAGGAGCTACTCTCACTTTCTTTATTTTAATTTTATAATTTATATAAATTTAAGGAGTTAAAATAAGAGTTTTATTAAGAATAACTAAACCTTTACTACTTATAACTATGCACATTTATATATTATTAATCCATCGCGATATTCCGTAAGAAATACTCCAATAACGCATCTCTATCATCCACACTGTTTTCACCTAAAAGCTGAACCATAGCACCGTCCACCACAAATAAAAACATGTGTGCATCTTCTTTTGAGGCCTCTGAGTTCTTTGTTAAAAGCAGTCTATAAATCTCGCTAATGAGCCAGTTTCTGTACTCAACCACTACTTGATAGGCCTTTGGGTAAAGCTTTTCAATTTCAAAAATAGCTTTAAATAGCAAATGATAAAGGCCTTCTAAATCTGCATGTAAGAAGTAAATTTTGCGGAGTTTTTCAATTACGGTTAAGCCTTTCTGAACATAAATGATTGAAAGCACCTCTTGTTTTAAACCATCCTTTTGAAAGGTTAAGCTCATTTCAATGAGCCTTTCTTTTGAGTGAAAGTAATTATAAAAGGTAGCTTTGGGGAGTTTTGCTGCTTCAATAATTCGGTCCACCCCGACTTTGTGAAAACCATAATTATTAAAGAGATATCTTGCAGAATGGAGCACGCGTAAAGCACGAAATGGAAGATCTAAATGTTGCATAGTTTTACCGTTATAAAAATCAGTTCTTGTTGTGTCTCAATGAGATAAAACTGCCTAGGCTCTTGTTTTAAGCAAAAAAAGGCATGCAAAGGCCCTCGAAAGACTGCCTCAGCGCATCTCAAGTTTTATTGTTGATATGATTTTTTGGTCGTGACGAGCTAATGCTTGAAAACCCAAAGGTCATCAAACCGCGCTATAGACTAGTCTGGAGGTATAAAAATAGAATGCATAGCCAACTCCTTTATATTGGGAGTTCTGCCAAAGCATTAATCAAGAATTATGGTGGCAGAACGAAAGAGGGTTAGCAGACTGGTGAAAGATTTAACCAGCACACCCGAGGGTGTCCCTCTCCCGTCCTACCGCTACGGGAGGAGACGAGGAGTTTACGCATAAGACTATCCCTCAGACGGAATAACTCTGATGCGATCTTTCATCACGGTCTGCTAAAACCGACTGGCAATGTAGGCCAGCTTGCAAAGGATAATCTGAGAGTTTACAGGTGTCAATGTAGCTTTTATGACAAGATTTTAAATTTCTTATTGTTTTTCATTAGATTAAATTAATTATTAGTTTAAATATTATATACAATCAAATAGTTTTAATTGAAAAATTTATTGAGAAATCAGTCATCAGTCTTTTAAAAAAAATTGGAGTAGCCTAATCCACCCATTAAGACTAAGCAAAATGAGCACCTTGAGACTCAATGAGCTGATCAACCTGAACTGGCATCCCCAATAAATAACCTTGGAATTGCTGACATCCTAAACGGATTAAAATCTCAACCTGCTGCTGAGTTTCCACGCCTTCTGCCGTTACGGTTAAACCTAACTTTTTCGCTAAATGAATAATACTTTCTAGAATAACTTCTTCTTTTGAACCCGGTTTTAAATCAACAATAAAGCCACGGTCAATTTTCAGCTCGTCTACGGGTAAATCTTTTAAATATAAGAAGCTCGAATGCCCTGTTCCAAAATCATCAATGGCAACACGAATTCCCATGTCACGTAAGCGCTCACAAGCTCGGATACTCAAGTCTATATGCCGCATTGCAGTTGATTCAGTAATCTCAACAATTAAGTGATGAGGTTGAATTTGATATTTTTTTAATAATGCTTCGAGTGTACTAAATAACTTTTTATTTTCAAATTGTAGTGCCGATAAGTTCACAGCGACTGGATAAAATGGTGTGTTACTGCGCTCCCACTCCTGAATTTGCAGGCAAGCCTGCTCAAGCGCCCAATACCCCATTGGAATGATCAAACCCGTTTTTTCCGCACCTTCAATGAACATATGCGGAGTAAGTATTCCTAAAGCTGGGTGATTCCAACGGATTAATGCCTCAACCCCACAAACTTCAAGATTGGTATTAAATTTTGGTTGGTAATATAAGATGAACTGTTTTTCTTCTACGGCTTTATAAAGATCATTGATCAGTTTCGACTGACTTCTTGTTTCTTGCTGATGGGTTGAATAACTAAAGATGGTATACGTATTCCGACCTTGCTCCTTAGACATGAGCATGGCGGCATCAGCGTTCATGAGTAAGTCCTGAACATTCTGTCCATGCTCAGGAAAGAGTGCCACACCCAAACTTGCAGAAATATTAATTTCCTTACCAGAAATTTGATAACTTTCCTGAATCAGTTGTAAAACTTTCTCGGCTAAAACAACTGCTTCGTCTGCATTTGTATTTTCTGCAATAAGCAAAAACTCATCACCACCAATTCTAAGTAGCTTACATTTTTCATTGAGTTGCCAATGCAAACGGTTCGCCATTTGAATGAGTAATTGATCACCGACATGATGTCCAAAAGCATCGTTAACCGATTTAAACCGATCTAAATCAATATATAAAAAAGCAATTTTCTGGTCTTTATAGCGATGATCCGAGAGTAATACTTCTGCATAATCAACTAAGTAAAGACGGTTTGGTAGTTTAGTTAAATTATCTTGTATAGAAAGATTAGCTAATTCTTTATTTGCCTTACGCAACTCTAAATTTTGTTGAGTGAGGCGCTGTTCCAACATCGCGACAATAAAACTTGCGACCAGTACCAGACACGTGACCAAGATAATCGTAAATAATAATAGGTCATGTTCAGCCTGATATTGGCTAATAAATTTATCAGTAATATTCGTCGCAATGAGCGCTGTATAATGCATTCCCATAATACTTAAGGTCATCATAACCGAAAATGCGATTTTCAAAGTTAAACGATGACGTTCGGTATCTTTTAATTTATAGACTAATAAAAATGCCAGCCCTGAACCGCTCATCGCAATTAATACAGAAAATAATAGCAAGAAAGAGGTGTAATCTTTTTTGTAGATATTAATATTCCAGCCCAACATACTAATGTAATATGAAGCTGAAATTCCGATTCCCATAATAATAGAGCTTAAAATGAGCCGGAATAAAGGTAGCGTAAAACGTGAAGTCAACCACATGGCGATGCACGATAGCAAAGCACTAATGGCAAATGAAACGGTAATTAAAGGAATATTCGAGTTGACTGTTTCAAACAGATGATAAGCTTGTATACCAATAATATGAACAATGCTAATTGCTGATGCCAGCAATAATCCATTGATAAATAAAATTAAAAACTCAAATTTTTTATAGATTTGCTTGAATATTAATTGTTCCATGGAAATTACAAGAAAGCAAATGATGCCAGCTGCAATAAAAGAGCCGACGATCAATGTGCTATCGTAATCAACATGACCCATAGTGGACTTCCATGATTATTCAATACTTTTTTTTATTTTGTTCAACTCATTGCCCAAAATACAATTAAACATGTTAAAGAAATTTTAGTAAATTTGACTTATTCAGTCAGTTATAAACAATAACATTATCTATCTTTTGGTCAAGTATTTTTTACTTTATAAATCAATAGAGTAACCAAAAATTAAGCAGCCAATTATATGAAAAATATAGAATTTCTTTAATCCAGTTGAGTTGTCTCAATGGCTCTTTTCATATTCAAACAAAAATAGTATAAAAAAAGAACCCTGCTTAGCGCAGGGTTCTTTTGAAGCTTTAGAAAAAGAAAATTAGTTCTTTTCTTTGTCTACGATTTTGTTTGCTTGAATCCATGGCATCATTGAACGTAACTTATTACCAGTTACTTCAATACCATGCGCAGCATTTTGACGACGACGAGCAGTCATAGATGGGTAGTTTAATGCACCCTCTTGAATGAACATCTTCGCGTATTCGCCAGATTGAATACGTTTCAATGCATTACGCATTGCTTCACGAGACTGTTCGTTAATTACTTCAGTACCAGTTACATATTCGCCATACTCAGCATTGTTAGATACTGAGTAGTTCATGTCAGCGATACCGCCTTCGAACATCAAGTCAACGATCAATTTAAGTTCGTGTAAACATTCGAAGTAAGCCATTTCTGGTGCATAACCAGCTTCAACTAAAGTTTCGAAGCCCATTTTCACGAGTTCAACCGCACCACCACAAAGAACTGCTTGCTCACCGAATAAGTCAGTTTCAGTTTCTTCACGGAATGAAGTTTCGATAATACCAGTACGGCCGCCACCTACACCTGAAGCATAAGAAAGAGCAACGTTACGAGCATTACCAGAAGCATCTTGGTGAATTGCGATTAAGTCAGGAACACCTGAACCACGTTGGTATTCTGAACGAACTGTGTGACCAGGTGCTTTCGGAGCAACCATGATTACGTCTAAGTCTTTACGTGGAACAACTTGGTTATAAAGAATTGAGAAACCATGAGCAAATGCTAAAGTTGCGCCTTCTTTGATGTTTGGCTCAATCACGTCACGGTAAAGTTGTGATTGGAATTCATCTGGAGTCAAAATCATTACGAGGTCAGCTTGCTTAACAGCAGCAGGAACTTCTGCAACTTTAAGACCAGCATTTTCAGCTTTCTTCCAAGAAGCTGAATCTGCGCGTAAACCTACAGTTACGTCTACGCCTGAGTCTTTAAGGTTAAGTGCATGAGCATGACCTTGAGAGCCGTAACCAACAATCGCTACTTTCTTGCCTTGGATGATTGATAAGTCACAGTCTTTATCGTAAAAAATTTGCATTTGTGTTCTCCGCTAAAATACTTTTAAAAAATTAAATGGCTAATACTTTTTCGCCACGGGCGATACCAGATACACCTGAACGAACGACTTCTAGAATAGTGTTTTCTGCAAGCGCATCGATAAAACCATCTAATTTTTCAGTTGTCCCTGCTATTTGAATGGTATAGGTAGTTGGTGTCACGTCTACAATTTGCGCACGGAAAATATCCGCTGTTCGCTTAATTTCAGCACGTGAAGCACCTAACGCTTTTACTTTAATCAACATCAGTTCACGCTCAATGTGTGAACCTTCTGATAAATCTACTACTTTTACAACTTCAACAAGTTTGTTGAGCTGCTTTGTAATCTGTTCAATCTTATGGTCATCGCCATAAGTAGTTAACGTCAGACGTGATAAAGTTGGGTCTTCGGTTGGAGCTACATTCAACGTTTCAATGTTGTAGTTACGTTGACTGAACAAACCCACCAAACGAGAAAGCGCACCAGCTTCGTTTTCAACGAGTACAGAAATAATATGTCTCATTATGTACGCTCCCCTTTACCTAACCACATATCCTTCATTGACTGACCTGCGATCAGCATTGGATAAACATGTTCTGTACGATCAACCATGACATTAATGAATACACATTTATCATTAATTGCCATTGCTTCAGCAAGCTTCGACTCTAGTTCATCAGCATGATCAATTTGGATACCAACATGACCATAAGCTTCCATTAACTTGCCAAAATCAGGTAATGATTCAACATATGAGCTTGAGTGACGGCCTTCATAGTTCATATCTTGCCATTGTTTAACCATACCTAAAGCACGGTTATTCAAGCACAAGATCTTCACGTTCATACCGTATTGCTTACAAGTTGAAAGCTCCTGAATACACATCTGAATTGAAGCTTCACCGGTAATACAAACTACCTGTTGATCTGGGAAAGCTAACTTGGCTGCCATTGCATAAGGTAAACCTACGCCCATGGTGCCTAATCCGCCTGAGTTAATCCATTGACGTGGACGTTTGTACTTGTAGTACAACGCGCCAAACATTTGGTGTTGACCCACATCCGAAGTAATGATGGCATCACCATTGGTCGCTTTATATAAAGCTTCAACAACTTGCTGTGGCTTCATTGTGCCATCAGCCAGTGTTTCATACTTCAAGCCATGAACTTTACGCCATTCATTAATTTGATCCCACCATGCAGCAATTGCTTCAGGGTTAGGCTTAGACACATTCAATTGTTTCAATTGCGTCAACATTTCCTGAAGTACAGGCTCAACCGCCCCTACAATCGGAATGTGCGCCATGATCGTTTTTGAAATGCTCGCCGGATCAATATCAATATGAATAACTTTGGCATTCACACAGAATTTTGCTGGGTTATTGGTTACTCGGTCATCAAAACGAGCACCAATTGCAAGAATGACGTCAGCATTATGCATCGCCATGTTTGCTTCATAAGTACCGTGCATACCCAACATGCCCACAAACTGTGGATCATCGCCAGGGAAGCCACCAAGACCCATAAGTGTATTTGTCACTGGGTAGCCCAACAAATGAGCCAACTCAGTCAATAATGCAGATGCATTACCTTGAACAACACCGCCACCAGTATAAATTACAGGGCGTTTAGCACTTAAAAGCTCATCAATCGCTTTGCGAATTTGACCAGAATGACCACGTGAAGGTGGCTGATAAGAACGCATCTTCACTTTTTCAGGATATTCGTACGCAAATTTTTCTGCAGGATTTGTCGCATCTTTTGGAATATCGACTACAACTGGGCCAGGACGGCCACTTGATGCAATATAAAATGCTTTTTTGATAATTGCAGGAATTTCACTTGCGTGACGAACTTGGAAGCTGTGTTTCACGATAGGACGTGAAATACCCACCATATCAGTTTCCTGGAAAGCGTCTTCACCAATAAGATGTGATGCAACCTGGCCAGACAAAATCACCATTGGGATTGAGTCCATATAAGCTGTTGCAATTGGAGTCACAGTATTAGTTGCGCCAGGTCCAGAAGTGACCAGTACTACGCCAGTCTTACCTGTAGCACGTGAGTAAGCATCTGCCATATGACCAGCAGCTTGTTCATGACGTACGAGGTAATGATTAATTTTGTCTTGTTGAAATAGCGCATCATAAATATGTAATACAGCGCCGCCTGGATAACCAAAAACATGTTCAACGCCTTCGTCCGCAAGAGCACGAACGAGCATTTCACCACCAGATAAAAGTTCCAACGTGATTCACCCTAAAATCTTTATCACTATTTATGGAAGGCACAAATAGTGTTTCATTCATTGAATTGTCTGCACTGTTATAGCACACATATTGTCTAGTTTTCGTTGCAATAGAAAAATTTCTGTTTTTCAGCCGTATAAGCTTTTTTAACATTAATAAAGCATGTCTGGATATACATACTTTAAGTAAAATCAATCTCTCGGCTAGAGAGAATGTCTATTACAAAACATGACGGTTATTCGAAGGGTGATCAAATAATCGCATATAAAACTAAAGGAAGCATTTTTGTTGTTTAATTCATTAAAGTCAAGATTAAAGAAAAGGTTTTTCCATAAAATTTTTTAGCTGCTTCTTTTTTAATCTAAAATTAAATCGTAAATTTGGTAGTTCCAATCCCTATTTATTAAAAATAATTATTCTTTTTTATATAAAACCATACATTGTAAATTGCTTATTTATAAACTTTATTTAAATATAGTCAGCTTTTTTGGGGAAGATCTGATATGAATTTATCTTATTTAAAAACAAGCTTATATACAGCAGTAACAACAGCGATTTTAGTTTACTCAAGTCAAAGTCAGGCACAGCAATATTATAAATGGATGGATAAAAGTGGCTCTACACATTACACCACGACTCCGCCACCTAAGAGTGCAAAAAACTTGAACAAAGTTTCAACTTACGGCAGTCAACCATCGGTAAAAAATTCGACACCCACCTCAGAACAACAATCTCAGGATAAAACAGATAAAGTAGTGCAAGAAACAGCTAACGTAGTACCGGAAAAAGGCGTACCCGCTGTACCAGTTCCGCCCGCCCCATCCGCAGCAGCACGATAACCAAAATGAGAGTGGTGAATATTTTCACCACTCTTCTATTATTTAAAATAAAGAAGAATGGATTGGGAAATGTTTACTGCTCATATTAAAAGATAAAATCCTGATCTAAAAACTGACATTTCCCCTTATTTTGCGCTATGCTGTGCAGCAATCTTTCATTTCAATTTTCGTTGTATAGCTTACGTCTATGACTATTTCTCACATTGACCCCGAATATCAAGCAAACACGATTGAACCATCAGTTCAACAAGATTGGGAAAATCGTAAAGTCTTTAAAGTTGCCGACACTGTCGAAGGTAAACATCGCTACATCCTGTCAATGTTTCCTTACCCAAGCGGCAAGCTGCATATGGGGCATGTGCGTAACTATACAATTGGCGATGTAATTAGCCGTTTTTACCGTTTAAAAGGTGAAACTGTATTACAACCTATGGGTTGGGATGCATTCGGTTTACCTGCTGAAAACGCAGCAATTGCCCATAAAGTTGCTCCGGCAAAATGGACATTTGAAAACATTGCCTACATGCGTGACCAATTAAAAAAATTGGGTCTATCTGTAGACTGGGATCGCGAGTTCGCAACGTGTACACCAGAGTATTATCACTGGGAACAATGGTTATTTGTTCAGCTTTATAAAAAAGGCCTGATCTACCGTAAACTTTCAACAGTAAACTGGGATCCGGTTGACCAAACAGTTTTGGCAAACGAACAAGTTGAAAATGGTCGTGGCTGGCGCTCAGGTGCATTGGTTGAAAAACGTGACATTCCAATGTACTACTTCCGTATTACGGATTATGCACAAGAATTATTAGACGATCTTGACACCCTACAAGACGGCTGGCCTCAACAAGTGTTGACCATGCAACGTAACTGGATTGGTCGCTCTACTGGCATGGAAATTACGTTCCCATCTGCCAATACTGAAATTTATGCTGACGGTTTAACTGTTTATACAACTCGTGCTGACACGCTTATGGGTGTGACTTATGTTGCTGTTGCAGCAGAACACCCTCTTGCGCTTAAAGCTGCTGAAACTAACCCTGAATTGGCTGCATTTATTGAAGAATGCCGCATGGGTTCGGTTGCAGAAGCGGACTTGGCAACAGCTGAGAAAAAAGGTATGGCAACAGGCTTGTTTGTAAAACATCCTGTAACTGGTGAAGAGCTTCCTGTTTGGATCGCAAACTACGTATTAATGTCATATGGCTCTGGCGCTGTTATGGCTGTGCCTGCACATGACGAACGTGATTTTGAATTTGCTAACAAGTTTAATTTATCAATCAAGCAAGTCATTGATGCTAAAGGCGCTGACGATGCAGACTACTCTGCAACCCAGTGGCAAGAATGGTACGGTTCTAAAGAAGGTAAACTTGTTAACTCTGGCGAGTTTGACGGTTTAGAATTCCAAGCTGCTTTTGATGCATTCCTTGCAAAATTAGAACCACAAAATTTAGCAAATTCTAAAGTTCAATTCCGTTTACGTGACTGGGGTGTATCTCGTCAACGTTACTGGGGTTGTCCAATTCCAATGATTAACTGTGATACTTGTGGTCAAGTCACAGTGCCTGAAGATCAACTTCCTGTTGTATTACCAACTGACGTTGTACCAGATGGTTCAGGCAACCCGCTTAATAAAATGCCTGAATTCTATGAAACTAAATGTCCTTGTTGTGGTGGCGATGCACGTCGTGAAACAGATACTTTAGATACTTTCGTAGAGTCATCTTGGTACTATGCACGTTATGCTTCTCCAGACTTCACTGGTGGTATGGTTAAACCTGAAGCAGCTCAAAACTGGCTTCCTGTGAACCAATACATCGGTGGTGTTGAGCACGCGATTCTTCACTTACTTTATGCACGTTTCTTCCACAAATTAATGCGTGATGAAGGCGTTGTACAAGGTAATGAACCATTCACCAACTTGTTAACTCAAGGCATGGTGCTTGCAGACACGTTCTACCGTGAAGCAGAAAATGGTAAGAAAACTTGGTTTAACCCTGCTGATATTGAGTTAGAACGCGATGAAAAAGGTCGTATTCTTTCTGCGAAATATTCAGGTGATGGTCAAGAAGTTGTCATCGGCGGACAAGAAAAAATGTCTAAGTCGAAAAACAACGGTATCGATCCACAAGCAATTATTGATCAATACGGTGCAGATACTGCTCGTGTATTCATGATGTTTGCTGCTCCACCAGATCAATCTTTAGAATGGTCTGATGCAGGTGTTGAAGGTGCAAACCGTTTCTTGAAACGTGTATGGCGTCTTGTAGCAGGCTTCCTTGAAAAAGGAAACTCAACTTCTACAATCGATACTGCAAACTTGTCTAAAGATGCTCAAGATTTACGTCGTAAAACACACGAAACCATTCAAAAGGTAAGTGATGATATTGAACGTCGTCATGCATTCAATACTGCTATTGCTGCTTTAATGGAGTTGTTAAACGCAAGCAACAAGTTTGAAGCAAAAGATGACAACGACATTGCTGTAGAACGTGAAGCGATCACTACACTTTTAACTTTGCTTGAACCGTTTGCACCACATTTAAGCCAAACTTTATTGGCTCAATTTGGTACAGATGTTACAGCAGCAACGTTCCCTGAAGTGGATGCTTCTGCGTTAACACGTAATACGCAAACGATTGTTGTACAGGTTAACGGTAAACTTCGCGGTAAACTAGAAGTTTCTGTTGATATTTCTAAAGAAGATCTATTAGCTCAAGCTAAAGCTCTACCAGAAGTTCAACAATTCTTAACCGGACCAACAAAAAAAGAAATTGTAGTTCCAAATAAACTAGTTAACCTCGTGGTTTAATTAAAGTTATTAATGAGAGGATCAAGCATGCACTTAGCCAAACGTTTAGCCGCTGTTGTTTTAACCTTAGGCCTTAGTGCAGGCTTAGTCGGGTGTGGATTTCACTTAAAAGGAACCAACCCGACTGCTACTCCGCTTGTTTATAAAAAGTTAAGCCTTGAGTTACCAGCTAAAACTGATGATTTGGAAACGCAGTTAAAAGTGTATTTGGCTGCCAATGGTGTTCAATTCAGTAATGATAGTGATGCCTATGTACTCCGTGTTTTGGAATACACACCACGTCGTCAGCTTTTAAATGGAAAACTGACAGAAGTATTATTACGCCTAACCGTAACCTTCCAGATTGAAGATCGTCAGGGTAATAAAATTACTGAACCACGCTCATTAACTGCATCTCGTAGTTATCAATATGACTTGGCAACAGTCAACACTGAAAATCAGCAAGAAACTTACTTACAACATATTGTGATTGATGATATTGCACAACAAATCACTCGTCAGATTTCAGCAAATCGTTTGCCAAAAGCTCAGCCTTAATCTGTATTTTTGCCTGCAATGAAAATTGACTATTTACAAGCCTTAAAACGTACTCCGGAAGCTCGGGGTGCGTGGATTTTGCATGGGCAAGAACCCTTATTAGAACAAAATTTATTAGATGCCTTTCGCAAAAGCTGGCAACAACAAGAAGTTGAAAGACAGCGCTATGATATTAGTAGCGTGAGCGACTGGAAAAATGTCTTTAACGCACTTAATAGCTTATCTTTATTTTCTCAACAGCTTGCTATTGAAGTACATGGCAATATAAAACCTGATGCAAATGGCTTAAAACAACTTAAAAGCTATATACAACATAATGAACATAACCTGTTATTAATTGTTTTACCCAAACAAGATAGTAGCAGCTTAAAATCTGCTTTTTTTCAAGTTGTTGAAGCAAATGGGGTTGTAGTTGCTCTAACGGCAAATTACCCACAAGACCGTCAACGTATTTTAAACGTAGAAGCAGAAAAGTTAGAGATCCAACTCGACAATGATGCTTGGCAATGGTTAATGCAACATCATGAGCACAATTTGCTTGCAGCAAAAAACAGCTTGATGCGTGTAAGAGACACATTTCCAGACCAAAAACTGATTTTGATTGAGCATTTATATGCTTGTTTACAAGATCAATCACGCTATACCACCTATGATTTAAGTGATGCGTTATTAGAAGGCAACCTTGGCCAATCTATTAAGATTTTTCAATATCTAATTGCAGCAGGCGAACCAGATAGTCTGATTTTATGGACTCTCAGTAAAGAAATGCGCTTGTTGATGCAATTGTTTGAGCAACCTCATAATGCCCTACAGCTTGGTATATGGAAAACAAAGGTTGGTCTATATCAACAAGCCTTAAGAAGACTAAATCCACAACAGTTTTTAGGCTGGTCTACCCTTCTATTGCAAATTGACGCAGCAATTAAAGGAATGTCGAACGAAAATGCAGAACATTTAATGCAGCAAGCGATTGCTGAATTATGTGGAAAAACACTATTTATACAATAATTCGGCTCAATCATTTTTCATCATTCCGGAAATATCATAAAAATTCACGTTTTATCCTCATTTCGCTTTTATACTAAATTAAATTTTAAACTTTTCGACCTCTCGCCATGCCAAAAATAAAGCCAATCAAACTTGTTATTATCATCGTCTGTATAGTCATTATTGCTCTTTTAGCCTGGAAGTTTTTCAAGCCAAAACAGCAGCAGCCACAATATATTACTGCCGAGGTAACACGCGGGGATATTGAAAATAATGTACTTGCAACGGGTACACTTGATGCAACCAAACTGATTAGTGTCGGTGCACAGGTATCTGGTCAGGTTAAAAAGATGTATGTACAACTAGGCGATCAGGTTAAGCAAGGTCAACTTATTGCGCAAATTGACTCAACGACCCAAGAAAATAGTTTAAAAACTTCTGATGCGAATATTAAGAATTTAGAAGCACAGCGTCTTCAACAAGTTGCTTCTTTGAATGAAAAACAACTTGAATACCGCCGTCAGCAACAAATGTATGCGCAAGATGCAACACCACGCGCAGATCTAGAATCGGCTGAAGCAAGCTATAAAACAGCTCAAGCACAAATCAAAGCATTAGATGCGCAAATCGAATCTGCAAAAGTAACAAGATCTACGGCGCAAACCAATATTGGTTATACCCGTATTCTTGCTCCAACTGATGGTACGGTTGTCGCAATTGTGACGGAAGAAGGTCAAACGGTAAACGCAAACCAAAGTGCGCCAACAATTGTCAAAATTGCAAAATTACAAAATATGACGATTAAGGCGCAAGTCAGTGAAGCTGACATTATGAAAGTTGAGAAAGGCCAACAGGTTTATTTCACTACCTTAGGTGAAGACACTAAGCGTTACGCAACCTTACGTCAAATTGAACCTGCTCCTGATTCAATTTCTAGCGAATCAACGAATACCACCAGTTCAACGACCAGTTCAGCCGTTTACTATAATGCCCTATTCGATGTGCCAAATACCGATGGTAAATTGCGTATTGATATGACTGCACAAGTTTATATTGTTTTAAACTCAGCTAAAAATGCCTTGCTCGTTCCTTCATCAGCACTTAGCTCTAAACAATTTTCAGGTCAAAGAAAATCAGGTCAGTCATCTGATAAAGCAAGCTCTACACCTGAAGCAGCTAAAAAATCTCAAGGAAATGGAGCTCGTTTAGAGCGTCTTAACCTGACTGCTGAGCAAAAACAGTTAATTGAGCAAGGTAAATTAACTTTAAGTGTTGTACGTGTATTACAAGCCGATGGCTCAACTAAACCAACTCAAATTTTGGTTGGCATCAACAACCGTGTAAATGCGCAAGTTCTTGCGGGCTTAAAACAAGGTGATCAAGTTGTCATTGCCGATAGTGCAGATACTTCTGCTGCATCAGCAAATAGTAGTAATAACCGTCGCCGTAGTGGCCCAATGGGAATGTAAGCATGACAAAACAAGCTTTGCTTGAAGTCAGCAATCTGGTCCGGGAATTCCCTGCTGGCGAAAGCACAATACAAATTTTAAAAGGGATTGACCTTACCATTTATGAAGGTGAACTGGTTGCCATTGTCGGCCAGTCTGGTTCGGGTAAGTCAACGCTCATGAACATTTTGGGCTGCTTAGACCGCCCTACCAGTGGTAGTTACAAAGTTAGTGGGCAAGAGACTGGTAAGTTAGAGCCAGATCAGCTCGCTCGACTACGTCGTGAATATTTTGGTTTTATTTTCCAGCGCTACCATTTACTGGGTGACTTATCGGCTGAAGGCAACGTTGAGGTTCCAGCAGTTTATGCAGGTGTTACGCCTTCTGAGCGTAAACAACGCGCAACAGCTCTACTTACCGAATTAGGGTTAGGCACTAAAACACTTAATAGACCAAGTCAGCTTTCTGGTGGTCAGCAGCAACGTGTTTCTATTGCTCGTGCCCTCATGAATGGTGGTGACGTTATCCTTGCGGATGAACCAACAGGAGCACTCGACTCTCATAGTGGCGTTGAAGTTATGCGTATTTTGCGTGAACTCAATGCTGCTGGTCACACTATTATTCTGGTGACACACGATATGCAAGTTGCAAAAAATGCGACTCGTATTATCGAGATTAGTGACGGAGAAATTATTAGTGACCGTCCTAATGTTCCAGATCAAGCAGCTGAACCAATCAAGTCTGATCCTGATGCCGCTCCTGCTTTACAAGGTAAACAGAAGAAAGGCAAAAGTATTTCTGCATGGCGTTCAACTTTAGACCGTTTATCTGAAGCCTTCCAAATGGCTTTACTGTCTATGAATGCCCATCGCATGCGTACCTTTTTAACCATGCTTGGCATCATTATTGGTATTGCCTCTGTTGTTACGGTGGTCGCTCTAGGTAAAGGCTCTCAACAGCAAATTTTAAGCAATATTAGTAGTCTGGGAACAAATACGATTACGGTGTTTCAGGGCCGTGGTTTTGGTGACAACTCCAAAACTGCAAGCTTTAAGACCTTAGTTCCTGCCGATGCCGATGCGTTAATGACTCAACCTTATGTTAGTGCAGTCAGTCCGATGGTCAGTACATCCAAGACTATGCGCTATCAACAGAATGAAGCAAACGCCACCATTAATGGTGTGAGTAATGATTATTTCGATGTAAAAGGTTTGGTCTTTAAAGATGGGCAAACTTTTGATCAACGTAGTGTTCGTGATCGTTCACAAGATGTGGTGATTGATACCAATACACAAAAACAATTCTTTGGCGATGGTAGCAATCCAATTGGCCAAGTAGTACTACTCGGTAGTGTACCAGCGCGTATTATCGGGGTTGTAGAACCGCAAACAAGCGGCATGGGCTCAGACGACACCTTAAATGTCTATATGCCTTATACAACCGTAATGAGCCGTATGCTAGGTCAGTCCAATGTCCGCAATATTGTGGTTCGTATTAATGACAAATATTCAACTACAGCCGCAGAAAATGCGATTGTAAACTTATTAACCCAGCGCCATGGTGCACAAGATATTTTCACCATGAACAGTGACAGTATCCGTCAAACCATCGAGAAAACAACCAGCACGATGACCCTTCTGGTTTCAGCAATTGCCGTAATTTCATTAGTGGTTGGTGGTATCGGGGTTATGAATATTATGCTGGTTTCTGTGACTGAACGTACTCAGGAAATTGGTGTACGTATGGCTGTAGGCGCACGTCAAAGTGATATTTTGCAGCAATTTCTTATTGAAGCAATTTTAGTCTGTTTAATTGGTGGTGTGCTTGGTGTCTTACTGTCACTTGGCCTTGGACAACTCATTAATAAATTTGCTGGCGGTAACTTTAGCGTGGCTTATTCAAGCACTTCTATTATTGCAGCATTTGTGTGTTCAACACTGATTGGTGTCGTTTTTGGTTTCTTACCAGCCAAGAATGCGGCAAAACTCGACCCAGTTGCAGCACTATCACGAGAATAAGGAAAATTGCATGTCTTTCTCTATGACTAAACTCAGCACAGCACTTCTCCTCACAAGCTCTCTTGTTGGATGTGCTGCTGTGGTAAAAACACCTTACGAAACACCTGCGGTACAAGTTCCGGGTAGTTTTCAGTATGACGCCACAAAAGCAAAAACCATGTCTGCCGATCAATATTCTGACCGTTGGTGGACACTTTTTGGTGATGCACAGCTTAATCAGCTCGTAAACAATGTATTAGAACGTAACAGTGACTTAGCTGTCGCAGGCATTACCTTAAAACAAGCACGTTTACAAGCTGACCTAACCGCAAACAAGCAAGGCTTACGTACTAGCTCTAGTGTTTCAACTGGGCATTCTTTTGATTTGAACTCAGGAGATGACAGCGCTAAAGGTCTATCAATGAGTGCGGGCGTAAGCTATGAAGTTGATTTGTTTGGTAAGCTTGCACGCCAAACTGAAGCAAGTAAATGGGAAGCTTTAGCGACTGAACAAGACCTACAAGCCACTGGACAAAGTTTAATTGCAACCACGGCTAAATTGTATTGGCAACTTGGTTATTTAAATGAACGTTATGCGACTGCTCAGCAGAGTCTGGCGACCTCACAAAAGCTATATCAACTAGTACAGATTCAGTATAAAGCTGGTGCTGTTTCAGGTGTAGATCTTACTCAAGCAGAACAATCTGTACAAAGCCAAAAAGCAAGCCTAAGCCAGATTGAGCAACAATTGGTTGAAACACGGACTGCCATTGCCGTGCTCTTACATGAACCATTGCAACAGTTAAACATTCAAGAGCCTAAACGTTTGCCACGCAATGCACTACCAGCAATTGGTGCGGGCTTACCTGCCGATATTTTATCGCGCCGCCCCGATTTACAAGCCTCTGAGCTTCGTTTGAAAAAGGCGCTCGCGACTAAAGATGCCACTAAGGCGAGCTACTATCCATCGATTAGTTTAACCAGTAGTTTGGGATCAAGTAGTACATCGTTGACAGAACTGTTACGCAACCCTGCCCTAACTTTAGGTGCAAGTTTAAGCTTACCGTTTTTGCAATATAACGATATGAAAAAAGATATTGCGATTAGCAATCTGGATTATGAAAAAGCAATTATTCAATATCGCCAAACGCTTTATCAGGCTTTTGCTGATGTAGAGAACGCTTTATCAAGTCGTACAGAACTCGATAAACAAGTAGCGTTACAAGAGCGTAATGTTGAACTTGCAGAAAAAACTGAACGTTTAACTGAAGTCCGTTATCGTTATGGTGCTGTCGCATTAAAAACACTGCTTGATGCTCAGCAAACTACACGTACTGCACGCTTAAGCCTTGTTGAAACTAAACAAAGCCAATACAACGCTTATGTCACCCTCATGCAAGCTTTAGGCGGTTCACCTGTAAAAGAACTTCCTCAATAACTTGCGCCCAGTAAAAAAGCCGTAGTCCTTCAACTACGGCTTTTTTTATGTCTGAATAAATTTTAAAACTTATTCATCATCCATCATGCTTTGGCTCATACCAACAGTATTGAAACCAGCATCTACATATAGAATTTCACCAGTGATACCTGAAGCCCAAGGTGAGCATAGGAATAATGCTGCATTACCCACTTCGTCAATGGTTACGTTGCGTTTTAATGGCGCAACTTTTTCATTAGCATCTAACATTTTACGGAAAGATTTAATACCAGAAGCAGCTAATGTACGGATTGGACCCGCAGAAATCGCGTTTACACGAATACCATCAACACCTAAGCTTGATGCCAAGTAACGAACACCAGCTTCTAAAGAAGCTTTTGCCATACCCATAACATTATAGTTAGGCATAACACGCTCAGAACCTTGGTAAGTCAAAGTCAATAAACAACCTTGGCGAGCTTGTAATAATGGTTTTGCAGCACGTGCCATCGCAATAAAGCTGTATGCACTGATGTCATGAGCAACTTTAAAACCGTCACGGTCAGTCACGTCAGTAAAATCACCATCAAGTGTATGTGCAGGAGCAAAGCCGATAGAGTGAACTACGCCATCTAGACCATCCCAATGTTTTGCAAGTTCTGCAAATGCATTGTCAATTTCGCTATCAACTGCAACATCACATGGGAACACAAGCTTAGAACCGAATTGCTCAGCAAATTCATCCACACGTTTTTTTAATTTTTCGTTTGGATAAGTAAACGCAAGCTCTGCACCTTCGCGGTGTAATGCTTGGGCAATACCAAAAGCAATTGATAATTTACTAGCAACGCCTGCAATCAAAAAGCGTTTACCTGCTAAAAGTCCTTGTGTCATGCCGATCTCACTCAAAACAATTTAAAGCATAATGCCAATATTCAACGGTTTTCGAAATTGCATAATGCATCTTTTTTCAAAAATCGCACGAAAAAAAATCGCCCCTCATGAGGAGCGACTTCTAAATGAATATAATCTTAATCGTCAGATAACAAACCAATCAAACGTAAAAAAGAAATATACATCCAAACTAAAGTTGAGAGTAATGCAATTCCACATAACCACTCCATAAATTTTGGAGCACGATAAGCTGCGTTGGTTTCAATTAAATCGAAATCTAAAATCAGGTTAAGTGACGCAATCACAGCAATAAATGCAGCAAAGCCAATGCCTAACCAGTTACTTTCAAAAATATAAGGAATGCTTGAACCAAATGCTAAACGCATGATCATCTGCACGATAAACACAAGAAAAATAGCCAGAGATGCAGATATCACAACTGACTTAAATTTTTCTGTTGCACGTACAATCTGAAATTTATATAGACCAAACATCACCAATGTTGTCACGAAAGTGGCAAGTAATGCTTGTAAAGGCACACCTGGGTATTTCATTTGAAAGGTAAAAGAAATACCACCTAAAAATGCACCTTCAAAAAGTGCATAAGGAATTGCTAAGGTTGGTGCAGTCGTCGGTTTAAATGTGGCAAGCAAAGCTAAAACCAGGCCACCAATTGCACCAACAATAGCACCCGCATAGGCAATACCAACATTTGCAGTAAAAGCTGCGTAGAAAAATAAAGCAATGCCCACAGCCGCTGCAATGACCGTCAACATAACAGATTTTTGAATCGCACCTTGCACAGTCATTGGTTGACTATAGTCACTGACCGTTTCAACACGTGTCAGTATCGGGTTATTACTTTGCATAAATGCTCTCTTTTTATAATAAAAATTTAAAACATCATTTTAAGCAAAATGAATATGAAAGCCAAATCAGGCTCTCGGCATTATTGTAACAATGTCCTTTAAGCAATAAAAAAAGGGGCAGCAGCCCCCTTTCATACTACGTATACAACGTAATCAATCTTTACCATCAGTATTCATAATAAAGAAGTATTCACGGTAATATTTCAATTCAGAAATTGAGTCACGAATATCATCCATTGCCAAATGCGATGCATTCTTTTTCAGACCGCTCATGATTTCAGGGCGCCAGCGTTTTGAAAGTTCTTTTACGGTAGACACGTCAAGATTACGATAATGGAAATATTGCTCAAGCTCAGGCATAAGACGATGTAAGAAGCGGCGATCCTGACAAATCGAGTTACCGCACATCGGTGAAACTTTTGGATTGACCCATTTTTTTAGGAATTCTAAAGTCTGTAGCTCAGCATCACGAGCTGTCAATTTGCTACGACGAACTCGCTCAACTAACCCAGATTGTCCATGTTGGCGGGTATTCCACTCATCCATTGCATTTAAAATACGATCAGGTTGATGGATAGCCAAGACCGGACCTTCGGCAAGTACATTTAAATTATCATCTGTAATAATTGTTGCGATTTCAATAATTTGGTCATTATCGGTATCTAAACCGGTCATTTCCAGATCAATCCAAATTAATCGTGTATTTAAAGTACTGCTCATGTATGTACGTTCTAAAATGCCGTAAAAACATCAATAGTAGCAAATTTCTTGCATCTGCGCTGTAATTCTATAGCCGCTTCATGCTATTTTTGCCATCTTCAAACAGTGGTTTTTTGGGATATGAATGGCTTTAATTCGTAAGCGTCGTTTAACTGAACAGCAGCAACGTCGTATTGAAAAACAGCACAAAACTCGCCAAGAAGAGGCCGATACTTCACAAGATCTGGACGGACTCGTCGTACAACATTATGGCCGCCAACTCGAAGTACAGGCACTCTCTGTACCTGAGCATCACCCAGAAAAACCTCAAGTTGCCGAAGGAGAACCAGAACCATTCTGGAAACCTATCGAGCTCAAAAGCGTATGGCGCTGTCATACTCGAACTAACCTTGAGTTACTTGTGACTGGTGACCGGGTTAAATGGCAAGCAGACCCAAACACGGGTTTAGGCATTATTACTGCCATTCATCCACGCAACTCATTACTTACCCGTCCAGACCGTTATCACAAAGTTAAACCAGTCGCAGCAAATATCAGTTTGATTGTAATTGTATTTTCTCCCCTTCCTGAACCAGCTCCGACATTAATCGATCGTTATTTAGTGGCTTGCGCAGACGCTAACATTCCTGCACTTTTAGTCTTAAACAAATCAGATTTACTCACTGAAAATGACCCAATTCTTACGCTATTAGAAGAATATAAAACTTTGGGTTATGAGGTGATGATTTGTCAGTCTAAAAAGGGAGATATATCTGCTTTATCTGAACGTTTAGATGGCGAAACAGTAGCTTTCGTTGGTCAATCGGGTGTAGGGAAAAGTTCTTTAATTAATGTATTAATTCCAGATGCAGAGCAAAAAACAAATATTATTTCTGAAAACTCTGCACTTGGTCAGCACACAACAACCTCTACACGTTTAATGAATTTCGGTAAAAATGGCGCGTTAATCGACTCACCGGGAATTCGTGAATTTGGGCTTTGGCATCTTGATTTAGAAAAAATTCGTATGGGCTTTCCAGAAATTGAAGCACATTTAGGTTCTTGCCAATTCCGTAATTGTACCCATACTCATGAAAAGAACTGTGGGTTAAAACACGCTGTAGAATCTGGTGAAATTTTACCACGGCGCCTAGATAGCTTTTTGCGTTTAAATGATGAGATTCAAGAAGCACAGCAAAAAAACTAATTTTCTGTCCGCTTTGCACTTGAAGTGGTGATTTTGATCACCATCTATATACGCTATACTCTAGGTCAATTTTGTTTTTAATTTTTTTTAGGTGACTTGTGGAACGCTGGTTAGAGTTTATGGGGAATCACCCCATTTTGTTTGGTACGCTCGGAGTCTTGGTCGTGTTGTTCTTCATTTTTGAAGGTCAACGTAACGGTCGTAAAATTTCACCACAGTCGCTTGGTATTTTAGTGAAAGCGAAAAATGCCATACTGATCGACTTGCGCGATAGTAAAGACTTCCGTGAAGGTCATATTAGTGGCAGCCGCAATATTCCTTTCAGCCAAATTGCAAGTCATGCTGATGAATTAAAAGCAAGTGAGCGTCCATTGGTATTTATTTGCAACCTCGGGCAAGTTGCTGGTAGTGCTTTGCAAAAAGTTGCTCACCATGACAGCTATCGTCTTGATGGTGGTATTAGTAACTGGAAAGCACAAGGCTTACCTCTTGTAAAAAGCAAACCAAAAGCTTAAGGAGAATTATTATGACTGCAAATGTCATTGTTTACTCAACTTCTGTATGCCCGTATTGCGTTCGAGCTAAACAGCTACTTGAGCGTAAAGGTATTGCTTACAAAGAAGTAAATCTTTCTGTTGAAGCACCGGAAGTACGTGTTGAATTAATGCAACGCACGAATCATCGTACTGTCCCACAAATTTTTATTAACGATCAGTTTATTGGCGGTTTTGACCAACTTTATGCTTTAGAGCGTGAAGGTAAACTCGACGAATTATTGGCTTAACATCGCATCCATATTAAGGAAAAAACAATGAGCGAAGAACAACAAGTTCAACCACAATTAGCTTTAGAGCGTATTTATACAAAAGATATTTCTTTTGAGGTTCCAGGGGCGCAGGTTTTTACTAAACAATGGCAACCTGAACTCAATATCAATCTTTCTTCTGCTGCAGAAAAAATTGATCCAACTCATTTTGAAGTTTCTTTAAAAGTTGTGGTACAAGCCGATAACGACAACGAAACAGCGTTCATTGTAGATATCACTCAATCAGGTATTTTCTTGATTGATAACATCGAAGAAGATCGCTTACCGTATATTTTAGGCGCTTATTGCCCAAATATTTTGTTCCCGTTCTTACGTGAAGCGGTAAATGATTTAGTGACTAAAGGTAGCTTCCCACAGTTACTTCTTACTCCAATCAACTTTGATGCAGAGTTCGAAGCAAATATGCAACGTGCTCAAGCTGTTGAAGGTCAAGCTTAATTTTTTAGCTTTTCCTTTAGTAAAAAGCCGCGTTTATCGCGGTTTTTTTATGTTTTGAATAATTAAAAAATTAATGATCAAGAGAAATAAGCTGAATACTAGGAAACTGAAAACCGCGGCAAGATAATTCTGAGCGCCATGCCACTGTTAGCATCATATTGCCTAAAACAAAATTTTGATAAGCAAATGTCCCAATAAGTGGATGAGAACATATTCCGCCATTGTCTGTAGGATGTGCTTGGGTATTTAAAGTGTTTAAATCTAATCGTATACCGAGACCTGATGCTTTTAGAACAGCTTCTTTAGTCGTCCAGACTTTAAACCAGTATTCTCTGTCTTGTTCTAAGCTTAGCCACGTTTCATATTCATCAGGATGAAATGCATGCTGGGCTAAAGCTTCCAAACGAACTTTACGGTCTAGTTCTTCAACATCTACACCGATATCTTTAATATGCGGGCTCATCGCTAAAGCATAATACTGTTGGCTATGAGAGTGATTGAAATCTAAATCATGATTCAGTAAATATGGCTTGCCATGCTCATGCTTTGCAAATTCTAAATCCGTTATTGTAATTTGTAATTTCTGTGCTATCAGCTCGTTTCTAATGTTATGTATTTGCTGTTTTTTATAATGATTAAATGCACGAAAGTCAGGAAAATCTTGTTTAGGTTTTAAAAGAAGCCGGGACAATGTCTGTGTGTAGACTTCAATATTACGCTTAGACATTATCCCGACCTTATTTAAAATTAATTAGAATTTAACCACGTCGCCTTTTAAGGTAACGCCCGCCATCATGGCACCTTTGTAGCAATCGTAAGTTGTCGTACTTGTGGTTTCATTGGCTTTAAAATAGCTCACAATATTAGTAACCGCGTTTGCACCTTGTGCTTTAGCATTGTTTTGCATTTGGATGAGTGCTGAACGTAAAACCCAATCACAAGACGTTGCTGCTGACTTACCAAAACCATTGGTCTTTTTATTGGTCACCGCATCTTTTTGAATGACTTTACCACCAGACTTTGTACCCTTTAAATAAAACTTTACTGAACCATCTAAAGTGCCATCTGCAACTGCACGGTCTACAGCTTCTTTAAAATTTAACTGATGTACTTCATCTCCAGCCTGAACAGTGGCAGTAAAACCCGCACTTAGCATTGCTACAAATAAAAGTTTTTTATTTAACATTGTTGTGTTCCTTATTGTTTAACACGTTTAAAAATAAGCGAAGTATTAATTCCGCCAAAAGCAAAGTTATTGCTCATAATAATGTCAGCATCCAGAGTTCTTGGCTGCTGAACGATATAATCCAGATCGCCGCACAGTGGATCAACTTCATCTAGATTTAAAGTTGGAATAAAACGGCCACGATTCATCATTTCAATGCTCAGCCAAGCTTCAATAGCCCCACACGCCCCCAGCGTATGTCCAAAGTAGCTTTTTAAAGAGCTGATCGGCTTACGTCCCAAAACTGCTGCTGTCGCCTGACTTTCTGCTACATCGCCCTGATCAGTTGAGGTGCCATGCGCATTTACATAAGCAATGTCTTTAGCTTCTACAGATGCATCTTTAAGTGCCAATTGCATACAGCGCCCCATCATTTCTGACTCGGGGCGAGTTACATGTTGACCATCAGTATTGCTACCGTAGCCAATCACCTCTGCATAGATATGGGCACCTCGAGCTTTGGCATGTTCGTATTCTTCTAAAATTAAACAGCCCGCCCCTTCACCAATCACCAATCCATCTCGCTTAGCATCAAATGGTCGTGGTGTTTTTTCTGGTTGGTCATTCATTCCACTGGTCGCGAACAATACATCAAAAACCGCAGCACCTGCTGCACTGAGTTCTTCTGCACCACCAGCAATCATGACCTGTTGTTTGCCATATTTAATCGCTTCATAGGCTTGCCCAATGGCCATAGAGCCAGAAGTACATGCACTTGAGGTCGGTAAAGTTAACCCTTTTAGACCAAAATATACGGTCATATTCACCGCACTTGTGTGGGCCATCATACGAATATAGGTTGTTGCATTGATCTTACTCATGCTCTGATGAAGCAACATGCTTGCAAACTCACCCACAGCCTCTACACTGCCCGCAGAAGAACCAAAGGCAACACCCGCTTCGCCACTAGACAAAATTTCGTGTCCAAGCAAGCCAGCATTTTGCAAAGCAGTTTCGGCACAAACCACAGACATAAGCGCTACACGCCCCATACCACGGGTAACCTTACGGTTAAAATGCTTTGGAACATGAAATGTTTCAACAGGTCCAGCAAGCTTGGTCCGAAGGTCAACATACTGTTCCCATTCCGGCATGTAGCGAATACCACTTTTAGCGGCTTCAAATTGGGCAAAAATCTCATCAGAGGTTTCACCTAAAGAGGTAATTCCAGCCATTCCCGTCACGACAACGCGTTTCATCAGATGAGTCCCCCATTCACAGAGATAACCTGTCGAGTTACGTAAGAAGCTTCATCTGAACACAAGAATTTCACCACGCTAGCAACTTCATCGACTTGTCCCATGCGTTGTAACGGAATCATTTTAAGTGCATGCTCTTTGACTTCATCGGTAACCATTTCCGTCTCAATCAGGCCGGGTGCTACACAGTTCACGGTAATTTTTCGCTTGGCCAATTCGAGTGCCAAGGCCTTGGTCGCACCAATCAACCCTGCTTTTGCAGCACTGTAGTTAACCTGTCCACGGTTACCCATAATGCCAGAAACCGAAGATAACGTGACGATACGACCCCCTTTACGCAAATGGATCATTGGCATAACTAATGGTTTTAATACGTTATAAAAACCATCTAAGGAAGTCGAAATAACTTCATCCCAATCTTGATCTGTTAAAGCTGGGAAAGCACCATCATGGGTAAGACCTGCATTCAATACAACACCATAGAATCCACCATGCTGTTCTACATCTTGTTCTAAAATTTGCTGAACCGTCTGGCGTTCAGTGACATCAAACATTAAATAATGGCTATTTTGCCCTAAAGCTTGAATCTCTTGTACGACTTGTTCTGCATCTGCCTGACGCGAACGGGCATGCACAGTTACATCAAAACCCGCCTTTGCAAGTTGTAATGCAATCGCTTTCCCAATTCCTCGACTTGAACCCGTTACTAAAATTCGTCTTGTCACAATGTATTCCTAATTCTTTGTAGTTATTCAAATGGTGTTTCTGTTGGCTCAAATACACTTAACGTTGCCTGAATGCAGTGTTCAGCATATTTGATTTCACAGGAAAATTGCCCAAGTCCTTCATGAAAATATTGTTGTTCTATTTGAATGATCAATCGTGAACCTAAAGCGAAATACGGGATTGGTAAATTTAACTTACGTGTTCCCAATAAAAAACCGACTTTTGGCGCTTGTTTTGACTGCTGGCCTTGCCAGCCTGAATAAGCGCTGATGGTTTGTGCCATAATTTCAATGCTTGCCCATGTCGGCAAGCCTTCTGCTTCACAGAACATGAGCTCGGGTGTAATCGTGAGTTCTGCTTGTGCCCGCCCTTCTGCAACATCAGTTAAATGGTCAATAAAAACCATAGGCTGCTCATGAGGAATATATTGAATTGCATCAAGTTTCATCAGGGCTTCACTCCAAAAACAAGACTAATATTACTTCCCCCAAAAGCGAAAGAATTACTCATCACATAGCGAATGGGTTGTTTTAGTTCAGCATCTTGCACATAGTTTTGGTCAGCCAAATCCGGATCAATCTCAACATTTTGATGCAATGGCAACCAACTTTGATCTTTTAGAACTTGTTCACAAATAAAAGCTTCTATAGCGCCAGCTGCACCAAGGCAATGTCCAGTTTTGTGTTTGGTGCTACTTAAAGCAACCTGATAATCACCAAAAACTTGTCGTACGGCCTTAATTTCCATTGCGTCATTTTGTGGAGTTGCTGTGCCGTGCAAGTTGATATAACCAACCTCTTGAGCTGAAATATGAGCCATATCTAATGCGCGTTGCATGGCTAATGCTGCACCTTTGCCTTCAGGATGTGGAGCCGAAATATGCCATGCATCCATCGATTCACCCGCACCCATTAACATCACAGGAGCAGTGGCTTTACTTAATACAAAAAATGCAGCAGCTTCACCAATATTAATGCCATCACGTTTCACACCGCAGGGTTGGCAAGTCCGTTCAGATAAGCTTTCTAGGCTATTAAATCCATTTAGTGTCAACTGACACAAGGTATCGACGCCACCCACCAATACAACATCGGCTAAATCTGCATGAAGTAAACGCTGCCCCGCAGCTAATGCTTTCGCGCTTGAAGAGCAAGCGGTCGAAATAGTATATGCAGGCCCTTCCCATCCTAAGTACTGCTGCAATGCTTTTGCTAAACAGCCCATTTCCTGAGGATAGTGAGATATTGAAAGTTCGGTTTTCCCTTGAAAATATTGCTTAAGTAATAATTCATTATCTGAAATACCAGAGGTGGATGTGCCCACCACAATGGCCAAACGTTTATTTTCAAAGGATGCCGTATAGTCTCTTAACGCTGCTTCGATTTCAGATAATGCAGTTAATGCAAAACGTAGATTACGTGAATCTACAGACTGTAAGGTGTTTGGTACATTCGAGCATAATGGATGTGTATATTGCCCCACCCACACATTACGATCAGCAATTAAATCATCTCGCAAACTTAAGGTTTGCTGTGGCTGTTGTAATGCCTGTTTGATTTGATTAAGTTCGCAACCTAATGCAGATAAACTGACACTTAATTGTATGCCTACTGCCATTGTGGCTGCATTTTCTGAAGGTAAATGTTTCATGGTGTAGGACTTTCTTCTGTCTGCAACGTATTTTCAATCGAACTCAGCGTCATGGTATAAGGGACTTGTTGATTAATCAATTCAATGCTTCCTTGCCCTTGTTTAAGCTGCAACACAGGCTGCTTTTCAATATAAACAACCTGCATGCCTGCTTGTTGTTTCATCTCTACTGCTTGTTGTCCTAAATGTGAAAATTTAGGGTATGTCGCAAACAAAAGATCACGTACCACAAACTCAAAAGGCAATAAACGCATTTGATCAATACGTTGTTCAACATGAACCCGATGTCCATCGAACTGTAACTTAAATAATTGTTGACCTGTCAGGCTCAAAGCCACCATATCCAGTACAGCACCCTTTTGCTGTTGGTATAACAAGAAGCTAAAACTTTGCTGCTTCCACTGAACTTCAACCTGATCTTGTCGTTGATAAGCTTGCGCCTGCCATAGTGGGCTTTGCAGCCCTTTGGCATGTGGCATAACCTGACAACCATTTAAAAATATAAAGCTACTGAGTAATATCGTTGCCCATTTGCGTTGCATGATTACCCCTCAAGTGCCTGTTCTTGTGCCAAGCCCTCACGACAATATTCTGCCAAAGTAGTAAGTCTACGTTTGGCATTTTTATGGATTGGATTTTTTTCATCCCACGCATAACCAGCCAGTAATGAAGAAATCATACGGCGAATGCCTTCATTCTGATTTTGTGAGAACACTACATTTTGAAACTCGCCTTCATACCATGACTCAACATAGGCACGAAACACCTGAATACCACGGCGTAATGGTTTTTCATATTCTTGCAACCAGTCTACCTGCTCACCTTGCAAGACACGCTCAACCAAAGGTACAGCCAAGCTGGAAGATTTTAAAGCGATCGTCACACCCGATGAAAAAACGGGATCGAGAAACTCACCAGCATTACCCAATAGTGCATAGTTGTTGCCGGCCAAGTGTTTTACATTCGCTGAGTAACCCACCAAGGTCCGTACTGGTGTATCAAATCTTGCACGGTGCAATACATGTGACAAGCTTGGCTCATCGGCTAAAATACGCTTAAACATTGCCTCAGGTTCATTATCTTCAGCATTTTCGACCGTGTATTTGTCAAAAAAATCTTGTTCTGCAACCACACCAAAAGAAGCACGACCATCTGCAAATGGAATAAGCCAATACCATGCGCGATGATCTTTTTCGTGCACAGTAATTAAAATTTTATTGCGGTCAAACTCAGGGTCATCTGCAATCCCATCTTCAATATGGGTAAACAGTGCACGACGTACTGGAAAGTTTGATGGGCTCTCTAGATCTAAAAGCTTTGGTAAAATCCGCCCAAAACCACTCGCATCTAACAAGAATTTAGTTTGAATCTGATAACGCTGTTGTTCTTCATCTAATACAGTAAGTACAGGTTGTTCAGATGCAACATCAACATCTAAAACCTCATGTCCAAAGCGTATGTCAGCACCATAAACTTGTGCCTGCTTTGCTAATAAATTGTCAAAATCTGCACGGCGAACTTGCCAAGTAGTCCCCGGCCCATCCGTAAATTTTTCTGTAAAGTCATAAAAGCTACGTTGTTTACCGCGTAAAAAAGCCGCGCCATTTTTAAATTGAAAAGCGTATTGATCAACATGCTCACGGACCGTTTCTAATAAACCAGCCTCTTCTAAAAATGCCATAGATTGCGGTAACAATGACTCACCAATCGAAAAACGTGGGAAATGCTGTTTTTCAATGACCGTAACGGTATAACCCTTTTTTCGAAGCAGTGCCGCAGCAGAACTACCTGATGGTCCAGCCCCAATAATTACGACGTCAATTTTTTCTATAGTGCTCATAGCACAACTTCCTTTTTAATTTATTCAAATTATGAATGGTCTTGTAAATTCACGATATGTTTTTCATCTGCGGGGGTTAATAAAGTCGCATAGATAAACGAGAAAATAACCCCGAATAAAACCGTTAAACCAAAACAATGAATTGCGTAAGTATGGCTAAACGAAAGTAATCCAAAGCCTAGTAAGGTGGACATCATACATAAAAATAACGCCATTCCAACCACTTGCGGGTGATCATGTCCATGTCGGTAAAAAATTGCATAGTCGACTCCAATCCCGATAATCAGGAAAGTCGCCATAATACTAAACAGGTTAATCTCGACACCTAACCATGCCTGAACAGCAAAAGTGCTCAGTAATGCCAAGCTTACTGGCAGAACCAAAGGCACAATCGAACTTAGACCATAAATAAGCGCTAAACCAACCGCCAGACCAATTAAGGCATAAATGAGAAGATGCTGAGCCTGCACTCGATGTTCGGCAAACATTTCCGACATTGCAGTAATCGGTTGCTGGAAGTTTATGTGATCATTCTGAAGCTGCTTTAACACTTCAGGCTGTTTCACTCCTGTCACCATCACTAATCGTTCACTGGCTTGAGGCTGTAAAAAAGCTAAAGGATGGTCTTTAAATACAGAAAAATCTAATAACGGTTGTGTTGCCAGTTGCTGTTGCCACTGTAAAACATCAGTGACATTTAACCCCATGCTTTGGGCATATTGCTGCAAAGTCGCTTTTGGAATATTTCTTAATAGTTGTACATTGTTTTGCTGCTCTGCCAATGGGGGAATCCATTGTCCTAGAGCTTGAAATGCACTGATTTTTCCTTTTGCTTGCAACTGTTGTAATTGCCCAATCAGTTGCTGCTCTTGTTGCTGCATTTCATTTGCAGAGGCTGCTCGTACTACAAAATAATCACTACTTTGTTGCTGGCCAAATTGCTCACGAACAGCTTGGTCTTGCTGTTTCAGACTCACATCCATCCCTTGTAAGTTACGGATGTCATCATTACTTTTAAGATAGAAAAGACTCACCGTACCCACTGCTAAAATGGCTGCAATCAAGCCATAACGTATTTTAGCTCGTTGTTGAAACCATAAGCGTGCTTGTCCAATCCACGACAATGCTCGTATGGCTGGCTGAGCATTGAGTGCGGGCAGTCTTGGCAATAAAAGCACACTACTAATCCAAGCCGCAGTCAGTCCCACAATTGAAAAGACTGCAATCTGCTTGAACCCAGGAAATGGAGTAAAACTCAAAAAGATGTAAGCAACCAATGTGGTCATTAAGCCCATAAACAAGCTTGGCAATAGTGGTTTTAAAATTTGAAAACCGCCAAGCTGTCTATGCTGTGATTGCATCGCCATAAAATAAAATGAAAAATCGACACAAACACCAATAAGACTCGCACCAAACACCAATGTCATCAGGTGAATTTCACCAAACATCCAATGCGTGACTGCAAATGCAACAAAGCTTCCGGTCGAAACTGCAATAAACTCGGTCGCCAAAGGTCGCAATGAACGAAAGCCAAACCAAACCAGAAAAATTAAGCCCAGTGTCGAACCGACACCAATGGTTGAAATTTCCTGCTTAGCCGATTGCGTCCCAAAATTTGAAAATAAAATAGTTCCAGTCCAATGAGAATTTAATCCCATTGTCGCTAACTTTTGCTTAGTTTGCTCAATCCAGTTCGATACTTGTTCTTGATAATCAATATTGTATGGGCTTTGGGTTAACTGTAATACGAAAAGCCGAGAGATACCTTGCTCATGGTGAATGGTCGCAAAGCCCTGTTCCATTTCAATATCTTGTTGTGACGGATTCGCCAACTGCATGGCATAACGAGGGAACAATAATAGCGGGTCTTGCTTAAGTGATTCAGCAGTGACAGGCATGCCGGGACTCATCATCTGCATCAGACTTTGTTCAGTCAGCGCAGCATAGTCCTTTTTTTGCAATAAGGCTTGATCTTGAGCACTCAACAAACCTGCTCGATGTTGATACAACTGTTTTGCAAATTGATCAAGATCAAGTTGTGGCTTGAGTGGCTGCCACAACTGACTTTGCTTGGCCTGCGCTGTTAAGAAATGAGTCGCTTGTTGTATCGCAACTTCATCTTTGGCATCTACCACCACAAATACTTTATTGTTGAGTTGCTCATTCATGTACTGCTGAGTACGTGCAAGTTCTGGGTCTTGCTGAACTTTAGGCAATAACGCAAAAATATTAGTTTGAATATGAATATCTTTGTTCAGCCAAGTCACGCCAAGCCCCACTGCAATGAGCAGCAGAGCAATTAACCAAAGTGCAGTGAACTTATTTTGCCAGTTGGAAAAGCGCATGCTCAGCAGCCGTTAGAGTCGTCGGTTGAGAAGTCTGGTGACTAAAACGAATGGTCGTCAAATTATTGGCTTTTTCGGTAATCACAATTTGGTTAACGTACTGTTGCCCTTGCGCATCAACACGTACAAACAGCTTTTTAAACAGGCTACTTTTCGGAGTTAAGCTCATGCTCCAACCCGCTGGACTATAGTTCGCACTCACTACATTAAAATTCTTTGCCAAGGCCTGTTCATTACCTGACATTAACTGCAAAAATAAAGTTGCTACAGAGCTATAAGGTGATTGATCCACCTGAATTTGGCTAAATGTACGCTGCGTTTTTTGCACTAGCTTGGTTGGGGTAACAATCAAATCTGCTTGTACTGGGCGTTTGATTTGCCATGCCACACCATAAGATTTAGCAAATAATAACGAGCCGTTCGACATAAAGGTCTTATTCAACGATGGCAGTTTTTTTTGCTGTTCGAAATCAGCACGAACCGTAGGAGACTGCGACAATTGCTGAAAAATTTGAGTGACCTGTGCCGGTGCTGCATAGACCGCACTTAAACTACCCATCCAGATAGCAGTACCTAAACCTAAAGTTTTGATGAATTGAGACATCACGTATTCCTCTTCGGTTGAAACTCAGACCACGCATTCAAACGATCAAACAAAACCTGAGGCGACTGAAAACACATTTCACGGGCTTCAATATTCACCGCCACCTGTGTGGTATAACCTTTAGTTAAACGTTTCCCAGACTCAGCATCAAAAATTAGATAATCAATTTTTAAGCGGTTTTCCCATTCTTTTAAGATGGCGCGAACCCGAATCTTTTGTTCAAACTCAATCCCATATGCATAGCGAACATGGCTTTCAATCACAGGCCATGCATAGCCTGATTCTTTCATCTGCATATAGTTGTAATGAAATTGATCGAGCAATTTACAACGCGCAATCTCAAAATATTTTAAATAGTGTCCATGCCAAACCACATTCATGGTATCGACATCATGAAATGGAATTTCAATGATTACATCTGCATGCATTGGCTCACCTTATCCCATAAATTCTGGTTGATTAAACAATTCAAGTTGGTCTAAACGATCAACAATCTGTTGTAATTCGGTTTGTAATGGTCGGTCTTCTTCGACAAATGCAAAGCTTTGTAAGGTCCATTGCATAAATGCCTGCAATGTTGGGCTTAACTGTGCTGTTAAACCTTTCAGATGAATCGCCTGCACACTAGCGCAGCAGAGGGCTGCAATTACTTGCTGGGTTAAAGTAATCACACGGCTTGCATCACGTGCTGCAATGGTTCCCATACTGACTTTATCTTGGTTATGACATTCGGTTGAACGTGAAAAAATTGAAGCTGCTAAAGTATTTTTCAAGGCTTCAGCAGTCCACGCTGAAACCCCGATTTGCACAGCTTTAAAGCCGTGATTGAGTGGTAAACGTTCAGCCGTTGCCCCTGTTAAATTACGTGGCAAACCATGATTCATTTTATGATCGACCAATTGTGCAATCTGTCTATCCATCAAGTCAGCAATATTGGCAATCATAATTTTTAAGCTATCCATTGCTTGTGCAATGTGCCCACCGTAAAAATGCCCGCCATGCAACACACGCATGCCTACAGGATCAATCAATGGATTGTCATTACTTGAATTCAGTTCATTTTCAATAAACTGACGTAACCATACTTTTGAGTCTTCAAACACACCAATAATATGCGGTGCACAACGCAACGAATAACGATCTTGCAAACGTGGGCTTTGATGTGCTGTTTGTACTTCACTGTTAAGCCAGTCACGCAATTGTTTGGCAATCTGTTGCTGTCCCGGATGAGGTTTTTGTGCAAACAGTACTTCATCGAAATGACTAGGATTACCTTCCAAGGCCAGCACATTTAGAGCGGTAATTAGAGTACTTGCGAGTGCAATCTGCTCTGCTTTTTTATAGTTTAAACAAGCAATTGCCGTCATCACGGCAGTGCCGTTCATAAGCGCCAAACCTTCTTTAGGCCTGAGCGTTAATGGTTGCAAGCCTTTTTCAGCATACACCTGAGCAACAGAGGTAATTTGTCCATCAATATAGACATCACGCTCCCCGATTAACGTTCCAGCAATGTAAGACAACGGCGTTAAATCACCGCTTGCCCCCACCGAACCTTCAGATGGAATGACTGGAATCACATTTTCATTGAGTAGCCAAACCAAGCGTTCAAGCAATGCCAAAGACACACCTGAATAACCACGAGCCAACGAACATAAACGCGTCACCACTACTGCACGTGCAGTGATCACATCTAGGTTTTCACCTAAACCACAACCATGAAAACGTGAAAGATGCAGTGGTAACTCATTGACCTGATGTAATGGCACTTCAACTAAACACGAGTCACCATAACCCGTGGTCACACCGTAAATGACACCTTCTTCTTCAAGTAGCTGATCGAGAAAATCAGCACCTTTTTGAATTAGGTCACGCCATGAAGATGATGTAGGTAACGCAACCAGACATTCGCCTCTTGCGACCGAAACGACATCTTCAATACTCAGTGGCTGTTCACCTACGGTTAACACACGCATGTTATTTCGTCCAAAAATTATAAAAATTAAACCATTGATAAGGGGCACGCAGACAATGCTGTTCTAATACGGCAACATAAGTTTTAGTTATGGTTTGCATACTTTCAATACGGTTAGCGCGGGGTAGACTTACCTGCTCGGCAATTGAATGAATATGAACTTGAAACTGTTGTTGCACACGGTAGCAAAATACAGCTATAACAGGTACTTTCAGTAAGTTTGCCAAGATCCATGCACCTTGTGGAAAGGCTGCTGATTCCCCTAAAAACTCGATATGCTGGACACGATCTGACTGCACAGGTACACGGTCCGCAGCAACAATCACCCACTCACCCTGTTGCATTTTGTCTTGTAAAATCATAGCAGTTTCAATACCCAACTCATCGACGGGCAATAAGCAAACATCAGCCTTATCATTTAGCTTTTTCAAAAACTCATTAAACTTGGTCGCGTGCTTTTGGTATACCAGCACGTTAATTTTCTGGGGATGTTCTGACTTAATTGCCCGAAGCAATTCAATATTGCCAAAATGGGAAACCACAATCAGCGCCCCTTTTTGGTAGTGCCGAGAAAAGTTTTCATGCCCAAAAACTTCTAGATTCTGCTCTGAGATATGCCCTAGCCAACCTTCAATCTTATCTAAAATACATTCACCAAATTGCATAAAATGCGTATAGCTATTTGCCCAAGTTGGTTCGTGGGTAAAGGGAGACTGTGTTCCAGCAAAATGATGCAGTTTTTGTAAATAAATTAAGGAAGCTTGTCGTGCTGTGGCGGCAAACAGCCAATACCACATAATGACAAAGTACATCACCAACTTGCATAACCAACGTCCACCAAAACGGTAAAACCACAACATAAGCATGAGGGGCACCATGCCTCCTCGCTCTTTAATGTCATTCCATTTTGGAGAAGCTGAATCTGACATAATTAACCTTGCAGCCTCTGTTTTAACAGCTTCGGTAAGCGAATCAGCATGCCCATAAACAAAGTTGCGTGTGCTTTACTCAGTCCTAAGTTATCTCGCCAAGCATGAAAATGGGAGATACCTTGTTCTGGATAAACCACAGGTGTCGGCACATTAATAAATGAGGTATTTTCCCATTTTAAACGCACCAAAATTTCGCTATCAAAGCCCATACGTGGCTGAAACTTAGCACTGTTCAAAACTTTAATGGTGCTTTCGAGTGGATACACTCTAAATCCACACATACTGTCTTTAATTTCAAAAGATAAACTATTAAGCCATACCCAAAAATGGGTAATGTAACGTCCGTACAACCGTTTTTTAGGAATAGATTCATCAAAGTACGGCTGACCAATTACCATAGCTTTGGGATGTTGCTGGGACTGTTCAATAAATTTAGGAATGTCATCCCAGTGGTGTTGCCCATCGGAATCAAGTTGTAAGGCATGGCTTAAACCCAACTCATGTGCAGCACGCAATCCTGTAATCACCGCTTGCCCTTTGCCCTTATTCACTTCATGTTCAATTAAATGAATTTGTGAATATTGATCGGCCAATGCCCGTAAAATCTGGCTACAAGCATCATCACTTCCATCATTCACCAATACAATCGGCAAATGAAAGCGATCAAGATAGGCAATCAAGTCAGCTAAATAATAGGGATGGTTATAAACTGGGATAACAAAGCCATAGTTGGTCTGCATTTTTAACCCTCTACTTCCGTTTGCAAAGCGAATAATAAACGCCCAGAAGCCAAAATCTGTTCTGAATCGCGTAGCTCAAAACTCACTTTATGCTCTTTTCGAGAAAGCTTAAGTTGTACAATTGCATAAGGACGGATCAGATTTTGAAATTTTAGCTGTTCATAACCCTGACACCAATTTAAGTCCGACCAAATTGATTTAGCAAAATGTTGTAAAAAACCTATTTGCCCGACCCCAGGATAAATCGGTTGTGTTGGGAAATGCCCTTTAAAACACGCTAACTCTGGTGGAAATTCAAGGCTAAAAATATAGTCATCTGAACTTTGAGACTGCGACAAAACTACAGGTTGTAACATAGGCTTAAATAGAGTCTGCAAATAGCTTTTATTGAGTTTAGACTGAGAGTTTTGTGGTAGCTGACTTAGGAAACGCCATTGACGTGGAATTGCTATAGTTTCCAAGTGATCTTTCAACTGTTGTTTTAAATGACCAACAAAAGCGGACTTACCTAGTTGCTGTAACTGTTCCCGTGCATGTTCTTTTAAAACAACAATACACCCCAATATTTGGCGATGCTCATGTTCAAGTACCAGTACATGACATTGCTGTACCGCATCTAAAGCTTGAATGCTTTGCTCGATCGCATCTAGGCTCAGACGCTTTTCTTCAAGTTTAATAATTCGATCTGTACGCCCCATCAGCTTAAAAGTCTGACACGTTGCATCTGTCCATGCTGCGCCATCACCTGTGGTAATCCAATCATCCTCATAGGCATGATTACTCTTGACCATGAGCTGTTGGTCTTCAATACGAATAGCCACATTGCTAAAAGCAGTCCAAGCATCCTCATCTTTAGCACGATGGGCAATACCACCTGTTTCAGAACTTCCCAAAACTTCAATAATCGGACGATTTAATAAAGGACGAACACCACTTTCTAGCTTGCCACCCGAACTAAAGACCATCTGGCATTGCTGTAAAATGACATCTGTGGTCCAGCGTTTTAATAATGCAGGACTTGAGATCAAATAATTGCTTAATCCCAGTGTTTCTAATTGTTTTTGAGCTTGTACCACATCTTCAGGAAATGCCATTTGAGGGGAATAAAAACTTCGACCCGCTGCTAGTGGTAGCAATAATTTAAACAGTAGCCCATAAATATGTTGATGACTGACCGTTGCGATCGCAATTGCATGCTCATCGAAAGTAAAGCTCTGGCTTAATCCTTGAACTTCGTTGAGTAATTGTCTGAGTGTTCTTGGGATTTTTTTAGGCTCTCCCGTTGAACCTGATGTATAAAAATAGAGTTGCGCCTGCTCTAGAAAAGCATCATCTAAGGTTAAAGATAAAGGAACAACTTTTTCAACATCTTGACGCTTTAAAAAATAAATCTGCTGTGCTGCGAAATCTTGTTCTAATTCGCGTACTCGATTTGGTGGTAAAAGTACCTGTTTTTCTGCTAACAAAGCGGCAAAAAATAAAACCAGAAATTCATAGCTGTCTGCTTCCCATAATGCCCAAGTTAAATTTTCCATTTGAGCAATTGCAGCAGCTTGTAAGGCAACATCCTGCCAAAATTGAGTAAAACTAGTCGAATGTAGAGCAGCATCTATACAAAGTGGATGAGCTGAATCGATGAATTTTTGAAAATGACAGTGCATAATTTTTAATTAATGATTTGTAGAATGTAAACGCTGATGTCGCTTACGCAAAATAAATTCACCAACGAACAAAATGCCCATCAGCACATAAGAAATAAAGCCATTATAAATGACCCAAACCTGAGTCGATGTAAAAAGTACGGTGCTTAAAGCAATCAATGCATTACAGAAAAAGAAAATGCACCATACCTTAGTCACCTGTCTGGTCCACTGCACACCAGAAGGAGGTAAATCAGGTTCAACGAGTCGAGCAAAGCGTTCAATCATAGACGGTGGTTTTATCAGTGTCAGTGCAAAAATAACCAATGCACCCAAACTCATGCCAACCGGATATAACTTTAACCAAGCATGATTCTGTGACAGCAAGCTAAGGCTGCCACAAACAATGGCAAAACCAGTTAAAGGCCATAATAATGAGTTGCCTTTACTAAAAAGTCTGACCACACCTAATCCGATGAGTAACACACTCACCCAAACAAATTGACCGTGCGTCAAACTCCAACCCACAATAAAGGGATACAACACAAAAAGTGCTGTAATCATCCCTTTAATCACGAGCTTCATTCAGCAGTCATATTCCGAATAACCGTCACAACATCAAGTACGGTTCGCACATTTTTAAAATCTTCAGGTTTTACTTGCTTACCGGTTAGCTCTTTAATTTTTACAACTAAATCAACTGCATCAATACTGTCTACATCAAGATCTGAATATAAGTTTGAATCGAGTTGAACAGACTCCGGTTCAATTTCAAACAAATCTTCCATCCATTCGCGGAGTTTAGTTAATACTTGCTCTTGAGATAACATCATCACACTCCTTATGACTTCTGCTGTGCTTCAACTAAAGCAACTAAACTTTGGATTGATTTAAAATGCTGTTTGGTTTCATCCGACTCTGCATTTAAATGAATGTTGTAACGCTTTTTCAAAGCTAGTCCCAACTCCAGTGCATCAATCGAGTCTAATCCTAAACCTTCTCCAAATAATGGAGCTTCTGTATCAATATCTGCAATAGTGATATCTTCTAGTGCCAAAACATCAATAATCATTTGCTTTAGTTCATCAGCAAGATTGCTCATTTCAAGATAACTCTTCATCAAAAATTTTATAAAAACTACGACTTAACTGACGAACTTGTTTAGGTCCTACTGTTAAATCATCTAACAAATCTGAAACTTGTACAGCATCGAGTACTTTCACTTCGATATGAAATGGCCGAGATGGTACGTGGTACCATTTTTCATTCTTGGTTAATGTCGATGGTGTACAGGTAATAATTACTGGGCGAATTGGTACATTTGCACGGATGGCAATGTTGGCTGCACCGCGCTGAAATTCGTTTAGGGTCATCCCTTTTTCAGTACGCGTTCCTTCCGGAAAAATTAAAAGAGAAGCCGCATTATTTTCTTTTAGACGCATCACACAGTCTTCAACAAATTGCTGAGAGCCTGCGTTCAAAATATAACCCGCGCTTTGTACAGGTCCTTTGGTAAAGGGGTTCGACCAAAGAGACTGCTTCACCACACAATTAGCCTGCTGCATCATACCAATTAGTACTACAACATCAATCAAACTCGGATGATTGGCGATGACTAGCTCTTGGCGACTATTCTGTAGCTTTTCCAAACCTTCAACCGAATAAGTCATGATGCCCAGTTTGACCATCATTTCGGTAAAGCCTTTAAAGCTATACTTAATCACATTCTGCGCACGCTGCTGACGCTTTTCAGAATCAGAGGTTGTTGCATTTAGTACTGGGGCGATAACTGAGGCGATTGCCATACCGCCCAGCCCGAAACTAGCAAAACTAAAACCAGTTGCAGCTACACGCCAGCAATAATTACCCTTTTGTTTGAGATTTTTAAGATTTAGCATTTGTTCCACCCAAATGCAGATATTAACTGGTCAGCATCCTGCCAAAAATGAGCAAAAGTAGGAGCCTCTGCTTCATCTGTATGCGTCCACGAAGTAATTTGTAAATTAGGTTGCTCTAGAGTAACGACAGCAGCCATCGCATAGGCAGGGAAATCGACCGCTTCAGCATAAATATTGGGTAAAGGCTCATCATAGGCAACGACCAATACCCGCTGGATATCTTTCATTGACTTTAAAAGAGCATAGGCCTCAATCAAACTTTCAGTCCATGAACAGCTTAAGCTGGTAGATGGCGTGTCATCCTGACATAAAATAGAGTAAAGCCCAGAAATTGCATTATGAACAGACGTTGAAAATTGTGTAGGTGATGGTGTTTGCTCACTTAAAACGTCTTGCAAGATATTCAACGTTTTAGACTCGTCACCATATCGTGATACCCAAACTATATAATCAGCTTTACTGCCATCTAATGCACCAAGCGCACTATTTAAAGCAAGTTTAGCTAATGGCGATAACCGTCTACGCTGCATAGCTGGAATACAGTCAAGGGCTGTATATGAGGGCTGCGCATGTGTAAATGTGAGCTGAGCAAGATGTAATGTTACCATGCTAAAAGTGAACCCTAAGCAGCATTATTCTGTCGAAATATAAATTATTTTATAAAGATGCTGATTATAGCATTCGTTATGAAATTTACAAAAAATTACGTTTATCATTCACACTTTTTCATAACTCTTGGAACATGCTCATTTATTTGCAATAAAAAACCCAAAGAAGACTTTGGGTTTTTTAACTTTAAAAAGCTTAACGTTTAAACTTTTTCTCAGCTTTTTTGAATTTCTGTACATAACGACGTTTACGTGCCGCAACGCGCTCATCCACTTGTGACTTACGTCCTTCAAATGGGTTTTCCGACGTTTTAAAATCGACACGTACTGGCGTTCCTTCCAGTTTGTAAACTTTGCGGAACACATTCTCAAGGTAACGGCGATAATCCGCTGGGGTTTTGTCGACCTTATTACCGTGAATTACGATCGTTGGTGGATTTTGCCCACCCATATGCGCATAACGCATTTTAATACGCTTACCACCAATCATTGGTGGTTGATGCGCTTCAGTCGCATCATTTAAAATTTGGGTTAATTTCGCAGGAGAAACTTTTAAATGCGATGAATCATAAGCACGATGGATGGTTGGGTACATTTCCCCTACGCCAGTGCCATGCAATGCCGAGATTAAATGGACTTTCGCCCAAGGAATAAAGTCAAAACGACGATCAACATCCAATTTACACTGTTTACGATCGTATTCGGTCATGTTGTCCCATTTGTTAATGGCGATCACCATGGCACGACCAGCTTCAAGTGCATAACCAATCAAATGTAAATCTTGTTCAACTACGCCTTCACGAGCATCCAACACCACCACAATCACATGTGCATCTTTAATGGCTTGTAGTGTTTTCACGATTGAGAATTTCTCAATCATTTCATCAACTTTACCTTTACGACGCACACCCGCTGTATCAATAAGGGTATATTGACGGCCATCACGTTCAAATGGGATATAAATCGAATCGCGAGTTGTACCAGGTTGGTCAAATGCTACTACACGATCTTCGCCAAGCAATCGATTGACCAAAGTCGATTTACCCACATTTGGACGACCAATAATCGCTAAACGCAAACCTGTTGCTTTGTCATGCTCTTCTGGATTTTCATCTTCAGGTACGTCTACTAAGACATCCTCAAGCATTTGCTGTACACCACGTCCATGGCTTGCAGCAACTTGTAAGGGTTCACCCATACCAAGTTTGTAGAACTCAACCAACGCAGCTTCTGCATGAACACCATCAACTTTATTGGCAACCAAGTAAACTTTTTTACCCAAAGTGCGCAGTTCACGAGCAATTTGTTCGTCCGAAGCCAATAAACCAGCACGCGCATCAACCACAAAAATAATGATATCTGCTTCATTGATCGCTGTTTTTGACTGCTCGGCCATGTAGTTATCAATACCGCCTTCATTTTCACCAATACCGCCAGTATCAACAACAATGAAAGACTTATTCTGATAAGTCGCATCACCATATTTACGGTCACGAGTCAGGCCCGCGAAGTCGGCTACAAGTGCATCACGACTCTTGGTAATCTGGTTAAATAACGTTGATTTTCCGACATTCGGACGACCAATGAGCGCAATAACGGGTTTCATACAATAACCTTAATTCAAGACCAGCCATATCTCATGGCATGAGCATTAAAAACAGTACAGGAGATATATTTTAAGGTCAGAGATGACCATAATAAAAGACGGGGCTTTGAACTGATTTAATTCAAACACCCCGATATTTTTAACAGCGTAATTTGTTAAGCGCTTATTTTAGCACAAGCGAACGAAATTAACGATTCTGCCAAATACTTAAATCACCTTTTCTGGTCGAAACATAAAGTTGGTTCTCGATAACACGTAATGTATTAACTTCACCACTTGTTTTTGAACGACCAATTAATTTACCTGTTGCTGGTTCAACAAGATGCAATACGCCATCTAAATCACCTACAACAAGATCTTGTCCTAGCACAACCGGATTACTTAAATGACGGTTTAACAAACTATCATTTTCCCAGATTTTTTCGCCAGACGCCAAATCGTAAGCTGTTAGCTTACCATCTGCTGAAGAGACAAATACTTTGTTGTCATAAACTTCTGGACGTTTAGTACTGCTCGAATCTTCACTCCAAACTACACGTTGAGAAGCAAGATCGGTTACAGTTACTTGACCTTGGAAACTGGTCGTTACCATAAACTGTCCAGCTACAGTAGGATCACCATCGATATCAATTAAACGTTGAATATCAGAACGACCTTCGCTTACTGCAACACGACGTTGGAAACGTGGAATACCACTAATCGTATCAATTGCATAAACATACGCATTCGCAGATGCAATTAATACAGTACGAGGATCAAGGCTCACCGGTGATGCCTGACCACGTAAACTAAATTGGACATTTGGTAATTTATAAGCCCAAACTTGTTGACCAGAAGCGGCATCATGCGCAAAAACAGTACCATCATTCGCAATGGTAATAACGCGTCCAGATTGAACCAATGACGGGCTTAACAATGCGCCCGATAACTGTGCAGTCCACTTCTGCTCGCCTGTTGCTTGGTCTAGTGCAAAGAGTTGTCCTTTACTATTACCAACAACAACAATTCCTTCAGCAGCTTCAACACCAGAGCTCAAGCCTAATTTGCTGACTTTCTTTTCCCAAATGCGTTGTTTACCACGATATGCAGCTACTTCACCTTTTGGATCAAGAGTGAAAACCACACCATCGTTTGCATCAAGTTGCAAACGTAATGGATCAGCCTTATCAGTAGAAGAAACACTACGCGAAAACACTGGCGTTAAGGTCTTTTTCGACTCGGTCAATTTCGGTAGAGGATTAGGTTTAACTTCTTTTACTTTATTACTCGAACATCCCACCAGTACAGCCGATGCGATTGCAATTGCCAAAGGCAGTTTGAATTTCTGATTCATTAAGACTCTTCCACCTGTGTTTCCAAAATTGGGCGCTCAATCTGTGGATCTTCAACTAAAACGCCAACACTTTCGAGTTTAATTTGTAAAATTTGTCGCTCTTGTTTACGTTCTAGTAACGAATTCCAGGCTGCCTGATACGCTTTTTTAGCAGAATCAACATCTTTCTTAGCAACAAAGATATCACCACGTAACTCTTCTACTGTTGCTTTAAATGCTGGATCGACGTTACCAGACAAGGTTTTTAGTGCTTCATCATATTTGTTTTGCGCCAATTGTGCATCTGCTAAACGCAATTTTACAACTTGAATCAAACCTTCATCTTTTACTTTTGAATTTTCAACTTTCTTTAATGCTTTTTCAGCAGCAGCATAGTCCTGTTTTTCATAGGCTAATTTTGCTAATACAAACTGAGTCTGTATTGCCTGAACAGAGTCGATATCATCTTTTACAATTTTATCTGCCGATGCAGTTACCGAACTTAAGGCATTAGGATTATCGGCACTTGCATTTGCCTCATCCATTAACTGCTGTACTTTTGCAGTTTCTACTTGGCTAGTTGCCAGATTCTTTTTTTGCCAGTATGTCCACCCAAAAAAGGCAATCAACGCAATGAGAATTCCGCTAATCATGGCAGAACCATATTTTTTGGCGAACGACTTTAAGCTGTCGAATTGTTCTTCATCACTTACGCTCATGTGATTGTCCTTTTCCAGATGTTTCAGTTTATTTTGTAAATTTTTGGATTAAAAATGGTACGAGGTCAGCAATTGCTACTTGTGACTGTTCAGCTGTTGCTAGTTCTTTTACTGCAAGCTGCTGTGCATCCCACTCTCGTTCCCCTAAAATCAAAGCAAAGATTGCTCCAGCCTGATCAGCTTTTTTCATCTGGCTTTTCATGCTGCCTTGAGAACCTGTTTTGATTCGAATACTGCTATTTGCAGCTTCTAACTGGTCACGTAATTGTTCAGCTAAAATCAAAGCTTTGGTTTGATAAGCAGGCTCTGCAACCAAAAAGACTTCACAATCACGAATAACTTCGGCCTGTTCAACTTGCTCAAGTAAAAGCAATAAACGCTCCATACCCATCGCAAAACCAACTGCTGGTACGGACTGATCCGGCTTACCTTTTAACTGACCAACTAAACCGTCGTAGCGTCCACCGGCACATACTGTACCTTGCGAACCAAGTGCCGTAGTCGTCCATTCAAAAACAGTCTTGTTGTAATAATCCAGACCACGTACTAACTTCTGGTTAATTACAAACTGGATACCAGCAGCAGTCAAATAATCTTGTAACTGCTTAAAATGATCCAAACTATCTTCTTTTAAGAAATCATGCAATTTCGGTGCATTTTCCAGAATTTTCTGGGTAGATTCAATTTTAGAATCTAAAATGCGTAACGGGTTTGTTGTTAAGCGACGCTGAGAATCTTCATCCAACGCATCTTTATGCTCGTTTAAAAAAGCAACCAATGCATTGCGGTATTCAGTACGCTCATCAGCCTCACCTAAAGTATTCAACTCAAGTTGAACCTTATCAGCAACACCCATACGTTTCCATAAACGTGCAGTCAACAAAATCAATTCGGCATCAATATCAGGTGTTGCCACGCCAAAAGTTTCCACGCCAAACTGGTGAAACTGACGGTAACGGCCTTTTTGTGGCTTTTCATAGCGGAACATAGGTCCCATATACCACACACGCGGTGTAGCACCACGCAACAAATTATGTTCGAGCATCGCGCGAACACAACCTGCCGTACCCTCTGGACGTAAGGTTAACGACTCAGGTGGATTACCTTTATCGAAAAAGGTATACATTTCTTTTTCAACAATATCGGTTGCATCACCAATAGCACGTTTAAACAAGCCCGTTTGTTCAACGATCGGCAAACGAATTTGTTGATAACCATAAGCATCCATTAAAGATGCTAAATGTTGCTCGAGACGTCTCCACGCTACTGTTTGCGTTGGCAAGACGTCATTAAAACCTTTGATTGCGACAATTGAACTCATGATGAACTACGAATAATTTCTTTAGATTTAGCTTCTTCAAGCTCTTGGACACGTTGACGAACCATTGTTTCGATTTCATCAACCAATTGATCGGTATCGATTAAATGGCTTTTCTCACCATTACGATAAACCAATGAGCGAGGCGCTGCCCCGACAACCCCGATATCGGCTTCTTTTGCTTCACCCGGGCCATTTACCTTACAACCAATCACTGACACATCCATTGGAGTACGAATATCTTCTAAACGCTCCTCCAAAGCTTGCATCACTTGAATAACGTTAAATTCTTGGCGCGAACAACTCGGACAAGCAATAAAGTTAATCCCATTAGAGCGAAGTCCTAATGATTTTAAGATATCAAAACCAATCTTGATTTCATCTTCTGGTTCGGCAGCAAGCGAAATACGCATCGTATCGCCAATACCTTCCATCAATAATCCGCCAAGGGCAATCGCTGATTTCACAGTACCGGTACGGTAAATACCCGCTTCAGTTACACCAAGATGTAATGGATTATCGATTTGTTTTGAAAGTAAACGATAAGCATCCATGGTTAAAAATACATTAGATGCTTTTACACTGACTTTAAATTCATGGAAATTGAGTCGATCTAAAATATCAATATGGCGTAATGCAGACTCAAGCAGTGCTTCACCTGTAGGCTCACCATATTTTTTTTGTAAATCTTTTTCTAGAGAACCACCATTGACGCCAATACGCATTGAAATGCCATGATGACGTGCAGCAGCAACGACTTCACGAACTTTCTGGTCGGACCCGATATTCCCTGGATTAATACGCAAACAGTCTGCACCATAATCTGCAACTGCTAAGGCAATTCTATGGTCAAAATGAATATCGGCAACTAATGGTACTGAAACGCGCTTACGAATTGCGCCAAATGCTTCAGCAGCTTCCATAGATGGGACCGAAACACGCATAATATCAGCACCTGCTTCAGCGCAACGTTCAATCTGAGCAACGGTTGCATCAACATCGCAAGTTTCAGTGTTTGTCATACTTTGCACGCTAATAGGTGCATCGCCACCGACATACACCGACCCAACACGGATTTTACGTGTTGGTCGACGTTTAATTGGGTTCTCTATCATTGTATCGCTCAACTCATGGTATTAGCGGGATAAACGGAATTCAGCTTTACCGTTTACCGTATATGGAGACAATGAAATCTGTTCTTGGTTTAAACTTAATGACACAGCAGTTGCATCATCAAGACGAATCTGAAATGGAGACTCACCATTTAAATTTAAAGTTGATGACTGACGACCTGTCGCCAAAACTTTACCTGTTGCATCAACAATATGAACAGAAGTTGGTCGGTTAAAGTTTAGCACCAATTGATCACCCACTGTTGAGGTGGCATTTCCTTTCATAGGTAAAACTTCAACATTAGATTGATTTACTTTAGGTAAATCAGCATCTTCTTTCTTTGAAGTCCATTTTTGAATACCCATAACAATCAATGACACAACAGCAATAACCAAAATTGCAAGCAGTGCACGCTTCAACCATTTCTTATTACGGTCACTATTAGAACCTGGGAGTTTACCCATGATTTTAATTGGTGAGTTATTTAAAGCATGGTTCGGTAAAAGCCCGGTATCATTTGCATAAATCTCATCAAAGCGCTGAATAATTGCCGTCGCATCTGTATTTAGATATTTTGCATATGAACGGTAATAACCCTTGATAAAAGTCGCTTCTGGCAATGACTTATAATCATCTTGCTCTAAAGCGGTTAGAGTTTTAACCGGCATGTTTAGATCTGAAGAAACTTGCCCTAACTCTTTATTCTGAGCAACTCGAATTTGACGTAAATACTCACCAGGACGTTGAATATTTCCTAAAGCAGAAGTCGGTAAGCTTGAGCCAGTTGGCTGCTGTGAATTAGGATTTATTTCCATACGGCCTCAGTACTATACTGTAATTGCAAATAACGTTGATATTCTGGACTTTCTGGGAACAAAGCACGTAATTGGTTTACTAACACTTGCATTCCCATTTTATCCGCATTGGCTCGAGCCACTCTTACACCAATCCAAAGTGCTCTTGCACCCTGATTTTTCTGCCCCACTGTACGAGCATATTGCTCATACATTTGTGTAGCAGCCGGAATCTGCTGCTGCAAATAAAAAATTTCCGCTAACTCTAACATTGAAATATAAGAGTCGCGGTTAGCAAGGAGTGATTGCTTGAATGTTTTTTCAGCATTCGCAACATCACCCAATTTTAAATAAATACGCCCCAGATTTTCTAACGCCTGATAGCGTTGGTCATACCCTAATGTTGTGCCAGCAATACGAAATTGCTCGATCGCATCATTATAGCGTTCCATTTGGTATAAATAAGTACCATAGTTATTATGTGCTTGAGCATTATCTGGTTCAGATGAAATTGCTCGTTTAAAATAATGTTCTGCTTTTTCTAAGTTCGGCTTACTACCTTCTTGCTGTAGTAAAATACCCATCATCATATTTGCCGTTGCATCACGGCTATCTACACTTAAGGCTTGATCAAGAGCTCGCTTTGCCGAATCCAAGTCACCTGAACGGATATGTTCAGCAGCAAGTTGTGTACGCACCTTTACCGCTTTTTCTGGGTCTTTTTTTTGCGTATGCGTTGTCTGGCAACCACTTGCCAAAAGCGCAACTGCAACTCCCATACAAAATACCGTTTTTAACTTTGGAGTACTCAAAGCCTGCCCTCAATTTATCCTTGTGTCCGCAAAATCTCTTGACGCTGTGTGACTTTTTTCTGCCACTGTTCAGCACGACGAGTTCTATCAGCCACTTGACCGACTAACTGTCCACATGCAGCATCAATATCATCACCACGTGTTTGACGAATCGTACACACAAATCCAGCATCAGACAAAGTTTTTTGGAACGAGATAATTCGATTTCGGCTTGAGCGACCATATGGCGCATGCGGGAACGGATTAAATGGAATTAAATTAATTTTACTTGGTAAGTTTTTTAATAATTTAATCATTTGCTGTGCATGTTCAGGGTGATCATTTACGCCCTCTAACATCACATATTCAATGGTCACATGTTTACGCGTACTTTCATTACCATCTTTGGCAATATAACGCTGACATGCTGCAATTAACTGAGCCAATGGATATTTTTTATTAATTGGCACTAATTCGTTACGTAATTCATCGTTTGGTGCATGTAAAGAAATTGCTAAAGCAACATCAATGTCTTTTGCAAGTTGGTCAATTTTCGGTACAACACCTGACGTTGATAAAGTCACACGGCGCTTAGACATACCATAGGCAAAGTCATCAAGCATAATCTGCATGGAGCTTAATACTGCATCATAGTTGAGCAATGGCTCACCCATACCCATCATCACGACATTGGTCACTGAACGCTCGCGCTCGGCAACGGGCACTTCTTCCATATAAGAATAGTTTGCCATCCAGAGTTGTCCAATGATTTCATCTGGCGTTAAATCACGTTGGAAACCTTGTTTACCTGTTGAACAAAATGAACAGTCCAATGCACAACCTACTTGTGAGGAAATACACAAAGTCTTGCGCAAGCCTGTTTTGTCTTCAGCAGGAATTAATACCGTTTCAACCAAAGATCCTGCTCCATCACCCACGCGAAAAACCCACTTACGTGTGCCATCTTTTGAATAATGACGGTGAACAACTTCAGGCGCCTTGATTTCACAAATCTGTTCAAGCTTCTCACGTAATTTGCCTGAAATATTGGTCATTTCAGCAAAATCAGTAATGAAGTATTGATGCATCCATTTCATGACTTGTCCGGCACGAAACTTTTTCTCACCAATGTCTTCAAAGAATTTTTCTAATTCAGTACGAGACATGCCGAGTAAATTCACTTTATTTTCGGCAGCAGGAATTACCAGCGTGGACGAAGATTGCTGCTGTCCATCAAGATTTTCAGATGAAACGACCTCTGCAGAACTCATGTGTATTTACCTAAACCATGTCAAAAAACTGAAGATATTGTTCAAGAATCAAACAATATTCTCTTGAGAGAATAAAAAAACCAGATAAGTAGTATACCACTTATCTGGTTTGAATGCTTTCGATTAACGAGTGCGTGGGCAGATCTCGTTGTCAGCAAAGAAGTAAGCAATTTCACGCTCTGCAGAAGCAACTGAGTCAGAACCGTGAGCAGCGTTTTCATCGATGCTTACAGCAAAATCAGCACGGATAGTGCCAGGAGCTGCTTCTTTAGGGTTTGTAGCGCCTAAGATTTCACGGTGTGCAAGAACTGCATTTTCGCCTTCAAGAACAGATACTACAACTGGACCAGAAGTCATGAATGCAACTAAGTCACCAAAGAAACCACGTTCTTTATGCTCAGCATAGAAACCTTCAGCATCAGCTTGAGAAAGGTGTTTCATTTTAGTCGCAACAATTTTTAAACCCGCTTTTTCAAAACGAGCAAAAATATCACCGATGTGGTTTTTAGACACTGCATCAGGTTTTACGATAGACAAAGTACGTTCAATAGCCATGAGTGGCTCCTTTATTTTAAGATTTAAACTTTAAAAAATTTGCCGCATTATACCGATGTCATAGGCAATAATCAGCTTTGTATGTGTAAAAGTTGCGATTTTTTCTACTGTTTTTAGCGAACTTCGTCTATCCAGGCCATTTGGATCCCTTCTAGCAATCCTTCTGTCGATTTATTGGGGTCATCATTAAAATCTGGTAAAGCACATACCCATGCATGTAAATCGGTAAAACGAATCCATTGCGGATCAACTTCTGGATGTGCTTCTGACAATTCAATGGCAATATCAATCGTATCTGTCCAACGTAAGCCCATAGCGGCTCCTATCTGTTTAATCTGCTAAATCAAGAACTGTGTACTTTAGCAAATCCACAAACCTAATCGTTAGCTTAAGCTGATAAAAATTACCGATGCTTATAAAGCGATGTTCAATAAAGGTGCAGCAAAAATAATTAAACTTGCCACAGCAGCGCCAATTAAAGCTCCTACAATCACATCACTTGGGTAGTGAAGACCAAGTACCATTCGAGACAATGCCACGAGCACCATGAAAGGAAACATCGCAGCAAGCAGGACTGGCTGGATATAGCCCAAGACAATTGTCACCATCACAGCATGAAGCGTATGGCCAGATGGAAAGCTGAAATGATCGAGTGGTCTCTCACCTAGCACAATCACCTGATGCACCTGATAAGGACGAGGTCGCGTTGTTTTATGTTTTAAAAATTTATAGATTGCCGTTCCAAGAGAACCACCCAGTAATAAGTAGATGATTTGCAGGCTATAGGTGATGCCTTGCATCCCCCATACAATTGCCAGCATCAGATACCAAAATGGTCCATCACCCACACGACTGATGATTTTGAAAAAAAGGGCAACACGTTGTGAGTGAGAGAAATTGTTCAGATATAAACAGCCTCTCAAATCTAAATCGAGTATTTTTATTTTTGCATTCTTAAATTTCATGGTCATTCTCCTATTTTAGGATACTTAGGTGAAGTCCACAGAGGGCTCCTTCACTACCTGATAAAATGCCTGCTCCAATTGCTGAACCGGAAGTTGCCAACCGCTTTGCTGTACTTTATGACAGGCTTGTACGCCCATTTCTCTAAGTTGTTGTACTGAAGGAAGCTGATAAATTTGTTGTATAAAGTGGCTTTTGTGTCCAAGTGGGCTTAACCAGCCATTCACACCATGTGTTAAGTATTGATGTGCACATGCATAATCATACGCGATAACTGGCAAACCGCTTGCCATTGCCTCTAAAACTACGTTACCAAACGTTTCAACTTGACTCGCAAATACGAATACATCTGCACTCGCATAGGCAGTTGCCAAGTCTTGACCTCTCAGACTTCCGGTAAAGATAACACCCTTCGCTTCAGGCAATGATTTTAACCGAGCAAAATCTGGGCCATCTCCCACAATAACTAACTTAGTTTTATATGGCTGAACAGTTTGTAGGTTGGCATAACTTTCAATGAGCACTTGCACTTCTTTCTCTGGAGACAAACGTCCCACATAGAGCATAACGCGAGTATTCTCATCGGCGTCCCATTGCTTTCGCAAATTTTCAGAACGATGCTTTGGTGAAAATCTCGTTGTGTCTACGCCGCGCCCAACAACAACCAGTGGACACGTAATACCGAAACCTCGTAATGCTTCTTGTGTATCTTTACTCGGCACACAGGTCACTTGAGTATTATTGTGAAACCAGCACAGGTATTTTTGAATTGGTTTTACTAAAAAAGCCAAATCAAAGAATCGGCTAAAATCTTGAAAGGGTGAATGAAAGCCGCTAGAAACCGGAATAGCTTTTGCTTTTGCGGCCTGCATGGCAGTTAAACCTAAAGGACCTTCTGTCACAATGTGGACTACATCTGGCACAAACTTTTCAAAAGCTTTCGATACTTTTAGATATTGTGGCCAACCAAACTGTAAAGTCGGATATTTTGGAATCGCTTGCGACATGACCAGACATTCTTGCTCTGGTGTAAAGTCATGGCATTTTGCTTTTTGTTCTGGGCGAATCAATAAAATCTTATGCCCCTGCTTTTGTAAGCCTTGGCATAACTGTAATAATGAAAGTGCCACACCATTAATTTCAGGTGGCCATGTTTCGGTAACAATCGCAATTTTTAAACGCGGGCGAACCAACTCATGTAATGAGTGGGTATTAGACAACTGCTGCTTTTGTTTAAAATAGAATTGGAAGCTTTCAGGAAGTTGCTGTTGTTTTAATAGTGCTGTCGCGTATGAGCTTTGCATAGCGCCATCCATCAATGTATTTATTTTCATGCTTAAAGATTAAGCAGTTTTTTTGACACTTTGATGATAAATGCATGACAGTTTACTGACATGAAAAATAAAAAAAGCACACTGATGACAGTGTGCTTTTCTCTTAAAGCTTAATAACGCTTAGCGATTTTGCAATTTTGCATAATCCATAAGTACATTTGCAGCTTCAGTCACAAAAGTTTCTTCTTCTGGCAATGCAGGACGTTGTGAAGCCTTCATTTTAGCGCGAGATTCAGCTAGAGCATCTAATGAAGCTTGATAGCTTTCCCAGTTTGCAAAAGGCTTTTGGCCACTTGCTGCACGGCGTTCATTTTCTGCATCTAGAGTCTGTTTCTCTAAACCAAGCAATTCTGCACGGCGTTTATCAATATCAAGTACGACTTGCTTTTGCTCACTTGTAACCTTAGCAATCGCAGTACGTTTATTTAAATATTTAAACTGAGGATCGACAGCAACACGTTGTTCAGAAGACTGAGACAACTTCGCGACATATGGCTGAACAGAACCTTCACGTTTAAATGGCGCTGTAGGAATGGTGTCCCACTTCAACGCATTCTTCGATTTACGTTCACCAAACTCTTCGTTATAGATATCGACGAGTTTAATGTCTGGCACTACACCTTTATTTTGTGTACTACCACCCGTAATACGGTAGAACTTACGCTGAGTTAAAGTCGCTTGACCGTATGCCAGAGTATCAAGTTGTACCTGAGCAGTACCCTTACCAGTTGTTGTACTACCAATAATAATACCGCGCTCATAATCTTGAATTGCAGCAGAGTAAATTTCACTTGCGGACGCTGACGCCAAGTTCACCATTACAGCAAGAGGGCCAGTGTAAATTTGTTGACCACCGTCGTTGTCTTCAAAAACACTTACGTTGCCATTACCATCACGAATTTGGACAACTGGACCAGACTTAATCACTTGACCCAGCATACGTGCAACTTCTTCTAATGAACCACCTGGGTCATTACGTAGGTCAATGATAATACCTTCTACTTTCTTCGCTTTTAAGGCTTCAAAAGCATTTGCAGTATCTTCCGAAACTGAACGGTACTGTTGACCAGCACGACGTGAACGATAGTCAAAATAGAATGATGGAATTTCGATTACGCCCAATACGTGCTTTTTACCATCACGTGTCACTTCAACTGTGCGTGAACGAACACCAGCATCTTCTTCTTGAATAACATCACGCACCAAAGTCACATTACGTGCCTGACTCATTGATGCACCAGCACCAAGAAGTTTTAATGTTACTTTCGTTCCGCGTTTACCACGAATAAGCCCAACAATTTCAGAACTTGACCAGCCAACCACATCAATCATTTTCTCGCCTTCTTGGGCGACACCAACGATTCGATCTCCTGATTTCACTTGACCAGACTTACTAGCAGGACCACCTTCTACAATGGTTTCAATCTTGGTGTAATCTTCATTGCCACGCTCTGGACGAATCGATACCCCAATACCTTCTAGTTGTAAGGTCGTTTGGCGATTAAGTTCTATCGCATCAATTGGCGGGTAATAGTTACTATGTGGATCATAGGTCGCCAACATTGCATTTAATGTTTTGTCCAACACATCATCGCTTTTCACACGACTAATTCTTTCAAGCTGACGTGTATAACGTTTAGTTAAGGTCTGAGCTGGCGTTAAATCTTCTGGGCCAGTTAAGTCTTGACCATCAGCAAGTGAAGGGTTTTCTTTAAGCGCTTTTTGTTTTGCCTGCTCTTCTTCACGACTAATAGTTAAGTTGATTAACTGCGAAACCAGCATTTTACGCCAGTGGTTTTGTTGCTCAGCTGTCGTTTTAAAATACGGTGCTTTTTCACGATCAACTTCAATATAGCTATTTGGCTGTTTTAAATTTTGCTGTTGTTTCAACTCAGCCAACATGAACTCATAAAATTGTTTTAAGCGTTCACGATATTGCTGATGAATTGCAAATGGCCCTGTTAAGTTCCCCGCCTTTAATGAAGCACCAAAATTTGAACCATATAGTTTTTTATAATTTTGAACTTCAGCGTCTAAAAATAGTGAGTGATCTGGGTCAAGATTATCTAAATACATATCGAGAATACGATTTGATGTTGTTGCATCCAGACGCATATTCAAATAATGTTGGCGATCAACTAAAGTTGCCAGTTGGCGGGCTACCAAAGCCTGCTCTTGCGTTGGCTGGATCGATTGAGAAACCACAGCAGTATTCGTTGCTGCTCTCGCTTCATTCATCGTATGAGAGAAGAATAAACCGCCAGTCGCGATCGCTACTGCACAAGCTATAGTTTGAAGTTTCATAAATTTTTAATACTTCCTTGGGTGTTCCTATCTTACATGCTCTGTTTTCGATATGAACTAAGCAGATTCAAAATCTTAACCAACTAAATTGTTTATACCGTGTAGTTTTATCATATTCTGTACTGACAAAATGTAGCAAAACATTGCAAAATTCGCTTATTGTTTTTCAATCAAAATTCAAATGGAACCAATATGATTGGCGCATTGATGCTGGATATCGCCGGCACAGAACTTACTCAAGAAGATATTGAACTATTACGCGCTCCGCAAGTCGGTGGCATGATTTTATTTGCACGAAATATTGAATCTCCGCAACAAGTGCGTGCTTTAACAGACCACATGCGTCAAATTCGTCCAGATATTTTAATTGCTGTCGACCAAGAAGGTGGTAGAGTTCAGCGCCTAAGATCTGGTTTCACCTTATTACCGGCCATGGGCCGTTTTGGTGAACTTTATATTACCCAACCTCAAAAAGCACTTGAGCTAGCTGAACAGTGTGGTTGGCTCATGGCAACCGAAGTCCTTGCTGTAGGTATTGATTTCAGTTTTGCACCAGTTTTAGACCTTAATGCAATTAGTGACGTGATTGGTGACCGAGGTTTCTCTAAAAATATTGAGGATATCGCACCTCTTGCTGGCGCATTTATGCAAGGCATGAAAAAAGCCGGAATGGCAAACACGGGCAAACACTTCCCGGGCCACGGTTCCGTGAAAGCAGATTCTCATGTCGCAGCTGCAATTGACAGCCGTAGCTATGATGAAATCTATAATCATGACATGCAAAGCTTTATCAAGCTCATGCCTCAGCTTGATGCACTCATGCCAGCACATGTTATTTATGATCAGATTGACCCAAATCCAGCTGGTTTTTCACCTTTTTGGATTCAAGAAGTTCTACGTAACCGTTTGAAGTTTGATGGTGTACTTTTCTCTGACGACTTAAGTATGCAGGCCGCATGTGTAGCAGGTGGTGCAGATGCACGTATTCAAGCCGCGCTTTCTGCGGGTTGTGATATGGGACTTGTGTGTAATGACCGTGATGCGGCATGCACAGCACTAGAAGGTATCGAAAAACTTGCTCTGCCAAACCAAGAACGCTTAGAACGTATGCGCGGTCAAATTCCACAAATTCAGATTGGTGAAACCTTATCGCTTGGAAGTGAGTGGCAGGCTGTCAAAACTGCCATTGAAGAGTTTAAGAATTCAATTTAAGTTAGTATAAATTTCAATTGGCTACAAAAACCTATTCACTATCTGATACGCGGTTAAGTCATACGCAACCTGAGCAATGCAAAAGCGTTAGCGCTTTCGCATTGCGCAAGACAAACGAAGTGCGTAGTATTTTACTCAAGCATAGCTTTCGTTTTACGGTACGGCAAAGATAATTAATCTTTGCTATTCGCACCTCAGGTTTTGGTTACTTTTCCCGAAAGAAAAGTAACTCTAACTGAAAGTTCATCCTAGAATGCCAACCTAATTGACAGGACTCCGTCATGCAGGTTCATTCAACATCAATGCATTAAAACCTCTTCATTGTTATGAATAATGAAGATCACACAAAAACAATAAACCGAGTTCAGGACGAATGACACAACAACTTTCTAAACACCGCCATATTTCTTTTACTGCACACTATACCGGCTATATCTGGTACCAAATGGGGATCTCTCACGAAGCACTTGCTACAGCTAAAGGAAAATCACTGGCGTATTTGGTTCACCCTATAGAGTCTTGGGCCGAGAAATATGTGGGTGGTAGCATGCGCACCACACTCAAACAACGCCATACGATGCTTGATCATCATTTAGAGAAGTTAATTCAAGAAAATCCTGATCTACAAGTCTTAGAAATAGCATGTGGCCTGTCCCCTCGCGGATGGTGGTTTAGACAGCATTACCCTTCAATTACCTATCGGGAGCTTGATTTACCCGACATGGCACAAACCAAACAAAATGCACTTCAACAAATTGAAAAAAATGCGCCCGAAATTCTCTCAGTCGATTTATTTACGGAAGCTTTTGCGCAAGCATTTGAAGTATTTGACCCTAAACGCCCATTGGTTGTGATTAGTGAAGGTTTAATTAACTATTTTGATAAAGATTTATTAAAACAACTCATTCAATCGATCGCTCACTATGGTGCTGCTTTTAAAACATTCTATTATTTAACGGATCTGTACCCTGAGCCAGTTAAAAATAAACTTGCCAGTATTATCTGGAACAGTAGTAAGCTACTTAAATTAATGTCCCGTAGTTCCTTTAGTTTTCATTTTAAAAGTCCTCAAGAAGTGCAGGATTTTTTTAAAGATGCGGGGTTTCAACAAGTCACAGTTGAACAGCCACAAATATTTTTTGGACAAGTTTCTTCCGATGGTCATGAGCAACATTTAGGTGATCTTGTCTGGATAATCCATAGCCAAACAAAATAATAAGCATAAAAAATTGGAAGCTCGAAAATTACGAGCTTCCAACTATAAGGAATAGATTAAACAGTTTGTTTTTGACGAGCAATAAAACGACTTAAACGATCAGCAAGTTCAAAACTACCATGTTTAAATAAAGCTCGAATCCCCTGCTCTGTACTTTCAAAAATTAAACATTCAATTGAAAAAGTACCTTCTTCATCTTCTAAATGCAGTGCCAAATCACGTGGATGTTCATTTACAAAATCCAGCTTCGAAACATCATCCATTTTTAAATACATACCAAAGAATGTGACATCAACGATCGTCACTGGCACCTGTGCATCAAACTCTCGGTGAGTAAGTTGAGTTTTCGGCTGCAAAACTGGCACTCGCTCTTCACCACGGCGTTCCATCTTTTGCATTTGTTCACGTGTCATAGGAATAATTCCATCCAGATTATGGATAGACTCCCCCTTCAAGAAAGTGGTGAACAAACTCATAGTTTCTTTACGGCGTTGCAACTGAGGTACATGGTCAGCGTTTGCAATAAGTGCAAATTCCATATCTGGACATTGCAAAGCAAAATTTGCATTTTCATGAGGCAGAGTAAAACTATCGTACTGCCCTGCAGCAACGAGAGTTTTACACGCCGGAATTGGTACATCAGTTAAACGCAAAAGACGATTACAGTTAATTTCATAACGCTCTCGCTCTGTGCCCGTAAACTCAGCCATTTGCCTAAAAAATAATTTTTTGGCTGTAGGTGACATGCGGGTTTTATCTAATTTTGCATGATTCACCAAATATAAAATCACAGCTTGCCCAAACTCTTCCATGCGGTTTTCTTGCATGAGTTTGAGGGACTCTTCCAAAATCATTCGCCAACTTTTTCGGGTCTTTTGCATAACACCCATCAAAATCATGCGGTCCATTAATTCTGGGCGATGATAAGCAAAGCAAGAGGCTATCACCGACCCCAAAGACATTCCCATCACAGAAACTTTCTGTAGTCCAACAATATCCAGCCAGCGTCCCAACATTTTAGATAAATCAGGTAATTCTAAAGTACCCGCAGATACTCCTGTATCCCGATTGGTAATTTGCTGATTTGCGCCCATAGAAGGTAAATCAATTAAGATTACCGGACCGCTTTCAAACAATTGTTCAACACAATATTTATAAGAATTAAAATTCTGGAAAGCACCGCCCACAATCACAATTGGCGTATTGTGAATCGTTTTTGGATCGGCAATTGCCATATATTCAATCTTCCAGCCGTCAATCCATGTTGTACGAGCAGGTTGTTTAAAACTATCTCTATGGTAGATATCGAAAAAGCCAAAACCGGCATAAGCTTGGTTTATCTCCGAATCCATTTGAATAATGGAATTCATATCCTTGCTTCCTCCTTGCTGTAATTTTTTTATGCTGCAAGAGTTCCTTCTTGAACACGTAATCTTTTATGCACAAAACTTTAAAATTTGTATTAGTTTGTATTGCACAATAACATTCTAAACAATTGTGTGAAATATACGCAATCGCTCAAATGACCGCTCATCTTGTTTAAGTCGCTAATAGTTTGCAAAATATTTAAATGTTTTTTTATAGCGGTCACATTTTTCAAAAAAAGCCATTCATTGTTCCGCATTTGACTGCTACTATCGTAGTCATTGGTAAACGATTAAAAACGGCTATGCAAGATTCAATTGAACAATATATGCAAAAAGTCGGGCAACAAGCACGTGACGCCTCACGCGTCTTAACAAGTGCTTCTACCTCGCTTAAAAATCATGCACTCTCTGCTATTTATACTGCTTTGGAAAATAATCAGGCAGCAATCTTGGCAGCGAATCAAGTGGACATGGATAAAGGTCGTAGCAATCAGCTCGATAGCGCATTGCTTGATCGTCTTGAACTTACGCCCGCACGTTTTAAAGGAATGTTGCAAGGTTTAAAAGATGTGATCGCGCTTGTCGATCCTATTGGGGAAATTACTGATCTTGCATACCGCCCAACAGGTATTCAAATTGGCAAAATGCGTGTACCTCTAGGGGTCGTTGGGATGATTTACGAATCGCGCCCAAATGTCACGCTAGAAGCAGCATCTTTAGCCATCAAATCGGGCAATGCCATTATTTTGCGTGGTGGTTCAGAAGCACTTGAGTCAAATAAAGCAATTGCAGAAGCAATTAAGCATGGCTTAAAAGTAGCAGGCTTACCTGAACATTCAGTACAAGTAATTGATACGCCTGATCGTGCGGCAGTCGGCCACCTTATTACTATGGCTGAATATGTGGATGTCATTGTTCCACGTGGTGGTAAAAGCTTAATTGAGCGTGTGACGAATGAAGCACGTATTCCTGTTATTAAGCATCTTGATGGTAACTGTCATGTATTTGTCGAAGCGCAAGCAGACCTTCACAAAGCCTTACCTATTACATTGAATGCAAAAACTCATCGCTATGGTGTTTGTAATGCGATGGAAACTCTGCTTATTGATGAAAAAATTGCAGACGTTTTCTTACCACGCATTGCCGAACTTTATGCAGAAAAGCAAGTTGAACTACGTGGCTGCCCAGAAACACGCCGAATTTTAGGCCCATCTGTTAAAGCTGCAACGGAAGAAGATTGGTATACCGAATATTTAGGGCCAATTCTTGCAATTAAAGTTGTTAGTGGTTTAGACGAAGCAATTGAGCATATCAACAAATATGGTTCACATCACACCGATGCGATTGTGACCGAAAATTATAGTTTGGCGCGTCAATTCTTGGCTCGTGTAGATTCAAGTTCAGTAGTTGTCAATGCTTCGACTCGTTTTGCTGATGGTTTTGAATATGGCTTAGGTGCAGAAATTGGTATCTCTACAGATAAAATCCATGCACGTGGTCCAGTTGGTTTAGAAGGTTTAACTTCTCAAAAATGGATTGTGTTAGGTGACGGTCAGATTCGTCAATAATCGATCTACTATTCCAAACAAAAACGCCTGATATTAATCAGGCGTTTTTGTTTATTTTATTATTCAAATTTTACAATCAAAAAAAACCAGCCCGATGGCTGGTTTTTTTAACTACATACTACTTAGAAAATAAAGTCGGTATTCACAAATTTAGAATAGTGCTCAGACACCATAGAGGCCAGCATGCCTTTGCTGTCATCAGTCTGTTTAGCAGCAATCATAGAACGGATAGAGAATGCACGCAGCGCATCATGCACAGACAGTGTACCTTCCGCAGAATCTTTACGACCACCGAATGGAAACACATCTGGTCCACGTTGGCACTGACAATTAATGTTTACACGGCAAACCTGATTGACCAGCGGATCAACCAAATGGCCAATTTGCTCAGGGTCGCTACCAAAAATACTCACCTGCTGACCATGATCAGAAGTAGTGACATATTCCAGCACAGTTTCAATGTCATCATAAACAGAGACTGGTACCACTGGACCAAACTGTTCTTCACGATACAGTCTCATCCCTTCAGTCACTGGATAAACTACGGCTGGATAGAACATAGTTTTGCAGAATTCACCACCTTCTACATTAACCACTTTTGCCCCTTTAGCCACGGCATCTTCAATGACTTCTGTCATGTAAGCCGTACGGTGCATGCCTGGCAAAGGAGTAATAAACACACCTTTTTCCCACGGCATACCCACTTTCAGCTTGGCCAGTTCAGCCGTTAAGCGGTTAACAAATTCATCGGCTATCGAGCGATGTACCATCAGCATTTTGAGCGCAGTACAACGCTGACCATTGAATGACAATGCACCCAGCAGACACTCTTTCACTGTCAGATCCAAGTCGGCATCCGGCAGAATAATGGCTGCATTTTTCGCGTCTAGCCCCAAAATCGCACGCAGACGGTGAGATTTAGGATGTTGCTTTTTCAAGTAATCGGCCACTTTGCTAGAACCAATCAGCGCCAATACGTTGATTTTTCCAGATGCCAACAGATGCGGCACCACCAGTGAGCCTGGCGCATAGATGGTATTGATCACACCTTTCGGGAATGATTCACGGAATGCTTCCAGCAATGGTTCAAACAACAAGGTACCAAATTGAGGTGGTTTGAAGACGATGGTATTACCCATTAGCATAGCCGGAATCAGGGTAGCAAAGGTTTCATTCAGCGGATAGTTATATGGCCCCATACATAACACTACGCCCAACGGGGTACGACGGATTTGACCAATGGTACCTTCAGCAATCACAAAGCGGGAGTTAGCATTGTCTAAGTCTTTCAGGGCATCAATGGTTTGACGCATGTAGGTGACAGTACGGTCAAACTCTTTCTCAGAGTCAGCTAAGCTCTTGCCAATTTCCCACATGATCAGTTTAACAATCAGGTCTCGCCGCTCCACCATACGCTGAATAAAATTCTGCATACAGGCAATGCGCTCACCAACTTTCATCATTGGCCATTCACCACGACCATTGTTGTAGGCCCGTACTGCTGCTTCTAGTGCTTCGTCGCTTTCCTTCTCACCCATGATTGGATAACTGCCAAGCTCAACTTGCTGCAAACTACCATCAGGTTGCTGAGTCCAGATTGGGGACAATGTTTTCTTGGTTACACCAGCCCATAACTTCAGCTCACCATCTACTAATGAGACACGCTGATGAATCTGGGATGGTAGACGCACGCTCTCAGGAATACTATCTACGATGGGAAATTTCTGCTGCAAATTATTTGAATGACTCATTCTTCTTATCTCCAAGTTTGATATATTTATGTATTTATATATTCGAACCTAGCCCGCTATGATCAGACCTTGTTCCTGTGAATACCAGTACCATTACTGGTATTCACTTTGCTTGAGCCGCACCACAAATCAATCAAGACTTTGCAATGTTTATAAATGAGGTTACCCCCTACACACGCTGTCAGTTACCCCTAATTTTTGCATGACCTGCACAACTATTTGTTCAGGTGTCAATGCGATATCAATCGTAATTGCCTCATGAACATCAGGTTCTTCTAAAGTATCAAGCTGAGTCTGCAATAACGAAGGGTCGAAAAAATGACCCGCTCGCTCAGCAAGACGCTGTTTTAACAACTCATATGACCCTTTTAAATATACAAACTGCACATTCTGGTCATGGCCGCGTAAAATATCTCGGTAGACTCGCTTTAATGAAGAACAAGTAAACACTGCGGTCTCACCCGCCTGCTGTTTCTCTTCAATAGCTTTACGAATCGCGTGTAACCAAGGCATGCGATCTTCATCAGTTAAAGGAATACCCTGACTCATCTTGCTTTTATTTGCAGTCGAATGCAGTGTATCTCCATCGAGAAACTCACAAGCCAAATGCTCCGACAGTAACTCACCAATCAGTGTTTTGCCTGTTCCACAGACACCCATTGCAATCACAATCATGGATTACTTACCTCTAATTATAAAATAGTGCTAAGAAGTAGCGTGAAAGACAAACCCAACACCGAAATAATGGTTTCTAATACTGACCAAGTTTTGAGTGTCTGCCCTACTGTCATACCAAAATATTCTTTGATTAACCAAAATCCTGCATCATTTACATGAGAGAAAACTAATGAACCTGAACCTGTTGCAAGTACTAAAAGTTCCGGTCTAACGGTAACACCAGCTGTAGCAGCAATCGGAGCGACAATACTACAAGCAGTAGCCATAGCGACTGTTGCCGATCCTGTTGCTAAACGAATCAATGCCGCAACTAACCAGCCCAACAATAAAGGTGACAAATTTGCCTTCAAGGCTGTAGAAACGATCTCATTAGAAATACCACTGTCACGCAAAATACCGCCAAAACCACCACCAGCACCGACAATCAACATAATTCCGGCAATAGAAGCTAAACAACCGCCACAGAATTTTTCGATCTGTTCACGGTTAAAGCCCTGCATCGTACCAAAGGTAATAAAGCTGACCAGTACGGCAATAAGCAATGCGATATCAGAAGTACCAATGAAACGTAGTAAATCATTTGCGAAAGTTTGTGGTGCAAAGAAAAGATCAGCCCAACTTCCGATTAACATTAATACGACAGGCAACATAATCGTAAATAAGGTAATTCCAAAGCTTGGTAGCTCACGAGTTTCTTTCTTATCTACCTCAACAAATTGCTTAAACAATGGATTGTTCTCAGGCAATTTGACATATTTGTTGATCCATAATGCATACAACGGCCCTGCAACAATCGCCGTTGGTACGCCCACTAACAAACTGTAGGCAATTGTTTTACCAATATCAGCGTGATATGCCTGTACTGCCAACAACGCTGCCGGATGTGGTGGAATCAAACCATGCACAACGGACAACCCTGCAACCATAGGCAAACCTACGACCAATAACGACTTGCCCGTTCTTTTAGCAATGTTAAAAGCAATTGGAATAAGGAGTACGAAGCCCACTTCGAAAAATACGGGCAGCCCCACAATAAGGGCAATAAACATCATGGCCCAGTGAATATTTTTCTCACCGAACCATTTAATTAAAGTAATTGCTATTCGCTCTGCACCACCCGACTCGGCCATCATTTTACCGAGCATCGTTCCGAGTGCGATTACAATCGCAAGGTGACCCAAGGTTTTACCAGTACCAGCTTCGTAGGATTTAACAATATCGCCCATTGGCATGCCAACAGCTAAGGCTAAACCGAGTGAAACAATAATAAGAACTAGAAATGGATAAATTCTGAACTTCGCGATCATGACAACTAAAGCAATAATCGCGATTACAGTATAGATAAGCAACATGCCACCCTGAACCGTCTCCATGTGACATTTCTCCTTGGAGTAACTATCTAGGCTAAGCCCAAATAAAGGTCTTCAACCAGGATAATTCCTACTGTTGAGACACTAATTTTTTATATTTAGGTATGACCAGCATCACTACTGGTCATATCGACATAAGCTCTAAAGCACATCAAACGCGCTTCATTTTTTATAAATATTGATTACATTTACAATGTTCTCAACTGACTAGCCAATTGTGCCAAGCGAGTAATTTCCGCCCAATCTTGTGAAGCAACTGCCGCTTTCGGTGTTAACCACGAACCACCAACACACACCACATTCGGTTGCTTCAAGAAATCTGGTGCTGTCTCTACAGTAATGCCACCTGTAGGGCAAAAACGTAGGTTAGGAAATGGACCATAAAATGCTTTTAGCATCTCGACTCCACCCGCTTGCTGGGCTGGAAAGAACTTCACAATTTCATAACCTAATTCAATTGCCTGAATCAGGTCACTTGGCGTCATTACACCCGGCAATAAAGGCAAACCTGCATCTTGCGCAGCCAAATGTAAATCTTTAGTCAAACCTGGTGACACACCAAATTGAGCACCAGCTTTTTTGGCTTGAGCACAATGTTCTGGCTTAGTAATCGTACCTACACCGACCACAATGTCATCTGCCAACTGGCTCGCACGCTCAATAGCAGCCAGTCCTGCCGCAGTACGTAACGTAATTTCCAATACTTTCACGCCACCAGTGTGCAGCGCGCGTGATACATGTTCACCTTGCTCGGCAGACTCAAATGCCAGTACCGGAATCACTGGTCCTAATTGAACGACATCTTCAATCTTAATCATTACTTTTCTATTCCTATTATTATTAAAGTCTAAGGTTGAACGATTTCACCAACCAATGCACCAAACACAGAAGCACCATGCTCAGCTGGTGCAGCAGCGGCACGGAAAACACCAAATAATTCACGGCCAAAACCGACTTCGTTTTCTGCCTGATGTTCAGGTTGTGCAACAGGGCGTGACTGCCAAACAGCTTCATCTAACTCAATATCGAGTACACCAGCTTCAGCATCAATCACCAACATATCTCCCGTTTGCACTTTAGCAATCGGACCGTTCAGCAAAGCCTCTGGAGATAAATGAATCACTGCTGGAACTTTACCTGAAGCACCAGACATACGGCCATCGGTTACTAATGCCACATGGAAACCTTGATCTTGTAAAACACCTAATACAGGGGTTAAACGATGTAGCTCTGGCATACCATTCGCACGCGCGCCTTGGAAGCGAACAACAGCAATGAAATCACGATGTAACTCACCACGATCAAATGCAGCCTGCACTGCTTCTTGAGAATCAAACACGATTGCAGGTGCTTTAACTTTACGATGTTCTGGAGCAACGGCAGAGATCTTGATGACGCCACGGCCAAGACGACCTTGCATTAAACGCAAACCACCATCTGGTTGAAACGGCTCATCGAAACTACGCAAAACTTTGTCGTCAAGGCTTTTAACCACGCCATCAACCCAAGTGAGCTTACCGTCGATCAGTTTTGGTTCTTTGGTGTAATGGTATAAACCCTTACCTGCAACGGTAGTCACATCGTTATGCAACAAACCAGCTTCAAGCAAATTACGAATGAGGAAAGCAACCCCACCCGCAGCCTGAAAATGGTTCACATCGGCCTTACCATTTGGATAAATTTTGGCTAACAATGGAACAACAGCCGACAATTCATCAAAGTCATCCCAGTCAATCAAGATGCCAGCAGCACGGGCAATCGCAATAAGATGCAAAGTATGGTTAGTCGATCCACCTGTGGCTAATAACGCCACAATACCGTTTATAATTGCTTTTTCATCAACGACATGACCAATCGGCGTGTAGTTTCCGCGCTCAACGGTTAAATCAAGTACACGAATCGTAGCTTCTGCGGTGAGGGCATCACGTAATGGTGTGTGAGGATGAACAAATGCAGCACTTGGAAGGTGTAAACCCATCACTTCCATCAACATTTGATTACTGTTGGCTGTACCATAAAATGTACAAGTACCTTGTCCGTGATAGGCTGCTGATTCAGCTTCAAGCAAAGCATCGCGCCCAACTTCACCTGTTGCGAATTGCTGACGGATTTTGGCTTTATCGTCATTAGATAACCCACTTGTCATTGGGCCCGCAGGCACAAAAATGGTAGGTAAATAACCAAACTGCAAAGCACCAATTAACAACCCTGGCACAATCTTGTCGCAAACACCCAGACATAATGCTGCATCAAACATGTTATGAGACAATGCAATCGCTGTGCTCATCGCAATGGTTTCACGAGAGAACAATGATAGTTCCATGCCAGCATTACCTTGAGTAATACCGTCACACATCGCTGGCACACCGCCAGCAAATTGCGCTACACCACCATTTTCACGAGCGGCTGTTTTAATTAGATCTGGAAATGTTTTATAGGGTGCATGTGCCGAGAGCATTTCGTTATATGAAGATACAATGCCAATATTTGGCTCACGGCCTACTTTAATAATTAATTTTTCATTATCTTCCATGCTGGCAAAACCATGAGCCAGATTGGCACATGAGAGTGCACCACGAGCAGGAAATTTGCCTTGTGCATGTTCAATACGTTGTAAATATGCAGAACGAGTTTTTTGACTACGCGCAATTACGCGCTCGGTAACTTTTGCCAGTATGGGATTCGGCAAGTCCATGCAGGACGCTCCTGTACAACCGGATAAGCCGGAAAATAAAAATAAACCAAATGATATATTTTTCTGATCATTTGAAAAAGGATGAATAATATTATTCAGGCGAAAAGCGACATGCAACCCTAGGCAATGCTGCTTTAATGACCTCATCATAGACCTTAAAGGTATAGCAAGCTTAGGTTTTAGACCAAAAATCTATTTAAAAACTCGATTATTTATGCTTAAACCGCACTTCAGAAATTATGGTAAAATTATTGTAATATCAATATTATGAAACACATTGAACAATATCTAGATAATAAGCTTTTCATACTATTTTTTAGTTCTAATAAGCCTATGTTTTATTCTTTATAATTCTCATTCCTACTATTAATTCTTAATTTCAATTACGTATATTATTTGTAATATATTTTTCAAATTTAATTAAAGAGACTTCTGCCCTCTTAATAAAGAATCAATACCCACCATTTAAAATAAAATTTGATTCAAGCTTATTTTTCATAAATGTATACAAAAAACTCGTTTGCATCCTTATAAAAAAACAAGGAATACAGTGATTAAGCTTTATACTGAACAAATATTAGTTACAAATAATTTGATGGTCGATAGTGCTTAAGTCTAATGGGCTAAAGTCTATCTTGGACAGAAAAACAACACATGTTAAAACATGACAACCCGTTCAACCTGTATCTGAAAATAATACATTTTGAACAGGAAGTTAGGAAAACTATTTTAAATCAGGACGTGGGTATTTCAACGTGGCTACATCAGTATTAGTTATCAATTGCGGCTCTTCATCTATTAAATACGCGCTAGTTTCAGAACGTCGTGAAGATCGTATTTACGGTTTAGCAGAAAACTTGGGGGCAGCCGATGCTCGTATTAAGGGAGTGACAGTTGGTGGTGAACCACTGGAACTTTCAATTCCTTATGCTGACCATGCCAAAGCTTTAGAAACTTTACTTGCACGTCTTGCTAACTACAAACCGCAAGCAATCGGACATCGTGTTGTACACGGCGGTAGTTTAACCAAAGCAGAATTACTCACTCCTGAAATTATTGAACGTATTCGCGCTGCAACACCTTTGGCTCCGCTTCACAACCCAGCACATTTAATCGGTATTGACGCAACCGTACGCCTATTTCCTGAATTGCCTCAAGTTGCAGTATTCGACACCGCATTTCATCAAACCATGCCACCGCATGCCTACCGTTATGCAATTCCTAAGTTCTTATATACCGAACATAACGTCCGTCGTTATGGCTTCCATGGTACAAGCCATGCCTATGTGTCTGACCGAGCAAGTGAACTTGCAGGCAATCTGAAAAAAGGTGGTTGGTTAACAGCGCACCTAGGAAATGGTAGTTCAACTTGCGCGGTATGGAACGGACAAAGTGTTGATACCTCTATGGGCCTTACTCCACTTGAAGGTGTGGTGATGGGAACTCGTAGTGGTGACGTTGACCCAAGCTTACATAGTTTCCTTGCTAAAAATCTTGGTTGGGATTTGGCTAAAATTGATAAGGTTTTAAATAACGAAAGTGGATTACTTGGCTTGTCGCAATTGTCTAATGACATGCGTACCGTGATTGAAGCAGCAGAAATTGGCAATGAAGATGCTTGCCTTGCAATTGAAGTGTTTAGTTATCGCCTTGCAAAATCACTTGCTGCGTTAAGCTGTGGTTTACCAACTTTAGACGGCCTCATTTTCACAGGTGGTATTGGTGAAAACTCGGCATATATTCGTGAAAAAACTTTAGCGTATTTACCTCATTTTGGTTTGCAGCTCGACAAAGATCAAAACAACAACTTAAAACGTGGCACTGAAGGCCGAATCGATAATGGAACAGGTCCACAAATTTGGGTCATTCCAACAGACGAAGAAGGCCGTATTGCCAAAGAAACCCGTCAAGTTGTTGAAGCGGCAGGAACTACAGCATCTGTAGCGAGCCTTGCTTAATCAAATCTTAGCGAAAACTCGATATTCATTTATTTATAGGTTTATATGAATACAATTTTATTGATTCCTACAGGTGAAGGGGTTGGTTTAACCTCTGCCTGCCTAGGCATGATTTACGCACTTGATTGTAACGGGATTAAAGCAGGCTTTTTAAAACCATTTTCTCAAGAAGACCAAGAGCATCTTGATCGAACAACTTCTTTATTTGGTCACTTATTTCAAGGTAAAACCGTTCAATCTATTTCGCATGAAAAATTAACTCAGCTTATTGCCGCTGGGGAAGTGGATGAATTACTTGAAGAGGCTGTAAGCCTACATCGCAGTGTGGCAGCAGACCATGATGTCATTATTGTGGAAGGTTTATTACCAAACGGACAAGACCACTTCGCAAGTGAACTCAACGCAAGTCTTGCACAAGCACTTGATGCAGAAGTCGTATTGGTCAGTACAGCAGATATTCAAAATCCGAAAAAAGCCGCAGAAAAAGTAGATGCTCATTTACGTCAGTTTGGCGGTGCAGCGTCAAATCGTACTGCGGGTGTACTCTTTATGCGTACCCGTGGATTAACCGAAGAAACAGCACAAATTCCTGTTGCGTTTGATCCATCATTACGACCAACCGAAGACATCGCAAAATTTACGACCGAACTGCAAAAATATAATCGTTATTTTGGCTCTAGCGATTTACCAATTATTGGTTTAGTTCCATTTAGTAATACGCTGAGCGTACCGAGAACCCTAGATATTGCGAATGTGATTGATGGGCAATGGGTACATCAAGGTGAAGCTAAAACACGCCGTATTTTGCATTCAAGTTTAATTGCGTCAAGCATTGAATATGAACTAAACAAATTCATTGCAGGCGAACTAATTATTAGTGCGTCTGAGCGTACCGACGTTTTACTTGCAAGTAGTTTGGCGACCAGTAATGGTATTCCACTCGCTGGTTTGGTTCTTACTGAACGTGAAGCACCAGCTCCTGAGCTTTTAGAGTTTTGCCAAAGTGCGATCAAGCAAGGCTTACCAATTTTACATACACGTCTCAATACATTAGAAACTGCTCAGCGTTTATCTGATTTTGGTAATGAAATTCCCGTCGATGATACTGAACGTGCAGAACAAGTGACTCGTTTTGTTTCAAGTCATATTGATGTCGAATGGCTCAAGCAGCACAGTAACAATGCAGCTACCCCTCGTCTGTCGCCATCGGCTTTCCGTCACGAACTGGTGCAAAAATCGATTGCAGCGAAAAAACGAATTGTACTGCCTGAAGGCGATGAGCCACGCACCATTCAAGCTGCGGCAATTTGTCAGGCACGTGGCATTACTGACTGTATTTTACTGGCAAAACCAGAGGCTGTTCAGGATGTTGCAAAAGCCCGTGGTATTGAATTACCAGCCGGATTAGCAATTGTCGATCCAGATAGCATTCGCGACCAATATGTAGCGCCAATGGTCGAGCTGCGTAAAGGTAAACTCAACGAGCTTCAGGCAAAGGAACAACTTCAAGACACCGTAGTACTCGGTACGATGATGTTAGCTTTAGACGAAGTAGATGGCCTAGTTTCTGGCGCAGTACACACCACAGCAAATACGGTCCGCCCTGCATTCCAGCTCATCAAAACAGCCCCTGAATATTCACTAGTTTCATCTATCTTCTTTATGCTTTTACCAGATGAAGTTTATGTATATGGTGACTGTGCAATTAACCCAGACCCTACAGCCGAACAACTGGCTGAAATTGCGATTCAGTCTGCTGACTCGGCTAAAGCTTTTGGAATTGACCCTCGTATTGCCATGATCAGCTACTCAACCGGTACTTCTGGAACAGGTGCAGATGTTGAGAAGGTACAACAAGCAACTCAAATTGCTCAGCAACGTCGCCCTGATTTACTTATTGATGGTCCACTTCAATACGATGCTGCTTCAGTTGAAAGTGTTGGACGCCAAAAAGCACCAGAGTCGCGCGTTGCAGGTCGTGCCAATGTATTTATTTTCCCTGACTTAAATACGGGTAACACCACCTACAAAGCAGTACAACGTGCTGCGAATGTTGTGAGCGTTGGACCAATGTTGCAAGGCCTAAACAAACCAGTAAATGACTTGTCTCGCGGAGCATTGGTAGATGACATCGTGTTTACCATTGCATTAACGGCAATTCAGGCTGAACAGCAAGCTGCTGCTAAATAATTAATAATTTTATCCGCTTCTACCTCTCGCCATTTGATGTCCGCTCAAATGGCTTTTTTTATTTTAATCGTTTCAAAATAAATAATTTCCTATCTCTGACGTTTAAATGCACCCTATATAGTCTTATGCGACTTTCGGTCAAAAGATCAACCAATCTCCCACAAAACTATCTTTTTGTCATATAATTTAGCCCGCTAGCTAACAGCCCGCTCAAGAGATTTTTTGGTATGACAACGATTATCAAACAAGATGACTTGATTACATCAATCAAGGACGCCCTACAGTTTATTTCGTACTATCACCCGCAAGACTTCATCCAAGCAATGAGTCGTGCTTATGATCGCGAAGAAAACCAAGCTGCAAAGGATGCAATTGCACAGATTTTAATTAACTCTCGCATGTGTGCGGAAGGTCATCGTCCAATTTGCCAAGATACTGGTATTGTTAACGTTTTCCTTGAAGTGGGTTTAGATGTTAAATTTGATTTAACAATGAGCTTAGACGATGCAGTAAATGAAGGTGTTCGCCAAGGTTACCTTGAAAATAGCAACGTTCTTCGTGCATCTGTACTTGCTGACCCTGCATTTGGTCGCAAAAACACAAAAGATAATACCCCTGCTGTAATTCACTACAAACTCGTTCCGGGTAACAAAGTAGATATTACTGTTGCTGCTAAAGGTGGCGGTTCAGAAAACAAATCTAAACTTGCGATGCTCAACCCATCTGACTCGATTGTTGATTGGGTACTTAAAACTGTACCAACAATGGGTGCAGGCTGGTGTCCTCCAGGTATGCTCGGTATTGGTATTGGTGGTACTGCTGAAAAAGCCATGATGCTTGCTAAAGAAGCGCTCATGGAAGAAATCAACATGGACGAATTACTTCGCCGTGGACCAGAAAACAAAATCGAAGAACTTCGTATCGAAATCTTTGAAAAAGTAAACGCACTTGGTATTGGTGCACAAGGTCTTGGCGGTTTAACCACTGTTCTTGATATTAAAATTAAAGATTACCCATGTCACGCTGCTGGTAAACCAGTAGGTATGATTCCTAACTGTGCTGCTACTCGTCATGCTCACTTTCAGCTTGATGGTTCAGGTGTAGCTCATATTCAGGCACCAAAACTTGAAGATTACCCATCTGTAACTTGGGATTCTTCAAAATCTAAACGTGTAAACCTTGATACCATTACTCAAGCAGAAATGGATTCTTGGAAACCAGGTGACACATTACTCCTTAGCGGAACAATGTACACAGGTCGTGATGCTGCTCACAAACGTATGGTTGAAATGATCGACAACGGTGAAGAATTACCAGTTGATCTTAAAGGTAAGTTTATTTACTACGTTGGCCCTGTTGATCCAGTGGGTGACGAAGTTGTTGGCCCTGCTGGTCCTACAACTGCAACACGTATGGATAAATTCACACGTAAAGTACTTGAGCATACTGGCTTGTTTGGCATGATCGGTAAGGCTGATCGTGGTCCTACAGCGATTGAAGCAATCAAAGACAACAAAGCAACTTACTTAATGGCAGTTGGCGGTGCAGCTTACCTTGTATCTAAAGCTGTTCGCGAAGCTGAAGTTGTTGCATTTGCAGACTTAGGTATGGAAGCAATCTACAAATTCGTAGTTGAAGATATGCCTGTTTCTGTTGCGGTTGACGTAAACGGTACTTCAATTCATGCAATTGCTCCAAAAATCTGGCAAGCGAAAATTGGGAAAATTCCAGTAGTCGATGCTGCAGCAGGCTAATCAAGAAAAGCACCGAATTCGGTGCTTTTTTTATGCATTCTTTTTTATTTTAAAATCTGAAAAGAATTGTAACAATTGCTTCTTCAATCTGTGCTATTAATAAATGCACTCTCTCGCCATATATTGAATATAGGTCATTTCATGACTATTCGCCCTATTCTTAAAAATCTTTCAATTAGCCTCTGCCTAAGCTGTATTACGACAAGCTTATTTGCTTCTCCTGCCAAATTAAGTTCAGTCAAAGAACTCATGCAAATGAGCCAAATTGATTACTTACTTAAAGAATCAATTAATGAATTAACGCCTTATTATGATCAACAAGCAGAACAGATCGTTAGTAATATCACGGGTATCAAAACTTTAGGTCCGAAAGAAAAAGAAGCTGCGAAAAAGCTTGGTTTACTATTGAAAGATTCAAGCAATCAACTCATTAGCAATCCTAAAACTGCACAAGCCTTACAAGATATTTACTTAAAGACATATTCTGAAGAAGAGATTCAAGCGAATCTTAAATTTTTAAAAACCCCAGAAGGCCAATCGATTACACGTAAAAACGTACAGATTATGGGGCAAATTTCAGAATATATGATGGAGTTAGGACAACAGACCTTTAATGACCCTAAAGCAAGGGATCATATGCAAGAAGAGATGCTTAAAATTATTGCTCCACTGATGAAAGATAAAGAAAAGTCTTAACTTTTCTTTATCTTTTGCAGGTCATTACCAAGTTAAAGGATTCCATAATTTAAAAGGCTTAATCAGATGTACATCTGATTTTTCATCATATTTTGCAGGTTTTAATTCTTGTGGCTTATGTCTAATCTTGCCTGAAGCATCTTCTGCTACAAAGTTATAGCTTGAAGATTTCAACTCGGTAAAGGCAATTTCTCTACGGCCAATATTATCTTGCATTAACATAAATGGGCCAGTGTGTTCACCTCGGTCCATTTTATTTTCTTCATCATATTTCAAATAATAAGACGTTCCAGCCTCAACAGTTATATCCATATATTTTGGCTCTTGAAAATGAATCCCCAATAAAGGGCGGCTCGCAGAAAGACGATAAGTCCCTGCTGGCAATTCAATCCAATAATAATGGTTATGTAGCAGGCTCGGAATTCGCTTGCCATTTACAAACAGGTTAATCGCCGCGATTTCCTGACGATTCCATTTCGTATCTGGTCGATAGAGGTAAACGACAGCAGCTTGTGCATTTTGTGGTTTGATCGGAACAAATGTCTGACCCAATTTTTGATTAACCCAACCACCCACGGCAAAACCACCTACGTGATATTGGTCTAATAGTCCGGGTTCTTTTTCAACATCGACTTTAGGTAAGGTTGCAGTCAATTCACCCGTATTTTTTTCTAAATGAGATGAACTCTGACAGCCCACAAACAGTCCGGCACAGCACAAAGATACGATTAAATAACGCATGGCATCCCTCAAAGCGTTTTGTTTTTGATTTATTTTTTACACCGCAAAACTATGCGTATTTTGTATTTTTAAGATTAACACCACGCACATAAATTGAAAACAAAAAAAGCATGAATCACTCACGCGATTCATGCTTTTTAGATGAATGAAATCTATGCAGACTTCGAATCAATAACCTTTAAATCGGCCTTTGCAACACTTTCATGTGTTACAGCTTCTTTAGGTTGGCGTTCAGACTGATAAACAGGCTCTGCTTCACCATTGATGACTGCTTCATTAATAATGACTGTCCCAACATCAGTACGACTTGGTAAATCGTACATGGTTTCAAGCAGTACGTTCTCCATAATAGAACGTAAACCACGCGCACCCGTATTGCGTTCAAGTGCTTTCTTCGCAATAGCACGCAATGCAGAATCTTCAAAGATCAGATCAACATTTTCCATAGTGAAAAGATATTGATACTGGCGAGTTAATGCATTTTTTGGCTCAGTCAAAATTTGCATTAATGCTTCTTCATCCAACTCTTCAAGTGTAGCAATCACTGGTAAACGACCAATGAATTCTGGAATTAAACCAAATTTCACTAAGTCGGTTGGCTCAACCTGACGGAACAATTCAGCAAGTTTTTTGGTTTCATCTTTGTTTTTAACATCAGCTGTAAAACCAATACCGCCTTTCTCTTGACGCTGCTGTACAATTTTTTCCAAACCAGAAAATGCACCACCACAAATAAACAAGATATTCGAGGTGTCAATTTGGATAAACTCTTGCTGCGGATGCTTACGACCACCTTGCGGAGGAATAGAAGCCACTGTACCTTCAATCATTTTTAACAATGCTTGTTGTACACCTTCACCAGAAACATCACGCGTAATTGACGGGTTTTCAGATTTACGAGTAATCTTGTCAATTTCGTCAATATAGATAATGCCCTTTTGAGCTTTTTCTACATCGTAGTCTGCTTTTTGCAAAAGCTTTTGTACAATATTTTCAACATCTTCGCCCACATAACCAGCTTCGGTTAATGTCGTTGCATCTGCCATTGCAAATGGAACATCTAAAAGGCGAGCCAATGTTTGCGCAAGTAACGTTTTACCCGAACCTGTAGGTCCAATCAGTAGAATGTTACTTTTAGCAATTTCTACTTCTTTAGACACATGGCCATTATGACCAACTTTTAGGCGTTTATAATGGTTATAAACCGCAACAGATAACGTCTTTTTGGCAAGATCTTGACCAATCACATATTGATCAAGCGCAGCACGTATTTCATGTGGTTTTGGCAATGCCTTACTCGCCCAGTCCCCTGCTTCAACCTGTTGGCTGGTTTGTACAAGGTCTAAGCAGACATCCACACATTCATTACAAATATATGCGTCCTCACCTGCAATCAGTTTCCCGACTTCAGACTGCGTTTTACCGCAAAATGAACAATGTTTTTGTCCTTGAGGATGTTCGGACATATTCACTCCACAAATAGAATCTTAAATATTAGGGCAAGATGCACTGCATAAATAACTAAATGGAGATCTTTTTCAACATCTCAAGTTATTTATATAGGAAGCTCCTTATGGACGCTTACTTAACACCTGATCAACCAAACCATATTCTTTAGCAGACTGCGCTGTCATAAAGTTATCACGGTCAGTATCACGAGCAACGGTTTCGTAGTCTTGACCACTGTGCTCTGCCATTAAGCGGTTTAAACGTTCTTTAATAAATAGAATTTCACGCGCATGAATTTCAATATCCGATGCTTGACCGCGGAAACCACCTAATGGTTGATGGATCATGACACGGGCATTTTCTAAACAATAGCGTTTGCCTTTAGCACCAGCATTTAACAAGAATGCACCCATTGAAGCAGCTTGACCCATACAATATGTCACGACATCAGGTTTAATAAACTGCATCGTGTCATAAATAGCCATGCCCGCTGTCACAGAACCACCTGGAGAGTTGATATAAAGGTGGATATCTTTATCAGGGTTTTCAGCTTCTAAAAACAACATTTGGGCAACAATCAGATTTGCCATGTTGTCTTCAACTTCACCTGTTAAGAAAATGACGCGCTCACGTAAAAGTCGTGAATAAATATCAAAAGAACGTTCGCCGCGAGAAGATTGTTCAACCACAACAGGAACTAAAGCATTTTCAATTGTTGGAACATACATACGTTATTTATTCCTAAATTTTTTGTGACTTAACCTATGGCAACAATATGCGGGATAATTTCTCAAATTGCAAAAGGTTCGCACTGAAATATTATATTATTTATACCTAAGTACTTAATGTCGCACTCAAATTAACCACATAGTGAAAAACAAAAAAGGCGCCTAAAGCGCCTTTTTCTGACTTCTTAAAAAATTAGCCCATACGGCGAGCTTGTTGTTCTTTTAACAAATCATCGTAAGATACAGCTTTGTCAGTCACTTTAGCAGCAGCTAAGATGTGATCAACAACTTGATCTTCTAATACAACTGCTTCGATTTGAGCACGTTGTTGAGCATCATTTTTGAAGTATTCAATCACTTCAGTTGGATCTTCGTAAGAAGAAGCCATATCGTCAATGTAAGCATCAACGCGATTTTGATCAACTTCAAGTTTAGCGTCAGCTAAAACTTTGCTTACTAATACGCCAAGCTTAACAGAACGCTCTGCTTGCTCTTTGAACAATTCGTCAGGAAGCATGCTCTTGTCAAAAGATTGCGCGCCTGCACCACCGAACTGTTGAGTGAACTGTTGAACCATTTGTTGACGTTGACGGTCAATTTCTTGAGCAACCATTGCAGTTGGAACTTCAACTTCGTTCGCAGCAACAAGTGCATCAAAAGCAGCTTGTTTAACTTGGTTACGTAAACCATTGCGAACTTCACGTTCCATATTCTTGCGAACGTCAGCTTTTAACTTCTCAACGCCTTCTTCTTCAGTTACACCGAAGATTTTCAAGAATTCAGCATCAATTTCTGGAAGTTTTGATTTTTCAACTTGCTTCACAGTGATTTTGAACTGAGCTGCTTTACCAGCCAAGTTTTCAGCTTGGTAGTCTTCAGGGAAAGTAACATCGATTACTTTCTCTTCGCCAGCTTTCATGCCAATGATGCCGTCTTCGAAGCCAGGAATCATACGACCTGAACCTAACACAAGTTTAAAGTCTTCAGCAGAACCGCCTTCAAACTTCTCACCGTCGATAGTGCCTTCAAAATCAAAAGTCACTTGCATGTCTTTTTTCGCCATGCCCTTGGTAACAGCCCAAGTTTGACGTTGTTTTTGCAAGTTTTCGATCATAGCGTCAACGTCAGCATCTTTAATTTCAGCTGTTTTACGTTCAACTTCTAAACCGTCAAATGCTTGTACTGTAACTTCTGGATAAACTTCTACAGTCGCTTCAAAAACTAAAGCATCTTCTTTATGTTCAACTTTATCAATGTTCGGCATTCCTACCGCATTGATTTTTTCTTGTTGAATTGCTTCAAAAACGCTATCACGAATGATGTCATTTACAACTTCTTGATAAATGCCCGCACCGTATTCGCGACGAACAACGTTTTCAGGTACTTTACCTGGACGGAAGCCGTTGATCTTCACAGTTTTGGCAGTGCGCTTCAAACGAGCTTCAAATTGCTCGTTAATACGGCTCGTCGGTACAGAAACATTTAAACGACGGGCAACGCCCGAAACCGCTTCAGTCGTTACTTGCATGGCTTCCTCGATAAAAATTAGTGAGTAGGAACAGTTTTTTTAAAAGTGCTGTATTATATGACAACTTTCAAGATATACAAAATTAACCGACCACTTCATTTAAATGAAGGTCGTTATTCTCGTAAATTTCACAGTAATTTTATGATTCTTTAAATATTTTTCATAAAGCCTTAAGCAAAACTAATTTTTTAGTTATTCTTCATAAATCTAAAATTACAATCAAAATCTAATTTTAATCGTTTTTACAAACAATTACTAAGAATCAGTAGATTAGCTACATAAAAGTACAATTACCTATTCAATCATTCACTTCATCTTCACAATCCAATTGGCAAATCCAATTAACACAAACTGTACATATAAATAAGAATTATTATTATTCGCATAACCTTTTAGTTTTAGAGTCCTGAAGTCATGTCTTTGATTAGAACACGTAAAAAAATTGTTTCTTCTGCGATAGCTTCATCGCTATCAATGATTGCAACAACAGCCATGGCACAAGAAGCAATTTCACAATTACCAACGATTCATACTCAAGCGACTCAAGAAGAATCTTTAAAAGTAGATCAGTCTGCAAACTCTAAATTCGTGGCTCCCCTCAAAGACACGCCAAAATCGGTCTCTATTCTTTCTCAAAAATTAATTAAAGATACAAACTCGAATACCCTACTCGAAGCTTTACGCTATGAACCAGGCATTACTTTAGGTGCTGGCGAAGGTGGTACACCATTTACAGATATGCCTTACATTCGTGGTTATAGCGGACAGTCTTCTATTTATGTTGATGGTGTTCGCAATACAACGTCACAAAGCCGCGATATGTTTGCTATTGAGCAAGTTGAAGTGATTAAGGGCTCTTCTTCTGCTCTTGGTGGCGGTGGTAGCGTTGGTGGAAGTATCAACTTAATCCCTAAAGTTGCCCATGAAGGTGACGTTTACCAAGGTAGTGTTCAAGGTGGTACTGACAACTATCGCCATATCCAACTTGATGCCAACGAAGACTTTGGTAACGGAATTGCTGGTCGTGTTGTAGTGATGGGCCATGAAAATGAAAAAGCTGGTCAGAGTAATGGAGCTGAATATGCTCGTGCTGGTATTGCCTCAAGCCTTGCATTTGGCCTAGATACAGCAACTCGTGGAACACTTAGCTACTACTATTTACGCAGTAATGATGAACCAGATGCGGGTATTCCATTTAACAATCCCAACATTCCAGATTATGCACCAGCTGGTGCAGAAAAGGGGGATGGTAAACCTGTTAGTGTAAAAGCAGGTACTTACTATGGCTGGAAAGCTCGTGACTTTGATAAACGTGAAAACCATATTGGTACGTTTAAATTAGAACATGACTTTAATGAAAATCTTACCTTGTCAAATGTAGCGACTTACAACAAATCTAAATCTGACTATGTTTACACCAATGCTGATGACTCGAAGGGTAACATTTACAGAGGGACAGTCGCTCGCCGTGCTTTAAGTCGTATCTTGGATACTGATGCGTATAGTGATCAACTTTCTTTGAGAGGTAAATTTAATACCGGTTCATTAAAACATTCTTTTAATGTCGGTACTGAATGGAGTCTCCAAGAAACTGACCAAGGTATGTATACATTTACCAATGCGGCAGGACAAACAACTTCAACAATTTTACAAGATAATATTAGCAACTGTAACTCAGCTGCGGCGGCTTCAAATGGGTGGTGCACGAGTTTGAATAATCCAGGGAACGGTGCATTCACTGACAAACTGGGAACAATTAAAGGACAATCTACAACTCGTAGCCACACTGTTTCTCTTTATGCCTTAGATAGCATTGAATTTAATCCTCAATGGCTTTTAAATTTGGGTGTACGTTGGGATAAATTTGAAACAGAAAAAAAATATAATAAAGATGTGTACGGCACAACTGGCGGAGCTTATAACTCTACCATTAGCATTCCTAAGGGAACAAAATACGAAAGTGATTCAGATTTCTTCACTTATCAAGCTGGCTTAGTCTTTAAGCCAACTGAAGCTGGTAGCATCTATGCAAGTTATGCAACCTCTGCAAACCCAGTCGGTGTTTTAGCTGAAGGCGATAGTAGCGATAACGCTCTAGGTACAACAGATATTGTTAACAATCTTAAGCCTGAAGAAGCACGTACTTTTGAACTTGGAACAAAATGGGACCTGTTTAATAATCGTGCGAACTTAACTGCTGCGATCTTCCGTACTGAAAAGCAAAATACACGTATCCAAATCGACCCTACAACAACTGCTAACGCTGGTAAAAGTAAAGTTGATGGATTTGAAATCAGCTTGAACGGAAAGATTACTGACAAATGGGATGTATCGACAGGTTATAGCTATTTAGATAGCGAAATCACGGAAGCGGCATACAATGCTGTTGCTCAAGAAGGTAAACCTCTTCCATTCGTAGCTAAAAACAGCGCGACTTTATGGTCTACTTACAGAGTGATGCCTCAATTGACTTTAGGTGCTGGTGTTGAATACCGCGATCAAGTTTTTGTGAACACAACTGCTCCAAAATACTTGCCAACCTATACTATTTATAATGCGATGGCTAAATACGACGTTAACAAGAACGTAAATTTACAGCTTAATATTAATAATATCTCTGATAAGCGCTATTTCACGAGTGCACATGCAGCCCACTATGCATTTGAAGGTAATGGCCGTAACGCAGTGTTAGCAATTAACTTTAAGTACTAAGTTTAAATTCCATAATCTATTTATGGAATTAATTAAAGTTCATATAAGATAGCCTCATCACGAGGCTATTTTTATAAATGAAATATCTATTTAAAGGTGTTTGCTGTGATTCATCATATCCCTAATGTTTTAAGCAAAGAGCAAGTTGCCGAGTTTCGTAAACTCATGAAAGAAGCGAATTGGGTGGGAGGGAAAGTTACTGCTGGCACTCTATCGGCTTCAGTTAAAAGAAATCAGCAACTCTCTGAACAAGATCCACTTACACATCATTTAAGTGATATTGTGATCAAAGCAATTTGGCAAAATCCTGTGTTTCAGGCCGCAGCCCTACCTCACAAAATTATTCCACCACTTTTTAATCGATATGATGAACATGAAAGCTTTGGTTTCCATGTAGATAACTCAATTCGTCTTATCCGTGGTACTTCTGAGCAAATTCGTACCGATTTATCTTGTACATTATTTTTAAGTGAACCTGATGAATATGAAGGTGGTGATCTGGTTATTGAAGATACTTATGGTTATCACGAAGTCAAACTACCAGCAGGCGATGTCGTACTCTATCCTTCTACTAGCTTACATGAGGTAAGTAGTATTACATCAGGTACTCGATTTGCTTCTTTTTTCTGGGTTCAAAGTCTGGTCCGCGATGATAGTAAGCGACACCTTCTATTTAATTTAGATGAAAGTATCAGAGCACTGCGTAAGACACACGGTGATAGTTATTCTGAAGTTATGAAACTCACCAACATTTACCACAACTTAATTCGCATGTGGTCAGAACTGTAACTACATTTATTTTTGCCTTATTGAGACGATGCAATCTTTTTTCCCTTGATAAGGCAAAATAACGAAAAATATTTCCCATAAATTAGAAAGTAGCGCAAAATTAGAAAATTATTTTCTAATTTCCGAGATTAAAATTATTATAAGAATTTTGCACAACGTGTAATCATTGTTTAGATGTGATATATCTAAATGATAAACATATTAGCAAACCACCAAACTTATTATTTCACGGTCTAGAGATGAAAACGAATTACTTGTTTGCCCAGCCTACTCAAGCAAGACATCATCCGCAACTCCTGATGCTGCGCCAAGCGCGCGTATAAAAATTTTGTCTGCTTTCTAAAGCAGCACTTTGAAGTTCCCTTTAATTTTTCTGAATTAGATACCATATATTAAGTAGAGACGTTGCCTTTTAAATATATCCAGAGCAACTGCGCTACGAGACAAGGAGTTTTCTCATGATGTTGGCTGACCCAAGCAAAAAATACCGCCGTATGTACCAACGAGTGGATTTACCAGATCGCCAATGGCCAAATAAAGAAATTACAAAAGCGCCTATCTGGATGAGTACTGATTTACGTGACGGTAACCAAGCAATTTTTGAACCGATGAACATGGAACAAAAATTCAAAATGTTCAAAATGCTTGTAAAAATCGGTTTTAAACATATTGAAATCGGTTTCCCTTCCGCGTCTCAAATTGACTTCGATTTTACTCGCATGTTGATTGAAGAAAATCATATTCCTGATGACGTATACATTGAGGTTTTGGTTCAAGCACGTGATCATTTAATTGAACGTACTTTTGAATCTTTGGCAGGTGCTAAACGCGCAATTGTGCATATTTATAACTCTAACTCTCCAACCTTCCGTCAAAAGGTGTTGAATGTAGACGTTAATGGCGCAAAACAATTAGCAATTAATGCTGCTCAAAAAGTTAAAGAATATGCGGCGCAATATCCTCAAACTGACTGGATTTTCCAGTACAGCCCAGAGTGTTTCTCTGCAACTGAATTAGAAGTCGCTAAAGATGTCTGTGATGCCGTCACAGAAATTTGGGATGCACGTCCTGACCATAAAGTGATTTTAAACTTACCCGCGACTGTAGAAGTGTCTACGCCAAATGTTTATGCAGACCAAATTGAATGGATGCATCGTAATTTGGCACGTCGTGATGGTGTGATCATTTCTGTTCACTGCCACAATGACCGTGGCTGTGGTATTGCTGCATCAGAACTTGCCATTATGGCGGGTGCTGACCGTGTTGAAGGTTGTGTGTTCGGTAATGGTGAACGTACGGGTAACGTTGACGTTGCAGCTATTGCATTGAACATGTACACCCAAGGTGTAGCGCCAGAGTTAGATTTCTCTAACATTAATGAAGTGATTGCAACGGTTGAAGAATGTACTGGTTTACCTGTACACCCTCGCCATCCATATGCAGGTGACTTGGTATTTACTGCATTCTCTGGTTCACATCAGGATGCAATCAAAAAAGGCTTCGAGTACCAGAAAAACGAAGAAATCTGGGATATGCCTTATTTGCCAATCGACCCGAAAGATTTGGGCCGCGACTATGACGCAGTTATTCGTGTAAATAGTCAGTCTGGTAAAGGCGGTATCGCTTACTTATTAGAAGCGAACTACAACGTTGTATTGCCTCGCCGTTTACAAATCGAATTCAGCCAAGTTGTTCAACAATATGCTGATGATAATGGTACAGAAATTAATGCAAAAGAAATCTGGACCTTGTTTAAAGACACTTATGTTGATGTGAAAAACCACCATTACACAGTCAAAAACTACAGATTATCTGACATTAATGGCACTCAAATTATCGAACTTGATGTTGATGTTGAAGGTGAAACACAACAACTTCGCGGTGAAGGTAATGGACCAATCTCTGCATTCTTAAATGCGCTTCAATTACCAATTGACGTATTGAACTATGAAGAACGTAGTATTAGTTCAGGTGCAAATGCGAAAGCATTAACCTTAATTGAACTTCAAGTCAAAGGTACAGGTAAAGGTTCATTTGGTGCAGGTGTTCATGACAATACAGTTACCTCATCGATTGAAGCAATTATTGCATGTACTAACCGTTTGATTGATCAAGGCGTTTTAAGTACAGATCAGGTTGTTGCCGCCGCTGTTTAATTTAAAAAAACTCTTTTGAAAGGATACCTAGCTTGGTATCCTTTCTTTTTATTCCTGAAAGATTTAAAAGGCGAAATGTTCCCGTGTCTTTTCCAGCTGATTCAGTGGGGTTAGTCACTCCGCAAAAGTTCCAATTTGAAGAACCATTACATCTTGAATGTGGGCGTGTTTTGCCACGTTTTGAATTAATGGTCGAAACTTACGGCACTTTAAATGCAGATAAATCAAATGCCATTTTAATCTGTCATGCTCTTTCCGGACATCATCATGCAGCGGGTTATCACCATGAAGATGATAAAAAAGCTGGATGGTGGGATAGCTGTATTGGCCCGGGTAAAGCAATCGATACGAATAAGTTCTTTGTAGTTTCGCTCAATAATATTGGTGGATGTAGCGGCTCAACTGGCCCAACGTCACCAAATCCTGAAAATGATAATCGCCCTTATGGACCGGATTTCCCGTTGGTAACGGTACGCGACTGGGTCAAAACTCAGGCCATGCTTTCTGACCTTTTAGGTGTAGATGCGTGGTATGCAGTTGTGGGTGGATCATTAGGGGGCATGCAAGCACTACAATGGTCAGTAGACTATCCTGACCGCTTACAAAAGTGTGTGATTATTGCCAGTGCACCAAAGCTTTCAGCACAAAATATTGCATTTAATGAGGTTGCGCGTCAGTCGATCTTATCTGATCCTGACTTCCATCATGGTCGTTATTTAGAAAATGATAGCTACCCGAAACGTGGTCTGATTTTGGCTCGCATGGTCGGTCATATCACCTATCTTTCAGAAGAAGCCATGAAACAAAAATTTGGCCGTGATTTAAAATCTGGCAAATTTATGTATGGTTTTGATGTTGAGTTTCAAGTCGAAAGCTATCTTCGTTATCAAGGTGAACAGTTTAGCCGTAACTTTGATGCCAATACTTATCTCATCATGACCAAAGCTTTGGATTATTTTGACCCATCACGTGAATACAATCATTCGTTAACAGAAGCGATGGGTAAAACCAAATGTCAGTTCCTGATTGTCTCATTTACAACAGATTGGCGTTTTGCCCCTAGTCGCTCTCAAGAAATTGTAGATGCACTTATTACCAATCATAAGCCTGTAAGTTATCTCGATATTGATGCTGAACAAGGCCATGACTCGTTCTTATTCCCGATTCCACTGTATGTCAAAACCATGCGCGCTTTCTTAGGCGGTGAAGAACACTTAAAATCGACATCACTGGAGGCAAGTTAATGCGTATTGATCAACAACTGGCAGAAAAGTGGATTAAACCCGGCTCAAGCGTACTCGATTTAGGGTGTGGTGATGGTGAATTACTCGCTCATATGAGCCAAAAGCATCAAATTCGTGCTTATGGTTTAGAAATTGATCAAGAAAAGATTGCAATTGCCGTCAGTCGCGGGTTAAATATTATTCAACAAGATTTGAATCTCGGTTTGAGCCGTTTTGCCGACCAGTCTTTTGACTATGTGGTTATGGCACAGGCTTTGCAAGCCGTAGATGCACCGGATGTTTTATTAAGAGACATGGTGCGTGTGGGTAAACAGGCAATTATTACTTTTCCAAACTTTGCGCATTGGAAGACTCGTTCTTTTCTTGCATTAAAAGGAATGATGCCTGTATCGGATGCTTTACCATATATGTGGTATAACACCCCCAATATTCATCTATGTACATTTAAAGATTTCGAAGCACTCTGTGCTGAAAATCAGATACAAATTATTAATCGACTCGCCGTCAATGGAAATCAGCAGGGAAGCCTGTTAAGCAAACATGTTCCTAATTTGTTTGGTGAAGTCGCTATTTATCGAGTGAGTGCACTATGAAAAAGACATTATTTAGCACACTATTTGCAGGACTGCTAAGTATGCAGGCTCATGCAGATTATATCGCCCAGCCACAATCGGTTGCGAGTCAGGCTGCACGCTTTTCAACAATGGGGGTTAATGACCTTCAGAAAGCTGCAAAAGCTGGTCAAGCAGGCGCGCAATTTTACCTTGGTACACACTACCAATATGGTAAAGATGTAGAAAAAGATGAGAAACAAGCTTTCGCATGGTTTAAAGCGGCAGCTGATCAAGGTTTATCACCAGCACAACTCAACGTAGGTCGTATGTACGCCGACGGTATTGGTGTTAGAAAAGATGAGTCTATGGCTCGTAAATACTTTGAAAAAGCAGCAAGCAATGGTGATAACCGTGCAAGCTACAACCTCGCGATGATGGAAGAGCAAAAGAAAAACTACGTAGGTGCTTACCAGTGGTATGAGCTTTCAACTCGTGATGGCATGCTCGATAATAAAGTGATTAGCCTATCTGAAGGTAAGAAAACTGCTCTAGCGGCGAACTTAACTCAAGAACAAATCCGTACCGCACGTGACCGTGCAGACAAATGGATTCAAGCACAATAATAACGGTTCATCCGTAAAAAAACCTTACTCGACTAAAGCCACCTTGTATGCTCTACAAGGTGGCTTTAGTTTAGGTTGTCCCATTTTATATTCTATTTATTTCCCTCTATATCCCCTCTTAAAAAACACGTAACATAACTCACGTTCGATATTAGCTATAAAGTTTGGTTTTATTATGTCTACCCCACATTGGTTTGATCAGGGCAGTTTAGTTCTTGCCAGCAATAACAAAGGTAAAGTCGCTGAGTTTGAAAAACTTTTTGAACAGCTTAAGTTACCTGTAGAAATTATTCCTCAAGGTCGCCTTGATATTCCGGATGCAATTGAAGATGGCTTAAGCTTTATTGAAAATGCCATTATTAAAGCTCGTCATGCCTCTAAAATTTCAGGTAAACCTGCTATGGCTGATGACTCAGGCATTTGTATTCCTGTTTTAGGTGGTGCACCTGGCATTTACTCTGCACGCTATGCTGGAGAACACGGTGACGATGCAGCGAACAATGCCAAATTATTAAATGATCTTTTACCATTTCGTAAAAATGGTGAAGTGATTGAAGGTATGTTTGTATGTGTACTTGCTTTAGTGACCCATGCTGAAGATCCTTTACCACAAATTTTCCAAGGCATTTGGCACGGCGAAATTTTAGAAGCTGCACGTGGTGAAAATGGCTTTGGCTATGACCCACTGTTCTGGTTGCCTGAATTGCAAGTTTCTAGCGCTGAACTGTCTAAAGAAGACAAGAATAAGATTAGTCATCGTGGACAAGCGATGCAGTTATTCAGAGAAAGTTTGCAGAAGTAAATTGTTCATACTGCCACAATATATAACGTTACAACCTATTCAACTTTGTATAGGCAAACCTTACTTTTCAAAGATGAAAAGTAAGCAAAAATCTTTTGTTAGACTGATGGTACATCCTGAGCGATTTCCAAAGCACTGCTTTGGAAATCAACGCAAGGCAGTGACATGGCGGCCTCCATGCCGCCTTCGCACAAGTAAATGTGGTGAAAGAAGTTTAAAAATTATAGTGGAAAATGTAAAAACACAGCATAAATCGCAATACACACACAACTCACAATCGTCCCTGAAGCAATATAAGCCGCAGATCTTCCTGTTCCTTGGTAATGGGTTTCAAGCGCTACAATATTGGCTGCTGGTGGCAAACAGAACATTAAAAACATCACTCCAATTTGCTGGCTCATATTGGGAATCGGTAGAAATCTATAAGTAAGTCCACAAAGAATAAGCCCACATACCACCTTAAAAGCTTGAGCTTTTGTACTGTAGATTAAATCTTTTACATGAACTCGAGTACGGCGCAGCCACATTCCCAATACACACATCCCAGCAAAAGTCATTGCGAACTTGGCAACCTCATACACCCAATGTATGGCAGGATGTTCAATATGTTGAGCACCAAGAAGTCTAAGTAGAAGCGCAACGAATATTGAAATACATGGTGGAGAAGACAAAACTTTTTTTAATATATTGAGCTTACTTTGCGGTGCAGTTGTTACAGCAGTCACAGCCCAAGCATTTCCGAACAGCGACATACCAATATATAACGCCACAATAGGCGCCGTAGCTTGGGGGCCAAATAAAGCCATGGCAAAAGGAAAGCCGAGCCAGCCCATGTTGGTATAACTTGCACAAAGTGCTAATAATCTATCTTTAAATAAAGCTAAATAAGCAAAGAAAATAAGAAATGCTGAACCAAAGCTAAACAGCATTAAACTCAAACTACCTGGTTGATAAAATACCATGTTGTAAATAATAACAACTGGAATAAGTAAGCGGGCAAGCCAAGCGGAAAGAACAGGTTTTATCGTTTCTGAAAGAGAAGTCTGGGCAAGTAAAAGTCCAGTGATGAACGCCAATATTGGCAGTAATAACGCCACGTTTGCTCCTCTCACCCATAAAAATCAGTTTGTTATGCTACACCTTTTCAAAATGAAATGTACTCTCCTTTTCAAGTAATTTAAGCTTCTCTTTTTAACTCTTTCTAAAGTAAAAACCAAACACATCCTTTCTAGAACCCATCTTTTTAGATTTTGACTGACGGCCATTGTCTTAAAAATGACATATAAATGTCACATTCCTGTCATGGCAACCTGTTGATATAAAGCGAACTGAAAAGAGGTATAAGATCATGGCTGGTTTATCTATTTGGCATGTCGTTATTTTTGCAATTGTCGTTATTTTATTATTTGGTACATCTAAATTAAAAAATATCGGTAAAGACGTAGGCGGTGCAGTAAAAGACTTTAAAAAATCAGTTCGTGAAGAAGACGAAGCTGCTGCTCTTAATACTCCACGTACAATTGATGCCCAAGTCAAAACGCCTGACAGCACATCAGTAAAAAGCTAAAGGTTTTCAACCATGCTTGATGTAGGAATGACAGAGCTACTCTGTTTTGCAATTATTGCAATTTTAGTTTTAGGCCCAGATAAGCTTCCGGAAGCCGCACGCTTTGCTGGTCGCTGGTATGTTCGCCTAAAACGTTATATTACTAATTTGCAAAATGATATTGATCAAGAGTTGCGTCTTTCTGAATTTCGAAAAGAAATGCAGGATGAACTCAACCGCATTGAAGCACTGGAACGGAAAGTACAACAACAACTCGAAGAAATACAAAAACAGAATATTTCCGAAACTGTAGATAAAACTGAGGCTTCTAAAATATTGCCAAAGCCTATTCGGATATGTCTGCCTATCTCGGGTCAGTATAAAGTGCCGTACATTGGAAAGTTTATTCCTTTGGTATCGACACCCGAAATTTCAGAGACATCTCCCGTTAACTTGAAGATTGCCGTATGAACCAACTGCCTTCAACTACTGTAAATTCTCAGGAAAATCTAGACCAAATGCCTATCATGAGCCATTTGGTTATTTTAAGACGTCATTTATTTAAAATTGTTGGGGTAACATTATTTTTATTCTTTTGTTTATTACCCTTTCGAAATAATACATACCAACTATTATCTGAACCTTTAAGGCTGCAACTTCCGGCATCATCTTCAATGATCGCTACAGATGTGACTGCAACCTTTATGGCTCCATTTAAATTAAATTTATTTGTCGCGCTCGTGTTAGCTATGCCATTTATTCTTTATGAAATATGGTCTTTTGTTCGCCCTGCGTTGTATCAAAAAGAACGACATTTAGCGATTCCGTTACTCATTGGCAGTATTGTTTTATTCTATGCCGGAGTTGCTTTCGCATATTACATTACCCTTCCTGCAATTTTACATTTCTTTATTAGCGTATCGCCTGAAACCGTCGCACCTATGACAGATATTAATAGCTATTTAAGCTTTTGCTTAAAGCTATTTTTAGTTTTTGGTCTCACTTTTGAAATTCCAATTGCAACCCTACTACTCATTTTAATAGGCGTAGTAGACACAAAAAGTCTTGCTGAAAAAAGACGTTTTATTATTGTGGGATGCTTTTTTGTAGCCATGTTCATTACTCCGCCAGATGCAATTTCTATGGTGATGTTGGCCATTCCAATGTGGTTGCTTTTTGAGCTCGGATTGCTCTTTGGTAAAATTCTTGAGAAAAGAAAAACTCATTCTGCTGAATAAAATGAATATAAAAAAAGCCTGAAGATCGAAGTTCAGGGCTTTTTTCTTTTGGAGTACTTTTCAATCTACAAAGCCATAAACTGTCTTCAAAGTGACTTAAAAATGTAAGAAAAGTGTCATTTTCAGGCCATAGAATCAACTCAACAAATATACCCACAAAATTTACGGATTTCTTATGACAACTGCTTCTACTCAACCAACGCGTCGCGAAATTTTAAAATGGTTCTCGGGGATTCCTTTTCTACCATTAGGGGCGATGGCTACGGCAGCAACGTTAGCAGGTTGTAATGATAGTGATGACAGTTCTGTAGTCACTCCAACACCACAACCAAGCAAATTAAAAAATGCAAAATTTACGGCAATGTCAGCTCCAACAGCAGCAGCAGACCGTGCAACAACTTTAGTAAATTCTAAATTAAAAATTGATTGGGAAAACTCAACCAGTACTGAGTACCAACTTGCTTATAAACCGTTCTTTAAAACTGGTGATAGCGTACCAAAGCATGGTGGTGGAACAATTATCGCTGGTGGTTATTTTGATGTTAATGGCAATCCAATTATGGATAAGTCTGTTGCGGGTAAAGAGCGTCAGTTCTTTTCAGACTGTCCAGATGGTTCATCATTAATTCAGTTAGAAGGTGCGAAAGTTGATGGTGTAGCAAATCCTGTATTTCATGTTGTTCAATTTGAGTACAACTCAAAGGACCAAGCAGGTGGAGATACTTATGGCCAACTACCATCGCCAATTGCAATTTTGACTTTAGATCAAGACCAAAAAACTGGTCATCTAGAACTTAAAAAATACTTCAACGTTGATACTGCACCAGTACACGGTTTATGGATCACTTGCGGTGCTAGCCTATCGCCTTGGAATACTCACTTATCAAGTGAAGAGTATGAACCTGATGCATTCAATCAAGGCATTGGTGGTACAGATCCAAAATATCTTGGTAAATACTTCTTTGGTGATGAAACTAAAGCAAACCCATATAACTACGGTCATTTGCCAGAAGTAACAGTTAACCTTGATGGTACTGGTAGCATTAAAAAGCATTACTGCTTGGGCCGCATTTCTCATGAACTTATTCATGTGATGCCAGACAATCGCACAGCACTTATGGGAGATGACTACACAAATGGTGGTTTCTTCATGTTCGTTGCTGACAAAGAAAAAGACTTATCGGCAGGTACGCTGTATGTCGCTAAATACATCAATACTTTAACTGAAACTTCAACTGCGAGTATTCAATGGATCAAACTTGGTCATGCGACAAGTAAAGAAATTGAAGATTTAGTTGCGGGTGGAATTAAGCCAACTGACATTATGGAAAGTTTAACAACGAACCCAAATGATGCCAGCTATACTGAAATTACTTTGGCAAAGAAAACACTTTGGGTCAAACTTAAACCCGGTATGGAAAAAGCAGCAGCTTTCTTGGAAACACATCGTTATGCAGCACTAAAAGGTGCAAGTATGGCGTTCACCAAGATGGAAGGAACAAACGTGAATATTAAAGATAAAGTGGCCTACTCTGCTTTAGCTAATATTCAAGATTCAATGGTTGTTGGCGGTAAGGGTTATGTTGCAGAACATAATGTAGGGTTCTCTAAAAAAATTACTGCTGGTGGGGTTCTTGCACACAAGTTGGGTAATAGCTTTACAGACAATGAAGGCAGCTCAATTAATAGTGAATGGGTCCCTCTTTACTCATCTATGTTATTAATGGGTGAAGATCTTGCTGCGAAAGATAGTTTAGGTAATACAGCTCATCCAGACAAAATTGCCAGCCCAGACAATCTGAAGTTCTCTGAAACTTTACGTACATTATTCATTGGTGAAGACTCAGGTAATCATGTTAATAACTTCTTGTGGGCCTACAATGTAGATACCAAAGAGTTAATCCGACTACTTTCTACACCAGCAGGTGCAGAATCGACTGGCTTGCATGCGGTAGATTCAATCAATGGTTGGACTTATATTATGAGTAACTTCCAGCACCCAGGCGATAGCAGCAGTGTACCTGAGGATGTTAAGGCATTAATTAACCAAAATTATAACAATGGTTATAGCGCTAACGTGGGCTATATTACAGCAGACCCAATTGCACCATCAGTCACAACCAAATAATTTTTAATATGCTTCAAACATTATAGCTGGCTAAGGTCAGCTATAATGTTTTTTAGATAAGCTCGCACTTTTTATAAAAATGAAAAATCACTGAAGCTTTAACTAACTTATCATCAAAACGTCAACGCTACGTCACATTCACAACCTAAGCTCATGAAGACTTTTAGAACAATCTCTTTATTATTTACTTAGGAATTTCCCATGACAGAGCTGACGCCATATCATGAAGTCCAAGAACTGGATAACAATACTTCAGACAACATCCACTTCCGTGACATTTTAGACCAACATGTAAGCCGCCGTAGTTTAATCACCAAAGCAGCAAGCGGCGCTGTAGCATTAACTTTAGCTTCTACATTAACTGGCTGTAATGATAGTGATGATGACTCTGGTTCGAACAACGGTGGAACCCCGCCTGTAGACCCAAATAAAAGACCAGAAAAATTAACTTTTACAGCAGTGGCGAAAAACCACAACGATATTGTGACTGTACCTGAAGGTTATGAAGCCAATGTCATTTACGCTTTAGGTGATTCAATCAACCCTGCTTTTGGTGACTGGGATGATAATAATATTCCATCAGGTCCAAGCTTCCAGTTCCGTTCTGGTGACTGCCATGACGGCATGCATTTCTTTGGTTTAAATACTTCGACAAAAGACTTTGATGAAAGTGTTTCAGCCGAAGGTTTGTTAGTCATGAATCACGAATATATTAATCAGACCTTCCTTCACCCTAAAGGCCCAACAAAAGTTGATGGACGTCGCCCTGAAGATGAAGTCATTCGTGAAACCAATGCACACGGCGTATCTGTAGTCCACATCAAAAAAGATGCAGCAACTCAAAAAGTAGTAATTGATAAAAAATCTATTTTTAACCGACGTATTACAGCGTCTACTGTAATGGAGTTTGCAGGTGCTGCTGCTGGTTCTGGCTTGCTTGCAACTCGCTTCTCGCCTGCTGGCCGTCAAACTCGCGGCACACATAATAACTGTGGTAATGGTCATACTCCTTGGGGCACGTATTTAACTACCGAAGAAAACTTTATTGGTTATTTCCAACGTTCAGGTAGCGATGAATATGCACGTACAGATGCAGAAAAAATTGCATTAAAACGTTACGGTTTAGGTGTTAAAAAAGATGAACCATATCTTTACGAGAAAGATGAAAAAGGTGCTCCTAAAAAAGATAAAGATGGCAAGGTTATTTATTTAAAAGATAAAAATGGTGAGTTAATCCCTAACGTTGATGAACAAGGGCGACAAATTTATTTAGGTACAAGTTCGCGTTATGGCTGGGAAACAGCAATTGGTCAAGTAGAGTCACAAGACTTATATAACCGATGGAATGCCGACGTAAAAGCTGCACAAGCTACCCAAGACTACCGTAACGGTCCAAATACATTCGGTTGGATGGTCGAAATTGATCCGTTTGATGTTCGCCAAAATCCAGTTAAACGTACCTCATTAGGTCGCTTTGCACATGAAGATAGTGCTTGCCGCGCCGTTGTAGGTCAACCATTAGCATTTTATATGGGTGATGACTCTCGCGGAGAATACATCTATAAATTTGTCTCTACCGCTGTATGGGATGCCAAAGATGTAAACGGCGGCTATACGGTCGGTGACAAATATATGAACGCGGGTAAATTGTATGTTGCCAAATTTAATAACGATGGTTCAGGTCAATGGATTGAACTTGCCTATGGCAAAAACGGCTTAAATGAAAGCAACACCACTTACCCATTCAAATCTCAAGCGGACGTTGTTACATTTGCGCGTTTGGCTGGCGACGCTGTCGGTGCTACAAAAATGGACCGCCCAGAATGGTGTACTGTTAACCCAGTCAACGGCGAAATTTATGTAACCCTAACCAACAACTCAAATCGTGGTAAAGACTACCCAACAGACGCAGCCAACCCACGTAACTACACAGATTTATATAACGGCACCAAAGAACAAAAAGGTAACGTGAACGGTCATATTATCCGTTTTAAAGAAACCGATGACAAAACCACTGCTGAAACCTTTAAATGGGATATCTACCTGTTCGGCGCAGAAGCATCTATGGCATCAAACATCAACCTATCTGGTTTAACTGACAATAACGATTTGTCTTCACCAGATGGTATGTGGTTCGACTCACGCGGTGTGCTTTGGATTCAAACAGACGATGGTGCCTATACCGATGTCACCAACTGTATGATGCTTGCTGCACTACCGGGCCAGATTGGTGATGGCGCTACTGCAACCACTTCAAATGGCCAACAAACGCTAGTCGGCGCTAAAGTTACAGACTCAACATTACGCCGTTTCTTGGTGGGGCCAAAGCAGTGTGAAATTACAGGCATTGCCATGACCCCTGACCACAAAGCTATTTTTATTAATGTTCAACATCCTGGTGAAGATTCTAAGAGTTATGCCACACCAGATAGTAACTGGCCTGCAACGCAAAAAGACCCAAGCAATAAAACTGCACGTCCACGTTCAGCAACTGTTGTGATTACCCGTAAAGATGGCGGTGTGATCGCGGGCTAATTCGTTTATGCTTATAAAAATGCCGGTCAATTGATCGGCATTTTTATTACTATCGATTTAAGAGAATCTGCTGCTGCACAATTTGACCGCTGTGCTCACCTTGTTGGGTCTTTTCTAACCAAAGCCATTCATTATTGGTCATTCTTAGAAAGTTCGAACAGCGTGTTCCATACACGGGACTTTGAATAAAGGTGGATGATAATAACTCTTCCATTTCTGCTTGAATGCCAGTATTCGGCAATAATGCCGTTGTGACCTTGCGCTCATCTTCCAGAATATCCCACGCTGCATGTTGCAATGTTAATTCTTCTGTCTGGTGTTGAAGCATAGGCAAAAACTCTTGCGTAAACCGTGTTCGTAAATGTCTGGTTTTTTCCCAATGATCAGACATGAGGCCATTAGAAACCACATAGACTCCATTGGCTAAAACTTGAGGAGCTTCACCACGGTTACTCATATAGACAGCCTGATCAGCATTGCCCATAAACAAGTTAAAGCCAGCAAAATTTTGTTGTTGCTGTTCTAATTGTTGAGCAAAACGAATAGGTAATAAATCAGACTCTAAAAAAGCCTGAACTAAATGCCCTCGAGAAGTTTCATAAGTTTTTTGGTCTCGCCCATCACGAAAATTGGTCAAAACAGCCCATCGGCCTTGAGGCGTAACCCCCATCCAAGTACCACCGGACTGTAAGTCCTGCCCTGCAACAATTGGCGTATGTTCCCACTGATGCAACAATGCAGTTGGTCGATGATAAAACTCGTCTCGATTTGACATAAGACACAAGGGCAGATCATCCAGAACATGCCATGCTAAAGCCACAATACACATTAATTCTTGTTCCCTATCTTTACACATTGAATGTACAACATTTTTCACATCATTCCGCTACAATCTGTCAAAACGTAAGATCAAGGAGCAGCAATGCTGACCTATCCTAATATCGATCCGGTCGCAATACACTTAGGACCTCTTCAAGTCCATTGGTATGGACTCATGTATTTATTAGCATTTTTATGTGCTTGGGGACTTGCTTCCTACCGTGCCAAACAGCGTGATGACTGGACATCAGACATCGTTTCCGATCTGGTATTTTACGGTGCTCTAGGTGTCGTTCTGGGCGGTCGTGTCGGCTATGTCCTTTTCTATGAGTTTGATAAATTCCTCGAAAACCCAATCTGGCTATTTCAAGTCTGGACAGGCGGTATGAGCTTCCATGGCGGCTTTTTAGGCGTCATGATTGCTATGCTATTTTGGTGTAAAAAATACCAAAAAACATGGTTCCAAACCCTCGACTTTATTGCTCCTTGTGTACCGACTGGCTTAATGTTCGGACGCATTGGTAACTTTATTGGTGGAGAGTTATATGGTCGTGCGGTAACTGACCCAAATTATCCATTCGGGATGATTTTCCCGACAGATCCATTACATCTAGTCCGCCATCCATCACAAATCTATCAAGCGCTTTGTGAAGGTTTAATTCTATTTATTATCTTGTGGTGGTTTAGTTCAAAACCGCGCCCACGTATGGCTGTTTCTGCCCTATTTCTAATGGGATATGGCGTTGCCCGCTTTGTTATGGAATTCTTCCGTCAGCCAGATGCCGACCAAGGTTTTATTCTATTAGGCTGGATGACAAAAGGACAGATTCTAACAATTCCAATGTTGCTAATTGGCCTTTGGATGATGTGGTATGCCTATCAAAAGAAAATTTATGACTGGGGTCCACAAAAGAATAGTTAATATCTAAATTAGAGGAGTTTCGGCTCCTCTTTTCTTTTTTATGCTACAGTTTTTACTCTCCCAAGATGAAGATATACCATGCTGGAATTCTGGTTTAATACGCAAGTCCCAACATTTAAAAAACTAGTGATTTTAATTATTACGCTACTTATTTGTATTGCGCTATATCAATACCAACCGCTACCTTTAGATACGATTCTGATGTTTACTGGAACTGGGGTAATTTTTTTAATCTGTCGTTACTTTAAATTGCATTTCGCTCAAAGCAACCCAACTGGTTTACTTTACCGTCTATTTACTTGGATCCCTATAGCCCTTTTGTTTGCCCTTATTTTTGTTAAAGCAATGCCGAACTTGCTGATCTGGGGTGTTCAAGGAATCGCTTTTATGGCGCTTGCAGCTTTTATCTTTTCACCTCAATCGCTTTTTAAGAAATAGGTTTAGTTTTCATGTTGGCTTATTGGTACAACGCTCCGCGCCATATCAAACTCATCTTCATTGTTGCCGTTTGTGTGGCAGTTTACGTCGCTAATCAAATTCAGCCCTTGTCTCCTATTCATACTGTACTCAGCCTTATTTTCGGTTTTGGTTTACATGTTGGACATTACTTAAATAGCAAAATTTCAAATAACAAATCATATAAATCGAGCTTTAGACTTTTAAGCAGCATCTATCCTATTTTTATCGTTGTTATTTTGATGTATCTGCTTCCTGCTCAGCATAAATGGATTCTTGCGATACAAGCTTTAGGCTTTGTACTGGTTGGCTTCTTTCTTGTTTCGATTTATCAAAATCGCGCCAAGCGATTTGACTAATTACGTCCATTGAAATGCCATAGAACTATTTTTAGATTTTCATCTTGAGCTACAACAGGTATCATCTTCAGTGGTTCATGATGAAGCAGCTCTATTGCGTAATTATTTATCATTGAGCTATCTCCCCCTTTATTTTATGGAATTAATCCGAACTCGAGAGTGTTATGCGTGCATATTTAGACCTTCTACAACATATCCTTGATAATGGCGGTGACAAAGGCGACCGTACAGGCACAGGAACCCGTTCTGTATTTGGTCATCAAATGCGTTTTGATCTCTCTAAAGGTTTTCCTTTACTCACCACAAAAAAAGTTCACTTCCGTTCTATCGTGATTGAATTACTTTGGTTTTTAAAAGGCGACACCAACGTCCAATATCTAAAAGACAATAAAGTATCGATTTGGGATGAATGGGCTACAGCAGAACAAACTGCCCGTTTTGGCCGCCCAGAACATGAACTTGGACCGGTATATGGTCATCAATGGCGTAATTTCGGTGCAACCAAAAATGCCGATGGTACTTATAACCAAGATGGTTTTGACCAAATTAAATGGTTAATTAATGAAATCAGAACCAATCCGAATTCACGCCGTTTAATTATTTCAGGCTGGAATCCAAACGAAGCTGGACAAGTGGCTTTACCACCTTGCCACACGCTTTTTCAATTTTTCGTACAAGATAACAAATTGTCATGCCAGCTTTATCAACGTAGTGCAGACGTGTTTTTAGGCGTGCCTTTTAACATTGCCAGTTATGCTCTACTCACCCATATGATTGCTCAAGTGTGCGGTTTAGGAGTAGGTGACTTTGTTTGGACAGGCGGTGATACGCATCTTTATGTCAATCATTTTGAACAAGCACAACTTCAATTGACACGTGAACCTTTACCACTCTGCCAATTGAAACTGAATCCAGAAGTAAAAGACTTATTTGATTTCAAATTTGAAGATGTTGAAATTGTAGGTTATGAGTCACATCCTGCAATTAAAGCACCAGTTGCAGTATAACGACGACTCAAATTTCATTAGATTACGGTTTAGAGAATAAGATTATGGCATGGCAAAATGTAGAAGTTGTTCACGTTGTGGCAATGGACAAAAACCACTGTATTGGTAAAGGCAATGCGTTGCCATGGCATATTTCTGCCGACTTAAAACACTTTAAAGAAATCACTCAAGGCGGTGTAGTCGTGATGGGCCGTAAAACCCTTGAGTCTATGGGGCGTGCTCTACCCAACCGTGTGAACTGGGTGATTACCCGTGACATTAACTGGCAATTTGACGGCGTTAAAGTTGCGTATTCAATTGAAGATGCTTTAAACGCAGCTTTGGAAGATGTAAAAAATACCGAAAAGCAGGCACTGTTCATTATTGGTGGCGGTGAGATATTTAAGCAAACTTTGTCAATTGCAGACCGTCTTGAACTTACTCATGTTGACTTAGATGTGCAAGGTGATGCACATTACCCAACAATACCGAGTGAATTTCATAAAACTGCGAGTGAACAGCAAGTTGATGAAAAATCAGGAACTTCATTCGAGTTTGCTACTTATAAAAAATAATTCTATGGATGCCTATGCACAATATCGGAACACGTGAATTTATTACTGCCCTACTTTTGGGGCTATTACATAGTCTATTCACGCTGTTTATTGTGCTCTCTAGCATTTGGGTATGTGTAGCGCTCTGGGTTCAACAACCTTTGGGCTGGTTAGGCAGCCGCATACTCATTGGCATCTGGATTGCTTTTGCACTCAGTATGGCTGGCTTATATGTTGAAGGCCATATTATTAGCCGCCGTACAGACATCCTGATTTATCTTTTGGCATTTGCCTGCTCTCTCGTTTGGTATTTTTCGATTACTGCACGCCAAGACCGTGATTGGAACCCTGAAGTTGCCAATATGCTGAGCTACGAAAAGCATGGCGATGTGATTACCCTGCATAATGTTCGTAACTTCAACTGGCATCCCGATGGAACCTATGATGTTCGGTGGGAAACTCGAACTTTTGATCTTAACCAATTGAATGGCATAAACATCATTGCCTCTTACTGGATGGGACCACAAATTGCTCATACATTGGTCAGCTTTGAATTTAAGAATCAACAACCTTTAGTATTTTCAATCGAGATTCGTAAAGAAAAAACCGAAGAATTTTCGGCAATTGGTGGATTTTTTAGAAAATATGAACTTAGTCTAATTGCTTCTGATGAAAAAGATATTGTGTACACACGCAGTAACATCCGTAAAGAGCAAGTTTATAATTTTCCTATCAACATGCCACGTCGCGAGCAAAAGGCTTTATTTTTAGAATATCTAAAGAAATCCGATGAACTTCGTGCAGAGCCAAAGTGGTACAACACCCTCACTAGTAACTGCACCACCTTAATTTTTGATATGGTTCAAGCGATTAACCCCTATCAACTTCCTAAAGATTACCGTCTAATCGCTTCAGGTTACTTACCTAATTATTTATATGATCTTAAAGCACTTAATCAAACTATCAGTTTAAAACAGTGGTATCAAATTGCACACATCAACCCACGTACTGAAAATTTTGAACAGCTTTCAGATCAGAGTAGCGAACATTTCTCTCAAATCGTTCGACAAGGTTTACCAAAACCGAAATAAGTAATGCACTTTTCTTTACTTTTTTATACATGCTTTACTTTGTATTTTAAATACATAAACCCTATTGTAATAGGCAGGAAATAGAGGAAAAAACAATGCAACAGGCATTATTTGGCGGCGGCTGTTTTTGGTGCGTCGAAGCTGTATTTTTACAAATACGCGGTGTAGAAAAAGTAACTAGTGGTTACGCAGGTGGGCACACGACTAATCCTACCTACGAGCAAGTCTGCCAAGGAGATACTCAGCATGCTGAGGTGATCTTAGTAGATTTTGATGAAGAGCAAGTAACATACTCCCAGTTACTCGATGTATTCTTCGCGACTCACGATCCAACGACTTTAAATCGCCAAGGTAATGATATCGGCACGCAATATCGCTCTGTTATTTACTATTATAATGAAGAGCAAAAGCAGGCAGCGGAACATACGATTCAAACGCTAAAAGATGATGATATTGATATTGTGACTGAGTTGTCTCCTGTTCCGACGTTCTATCCAGCCGAAGAATATCATCAGAATTACTATGCAAAGAATCCTTCACAAGGTTATTGCAACTTTGCGATTCCACCTAAGTTGCTCAAGCTATATAGTAAATTCCAGCATCTTATGAAAGATCAATAAATCAAAGCAATAAAAAAGCAACCAATGAGGTTGCTTTTTTATTGAGTAAACTAAATTTTAGTTTTCACTGACAAAGGCAATATCGCTCAGTCCGGCTTCACTTGCGCGAGACATTACCTGTGCAACAGTATCGTACTTCGACTCTTTATCAGCACGAAGTTGAACTGTTGGTTTAACATCGCCTTGACCCGCTTCTTGAAAACGTTTTTGAAGCTCATCTAGGCTAATTACTTGAGTATCCCAAGCCACTTCACCATTTGCATTAATACTAATCGTAATTGCTTTTGGTGGTGGATCAATAATTTCAGCAGTTGTTTTAGGAAGCGTTAATGGAATCGATGGGTTGGCAACTGTTGCTGTGACCAAAAAGATGATCATTAACACCAACATAATGTCGATTAGCGGAATGAGGTTCATCTCATTTATGCCACTATCGTGGTCTTCACCCAATTGAAAAGCCATTAAGCTTGACCTCCAACATAACTTTGCTGTGCATTTTTAACATCAGACTTTACAGTAGAATCTTGCTGCAACATCGTGTCAATTAACAGACTGTGTGCTTGATCTTGTAAATCATGAGCAAGACCACGGTTAGCACGTACACAGATGTTATAAGCCAATACCGCAGGAATCGCAACTGCAAGACCAAGACCCGTCATAATAAGCGCTTCACCTACTGGTGTAGCCACTTGAGCCAAACCTGCTTGTCCACTTTTACCTACTGCAACAAGTGCATGGAAAATACCCCATACCGTACCAAACAAACCAACGAATGGTGCAATTGAAGCAATTGTTCCTAAAACAGAAATACCTTTCTCAGCATTGACTTTTTCAGCAGAAATTTGACGAAGTAGAGCCTGCTCTGCAACCGCTTTACGCTGCTCAAAACTTAATGGTTGTAACTTTGCTTTTAGCGAAGTGATAGCCTGAGAAAGTTGAGCATAAGCTTGTTGCTTTAATTGGCGAGTCCCCATCAAACGTAAGATGAAAACTGTCCAAGTAGCAATCGACATTGCCAATAAGATGAAATACAGGGTTTTACTCACTGCATCTGCATGTTGCCAATAGATTGAAAAGTTCATATGAACTCCTGATTAAGGTTAGCCGTGGGACTCAAATTCATTTAAGGGGTTAAATCAAAGGGTTGCTCTGCTTTAATTGGATAAGCAACCCCGTTTTCCATATAAGGTTTAAATTTCGCACCGCGAACAGCACGGACAACTTTGTCATCTAGACTTGAAATACCACTACTTCTCGTCACTCGTACATTAATAATCTTGCCTTTTTCATCGGCTTCAATCAGTACCATGACAGAGCGTGCTTCGCCTTGTAAATCTTTTGAAGAAACTGTTAAACGTGGTGAACGACTCCACTGTACACCTGAACCACCAATTGAAACTCGTTTTGGTGATGGATCTGGAGCGGGTTGAGCTTTAGGTGCTTCTTGTACTACTGGCTTTGGTTTTTCAACGACTTTTTCAGAAACAGTCGTTGTCACCACTTTGGTTTCAACTTTAGGTTCTGTCTTTACTGTTTCTTTTGGTGTTTCAGCCTTTTTCACCTGTTGAATTTTTTCCACTTTTTTCGGTGGTGTCACAGGCTTTTCAACAACTTTAACTTCTTTTACCTCTTTCTTAGGTTCCGGCTTTTTAGGCGGTTCCTTTGGTTTAGGAGGTAGTGGTTTAGGTTGCTCTTGAATTTTTACGAAACGTACCTGTAAAGGTTTCTTCTCGATTGGCTTTAATTCAGCAGGCTTAATATGGCTAACTGCCCATAAGACCCCGATATGACCAATTGCAACTGCAATTAGTGCTGTGATGACTTTCTTTTTCATCGGATTGGGAGAGTTTAAGGCTGCGGAAGATTGACTCATAAGAATCTAATTACCTAATGGATGATGATTTCAGCTTTCTATTTATAGAAACGATTTCAAACATCGGATAGAACAATAAAGTGCCACAATAATAAATGAGAAGTGTTTTCATTTGCAACTATTTTTTGAGAAAATCATCTGTGCTATGTCACCCATTTGTATCTATTAAGTGTCTTTGCTTTAGTTTTCTCATAGTTACATCAGTGTTGATCACTTGCTCATCATTCACTTAATCAAACTTATATTGCTTGAATAACTTCATATTGAACAAAACCAATACTATCACAAACCAACTCAATTATTGATATGTTATATCATTTCATTAATATTTTAAATATAAAAAAAACACGCATAAAGCGTGCTTTTTTAAGATAGCGGTTATTTAAAAAACAACAGTCTTATTACCATCAACAATAATACGGTCTTCTAAATGCCACTTCACTGCGCGAGCCAATACATTACGCTCTACATCTTCACCAAGCTCACGTAATTGTTCAACATTATAGTCATGACTCACACGCTCAACGTCTTGCTCAATAATTGGACCTTGGTCAAGGTCAGCAGTCACATAGTGAGCTGTCGCACCAATCAACTTCACACCTTTTTCATAAGCTTGCTTATATGGGTTAGCCCCCACAAAAGCTGGTAAGAAAGAATGGTGAATATTGATGATTTTCATTTCCCATTTCGCAACAAAATCTTCACTTAAAATCTGCATGTAACGTGCAAGAACCAATAAATCGTTGCCTTGCATCATTTCATCAATTTGCGCATAAGCTTCAGCTTTATTGTCTTTGGTGACTTTAATTACAGTAAATGGAATCCCGAAGTTTTCAACAGATTCACGTAAATCTTCATGATTTGAAATAACATGAGTAATTTCACAATGTAACGAACCACGTGCATGACGCCATAACAATTCAAGCAATGCATGGTCAACTTTAGAAACTAAAATACCAACTTTTTTAACATCGTTTACGAAAGCAAGACGCCATTGCATGCCATAACGCTCAGCAACGTTCGCAGCAAAAGTCTGGATTAAGGCATCTTTACGCGACTGTAAGTGGTCAAGTTCAAATTCAACACGCATGAAATAACGTCCGCCCTGAGCTTCCGTCGCATACTGATCAAGCGCGGTAATGTTTGCACCTTGGTGATACAAAAAGCTCGATACCGCTTGTACGATCCCTGGCTTGTCTTCACAAGTAATCAGTAAACGGGCTGTATTGGCAGTGGTCATATTCATTTGGTTAATATCACTTAATTGAGATAAATTTTTTAATAGGCCGAGTATTCTAGCGCCCTAAATAAACAAGCACAACTATTCGTCTTTTAAGGACGATAAGCTAGCAAATAGATCTGAAGGGCCAAGAGATTCAAGCAACTGCTCATAAGTTGCTCGGCTTTCACCCATAAGATAAGGGCCTTCAAGGAAAACCATTTGGCGTAATGCTTGCCAAACCCATTTTTCTTCTAAATGGTTATTGTCACTAATATGACCAGACATATACAAAAAGTTTGTCCAGTTTGTTAATACAATCCAGAGGTTAATAATGAGTGCTTCAATTTCTGACGCTGTCATTTTCATAAGACCTGCATCTACAAAGGCTTGATAAATTCTTTGCCCCTGCTGCATGACCTGCCCTGCAAAACGTGGATAAATCTTTTTAAAGTCTTCGTTACTTTCAACTAAATGATAAACATCGCGATGAATAAAACGGTAACTCCATAACTGTCCACTGAGCACTTGAAAATAGTTGATTTTATCATTGGTCGTTAATGGTCTATCGTCAGGTAAAGAAAGTACTTCCAAAGTCTCGGCCTGATATTGATACATCAATTCCTTAATAATTTCATGCTTGTTCCGGAAATGATAATACAAGTTCCCGGGACTGATACCTAACTCCGCAGCAATATGATTGGTTGTAACCGACCGTTCACCTCGCTCGTTAAAAAGCTGCAAACTGATTTGTAAAATCCGGTCTTTTGTCTTCAGAGCTTTAGGTTGAGACATTTTAATAACCTTTAATAATTCAAATGGTTAAGACTTGAACACATAAACTGACTTGACTATTTAGAGTATTTACTCTAAAAAATAAACATATCAATGTATTTGGTAAGTACCGATGAACAGTCAAACAAAAACAAATCCAGAGACTCAGCTTCCTTATGATGTTAAGCATTTACATGACTTGCTTGAACATCAAAAGCTTGCTTATTTACGTCATCCGGTACCCACTGCTAAAGAGCGTATTGATCGTTTAGCTCGTCTTAAAAGAGTCTTGGTAAAATATCAAGATCAGATTGCCGACGCAATTAACCTTGATTATGGCAATCGTGCAGTTATGGAAACAAAAATTGGTGAGTTACTCACCAGTTTGGAACAAATCAAATATTACAGCAAACATCTGACAGCGTGGATGAAACCTTCAAAACGCCATATCAGTGTATTACATCAACCAGCAAAAGGTTGGGTACAATATCAACCTATGGGTGTAATTGGTATTATTACACCATGGAACTACCCATTGCTGCTTTCAGTTGGACCATTAATCTGTGCGTTGGCAGCGGGCAACCATGCCATGATCAAGATTTCTAGTGCCTCTCCAAATTTTGGGCGAGTCCTTGAAAGTGTATTAGCAGAAGCATTCCCACAAGAATTAGTTGCTGTAGTAAATGGTGGTGGCGTTATTTCAGATGCTTTTAGTCATTTGCCTTTTGACAAAATGATTTTCACAGGCTCAACTTCTGTTGGTAAAACAGTGATGGCAGCCGCAGCTCAAAACCTAGTTCCAGTGATTCTTGAGTTAGGCGGAAAATCCCCTGCACTTGTGCATGCATCTATGGATATGAAAGATGTGGCTCAACGTATTGCTGTAGGTAAATTATGGAATGCAGGACAAACTTGTGTTGCACCTGACCATATTTTCTTACCGCGCGGAAAAACTGCTGAGTTCATCGAAAACTTTAAATTGATTGTGGCTGGTATGTACCCACATTTCCGCAATAATCAAGATTACACTTCTATTATTAATGACAAGCAATACAACCGTATTCAGGGTTACCTTGAAAATGCCCGCGATCAAGGTGCTCGTATTGTGGAAATTAACCCACAAAATGAAATTTTAGATGATGTCCGTAAAATTGCACCGACTTTAGTTACAGGCGTAACGACTGCAATGGATATTATGCAAAATGAAATTTTTGGTCCCGTTCTACCAATTTTAGAATATGATCAAATAGAAGAAGTCATCGAATTTATTAATAGTCGTCCACGTCCTTTAGCCATGTATTATTTCGACTATGATCAGGCGCGTGCTGATTATGTTGCGCAGCACACCCACTCAGGACATTTCGGAATCAACATGGTCATTACCCATGTGGCTCAGGATGATTTACCCTTTGGAGGAATTGGCGCATCAGGTATGGGTAAATATCACGGACCAGAGGGCTTTTTCAGTCTTTCTCATGAACGTTCGGTGATGTCAAATCCAAAACTTTATAGTCTTAAATACATTCTTCCACCGTTCAATAAGCCCATTCATCGTTTCATTTCGAAAACCTTGTTGCGCTAACTGATCAAGGCATGATCTGTTATACTAAATCATGCCTCGTTTTTACCAATTCCGCTTGTCTTTTAATCGTATTTTTGGTATAAAACGCCCCTTGAATGAATTCATCCGTTTACATTTAGTATGACTGGCCACAGATTTGCTGTTGGCTGAATCAATGGAGTTACACCATGTCTAAGGTTTGCCAAGTTACCGGCAAGCGTCCAGTCGTTGGTAACAACGTCTCACACGCCAACAACAAAACCAAGCGCCGGTTCGAGCCGAACCTGCACCACCACCGTTTCTGGTTAGAAAGCGAAAAACGTTTTGTACGTCTTCGTTTAACCACTAAAGGTATGCGTATTATTGACAAATTGGGTATCGAAAAGGTTGTTGCAGACCTTCGTGCTCAAGGTCAAAAAATCTAAGGAGTCTGAACAATGCGTGATAAGATTCGTCTCGTTTCTACAGCTGGTACAGGTTATTTCTATACCACGACTAAAAACAAACGTACTATGCCGGAAAAAATGGAAATCAAAAAATTTGATCCAAAAATCCGTCAACACGTGATTTTCAAAGAAGCTAAAATCAAATAATTTTAGCCTCGAAAAAAACGACTTCACAATGAGGTCGTTTTTTTTTGCATTTTTTTTATACCTGGCTTTTTTTTGTTAAACTTTCCACATATTTCGCCTTGGCATTTTTTATGCTTGTCTTTAGCCTAACTCACGTAAAAGGAGTTTTTAGTGCCGCATGACGTAGATTTAATTGTTTTACTTGCTGTTGGTTTCGGTGTTGCCCTCTTCTTTGGTTATCTTGCAGCCCGATTACGACTTCCCCCTCTTATCGGCTATTTAATTGCCGGAATTATTATTAGTCCAAATACACCCGGCATAGAAGCTGATATGCATCTTGCTAACCAGCTTGCAGAACTCGGGGTCATGTTCCTGATGTTTGGTGTAGGTATGCACTTTTCATTAAATGACCTATTGCTCGTTCGCCGTATTGCTGTACCAGGCGCGATTTTACAAATTGCGGTCGCCACTCTATTGGGAGTTGGCGTATCCATGCTATGGGGCTGGAGCTTTGGTTCTGCACTCGTTTTTGGCTTAAGTCTGTCATGTGCGAGTACTGTTGTATTATTAAAAGCTTTAGGAGACCGAGGTCTTTTAGATTCAGTCAACGGCAAAATTGCTGTGGGTTGGCTGTTAGTCGAAGATTTAGTCATGGTACTTGTTTTAGTACTCCTTCCAGCTACAGCAGTTTTACTCGGCGGGAAAGCACCAGCAGGTGCAGATGGTAATATTTGTTTAACCCTTGGGCTCACTTTATTAAAAGTAGTTGGCTTTATTGCCTTTATGCTAATTGTAGGTAAACGCGTTGTTCCTATTATTATGCAGTTTGTTGCTCGTTTAGGTTCAAGAGAGTTATTTACCCTGACCGTTGTTGCGGCTGCTGTTTCAATTGCCTACGGGTCTTATGCCATTTTTGGGGTTTCAATGGCATTAGGGGCTTTCTTTGCGGGGATGGTTGTTAAAGAGTCAGACTTTAGCCACCGCGCAGAAGAAGAAACGCTTCCATTACGCGAAATTTTCTCAATTCTGTTTTTTGTCTCTGTGGGAATGCTTTTTGACCCACATATTCTTGTTGAACGTCCGCTACATATTTTGGCCGTTATCGCCATTATTATGGTAGGTAAAACACTTGCTGCAATGGCTTTGGTTTTATTCTTTCGCTATCCACTTAATACAGCCCTTACAGTTGGCGCGAGTTTGGCCCAAATTGGTGAGTTCTCATTTATTTTAGCAACTCTCGGTGTCTCATTAGGTTTATTAACTTTAGAAGCACAAAACCTGATTCTAGCTGGTGCTTTATTTTCAATTACGCTGAACTCTTTTATATTCTCTGCAATTGAACCAGTACAACGCTGGATTCGTGAGCGCTCTCACTTAGCTCGGCTTCTTGAACGTAGTGGTGACCCATTAGCAATGTTACCTGATGAAGTTGATCAAGCTTATTTACGCGATCAGGTCGTCATTGTGGGATACGGCGGTGTCGGACGACGTATCACTGAAAATTTAATTAATGAAAATATTAAAGTCGTTATTGCCGAAGAGAATCGTGAAATCGTAGAAAAACTGCGTAACTCGAATATTGCAGCAGTCAGTGGTGTGGCGACTGAGCCAAGTGTTTTAATTCAAGCACATATCATGCATGCACGGCTCTTGGTGATTTCACCTATGGATATTCTAGATATTCACCGTATTGTGGCGATTGCTAAGCAATTAAACCCTCAAATTCAGGTGTTAATTTGCGCAGAAAGTAAAGAAGAAGCGGCTATCATTCGAGATGAGAATATTGGTGAAGTGTTCTATGCTAAAGAGGAAATGGCAAAGAATATGAGCCATCATATAGTAAATCAGATCGAGCTTGCCCATCAGTCAACTATTCATTAACTGATATAAAAAGCGTACTCAAGAGTACGCTTTTTATTAGCTCAAGAATTTAGGCTGTTCGTCTACTACCTCAGCCTGCCACTCATTTACCTGCTTCTCAAGCAGTCCAAACAATGCAGCCTGAATCATATGTTGGGCAACCACAGGTGTTTGTTCACCTAAGATTGCTTTTACTTCATCACTAAATTGAATTTTGACCAAGGGTTCATTCTCAGAACCGGCATTACGCAAGGCAAGTTCACCACCTTCGAGTTGGACTAATTCCAACACTGCTTCTTGATTTCCAAATAACTCTTTCAATTGCTGTATAGACATATACTTCCTCCATGTTTCAACATGGTGGCAAAGCACCCTTGCACTTTGCATCTCTTGTCTTATTTATATAGGCACATCCACACTAAATTTCAAGCACTAGGACAGTTTAATTTTAGAACTCGACCATTTCATTACGAAAACCATCAATTAAATGGGTTAATTCTCGATGCCATTCACGCAAAATTTTGACATCAGGCAACCAAGATTGAGGACCTTGAGTTACTTTGATAATCAGGTTAGAGGATGTCTCTTCTTCAGGGGTCGGCTCTTTTGGTTCCGGCGCATATTGGCACATACGATAAGCTCGCTTTAACTCAGCAACGAAACCATCTTTTGCCAATTGCTGCAAAACAGAGACTTCAGGAGAAACCTGCCCTTTTGCCGCCATATGTTCCTCAATAGATTTTAAGGTAGGTTGTAAATCATTTAAACGATAATAACGTACCAATTCTTGCAAGAAAGCTAACATTGCACCATGTAGGTGGAATACAGCTGCTTCACGGTGAGCTTGTATCTGCTGCACATGATCGGTCTGTTCAGCCTGTTGACACGCTAAGCGCGCAAAATAGAGCTTCTGATTGGTACGATCGGCATGATAACGAGCAACACGTGACATAACTAAACTTTCCTGTTTTAAAATCGCTATTGCAACAGCTAATCTTTAGCTTAACGACTCCATTAATAAAATCAACGTTATTTATGGTAAATCCAGCTCAACTTGATAAATTTTACGTTTAGCTAAAGTTTTTAAAGGCTGGCTTATAGGACGAACATTACTTAAAACCCAAGCAAAATATCCCTCGCTCCAAGCAGTTGCACATGCTGGCTCAATTTCATCATTTCGCCAAGCATGAATAGAGTCGATATCAACCAAAACGACAGCAACTCCCTCTTCTTCATCAGTATCTTTGACCAAAAAATTTTGGTTCTCGACAATTAATAGATCTTTGATTGGTAGTTTTGTAGGTACCCATGAACGCACTTCAAGTGTTTTTATACCTTCAGCGATACGAGTACCATTTGGCGCGACAATCGAAAGAGCTAAAAACTGTCTTTTCACACTGAAGACCTATTCTTCAGCTGCTTTAACGCGAATTCCATTGCCTTTAACTTTAAGCAGGTTTAAGCCTTTAATTGCCTTAATTGCTTCACGTGGGTTAGGCATTTCAACAAAACCAAAACCTTTTGATTTACCTGTGTCTTTATCAGTAACAAGAACACACGTTTCAACTTTACCAAATGCTTTGAATAACTCTAAAATTTCAGTTTCACTCACAGCACGATCTAAATTACGAACTAATATCTTCATTTTCTAACCTTAATTGGCAATTAAAGGGAGCAGCCAATATATTTAAGTAATCACAGTGTCTTATACAGTAGTTTAATCCAGATCGATACCAAAACCTAAATTTACTGCAGGTGAGCGGTTCCATTGCTTTTTAGCAAATGGCTGAGGTACTTGCCTATGAATCTTTGCCTGAACTAAATGTGCAGGAAGATCATTTAGGAAATAACTTTCTATTTTACGACCTTGTTCGTCATAATTGTCTTCTGACCATGTATTGAGGTTTTGCTTAGTCAAAATTAATTCATTTTCTGCACGTGTTAATGCAACATACAATACGCGGCGCTCTTCTTCGACATCATCAAAATCGCCCTGTGCCCTTGCATAAGGATATTGATTTGGTGATACATGAGGTACATAACAGACTTTCTGTTCAGCACCTTTAGCTGAATGAATCGTAATTAAAGTCACTAAATCCTGATCAGCTGCTTTTTCAATTTCAGAAACTGAAATAGGTTCAAGCACATATTCTTCAAGAAATTCACCTAAAGATGCGTGTTTACGAGCAAGCTGCTTGACCAAATCAAAGTCTTTTAAGCGGCGTGACCAATCTTTAGTCTTATAATTTTGCTCTAGTTGTTCACCTAAAGCATCGAGTGCTAAGCCAATACTTGCTTCAACATGCTGCTGTAATACATCTAGCTGTTTTAAAATTAAAATCGCTTGTAAAGGAACTTTGCCATGACGTTCTAGACGATTGCAGCGCTCCTCAACATCAGCAATTCCCATCAGCTCTTGAGCGAGCTTACTTGCTCCAACATCACCAATACCATCCCACAAAGTTAAGAAACGCATCCACGCCAAATCATCGTGAGGATTACTCACAATACGTAGCAGGCTAAGCACATCTTTTACATGGGCCGACTCAAGAAGTTTTACACCACCAATAAAACGGTAAGGTAGTTCAGCAGCAATAAAGGCCCCTTCCAGATATCGTGCACTATAGCCAGAACGCACTAAAATCATATGGTCGTGCCAGTTTGCACCTTGCTGATGTCGCGTTATTAAATCCTGTGCAATCCAGTTTGCTTCTTCATACTCATTACCAAACAAATGTAGGTGAGGCTTTTGGCCTTGACCACGATGGGCTTGCAGCTGTTTTTGATAATCAATTGGACTGTGTTCCAATAACCAATTTGATAAATCTAAAATTTCTTGAGTCGAGCGGTAATTTAAATCCAGTGTATGAATGACTGCGTCAGGTATCCGCTCTTTAAAAGAATGGATATTTTCAAAGTCAGCACCGCGAAAACCATAAATCGACTGGGCATCATCGCCAACACAAAACAGCTTCACTTTACCAATCAACGGCTGCAATAAAGCCCATTGCAAAGGATTAGTGTCTTGCATTTCATCAACCAGCAATGCCTGACAAAAACCTGCAACCCAATTGGTGAGTGCTTCAGAATTTTGCAAATGAACAGCCACAATTGAGAGAATATCGTCATAATCTAAAAAATTACGCTCTCTTTTTCGCTGCTCATAGGTTTTCATCAAATCTGCAATTTGAGTCTTATGGTCATAGGCTTCTGGAAGCTGTTTGATTAATGCGTCAGAAAGCTTTGTTTGAGTATTTCGGGCATAAGAATATAAATCGCATAGCTCTGCGGCTTTAGGTAAGACGTTATCTTTGTCTTTGCCTCTTAATAAGCGAAACATGAGCAACTGATCATCACGATCAATAATACTAAATTGATTTAACCCAAAAGCTTGTGGATTACGGCGCAGTAAATACATACAAAAAGTATGAAAAGTTGAAGCTCTCAGACCCTTTGCCTGTGCTCCCACATGTTGTTCTACTCTTGCAACAATTTCACTCGCAGCGCGTCGAGTAAAAGTTAAAATCTGAATTTGGTTCGCTGGTAAGCCCTGATCAATTAAATAGGCTGCACGCGCAACAATCGTTTTCGTCTTGCCACAACCAGCACCCGCCAAAACTAAACAGTTCTGCACAGACGTTGTTGCTGCTTTTTTTTGCTGAGCATTTAGTTCATTAATTAATTTTGCAAGACTCATAACACATATCGCTAACACACCAAGGCATAGTTTAACAGAGCCCAACAAAGATGGGTCTGCCCCTCCTAAAAACAAAAAGAGCACTTAAAGTGCTCTTTGAGTCAATATTATTTTTTAAGATACTGTTTTTGAACTAGATGGAAGATGTTTGATAGCTGAAGCTAAGCCAAGGAAGTTAATTCCCTGAAATAAGATATCAACAGCAAGGAACATTCCCAGCACCCAAAAAGGTGAATCTTTAGAAACCAAAATTAAAATACCAGTAAATAAGGTGAGCAGTCCTGAAAACAAGGTCCAGCCCCAGCCTGTAATAGGCTTAAGTAAAATTGCATTTATAGTACGTATAGCACCAGCAATGATAAGCGCTATAGATAATAGGCTTGTCAAAACCACAGCTGTAGTGACTGGAGTAGAAAAAGCGTAATAGCCAGCCATGAGATACAGCAGACCAAACAGTGCCCATAACCATCGGCTTGCGCCTTTAAAAACACTCATCGCCGCGACGAGATGTAACACACCTCCGACCATCATGAGTATTCCAAATAAAAAAACGACAGAAAAAGTCGCAAATGGCAATGAACTAAATAAAATCAGACCAAAACCAATAAGCACAAAGCCTAATATCAAATACCATTTACGGTCAGCATGTAACTGATTACGTACCAAATCATTACCTACAGTTTTCATCATGGCTACTCTTATTATCAGGTATTAGAATTTCATCTACCTAACAATAGTGATGTACTTCACACTTTTTGTCTGTATAAAATCTGCATCGTTTCTTAACAATTGATGTGGATAAAGCAGTATTTATCCACAGTTTTATTTCACCCAGCCAATTTCTCGGGCAGTAGGTAAACCTATGATCGTTTCTTGTAAATTATTGGGCATTTTACTACTCTGCTCAGATAAGGCAGTGCGACCTCCCATAATTTCAGCTTGATTTTGCGGATAAAGAGGAATTTTTTTTGGTTGAGCGTAGCCTAGAGGATAAACCGGCTGTCCTGTTTTTAAATCATATTTGTCCTGTGCTCCAAAGCCATGTAATAACTCATGAACAATCACGACCTGATTTTGTGAAGCTTGTGTTTTGGTCGCAAATAAATTAACACTACCAATGCGACCTTTTTCTAAAGCAGTCGAATGGATCAAGACTTTCTGATAATTTGGATCATAATAATTTAAGTAAAGTTTGAGTGAGGCTCCACTATCCTCGGGTTGTTGTTGTCGCCATGCATAAAAACGAAACTTTAAGCTCCACCAAATAACATGCAAGATATTGGCCTTTTGAGGAACCTCTGGTGGTCGTTGCTGCAACGGCTGTCCTAAGCGAATTACAAAGTTTCCTGTTTGCCCACGATAATGCTGTGACCATTCATCTAGATAGTTTTTAATTGCCCAAAAATCTTCGTTTTTTAACTGATGAATATAGCTCTGCGTTGATTGTAAACCATCAGCATTCACTGGATGTAGAACGACTACAACGGTGTGATTCCAGTCTTGATTTTGATCTCGCCATGCCTGAACAGCAACAATCAATAAAATAATTAATAAGCATAAGATCCGAATGTTTTTCCACATTCTTATTCCCCATAAAATTAAAATTTTCTTTATTGTTTTAGACATAAAAAATGCTAGCTGAGCTAGCATTTTTTATGTTGGACTTGATTAGCCCTCAACCCATTTACCATCTTGATAAATTAGGCTCCATTTAGTTTGTTTACCTTCTGGGGTTTCCGAGCCTACATATTGTGATTGATTCTTACGACTGAATTTCACAACTGCTGGATTACCTTCTGGATCTACATCTGGTGCTTGCAAAATAAATTGATATTTCGGATCAAGTTGAGCTGCAACACTACGTAACTCTGCGACTTTTGGTGCGCGTGTTTCACGAATTTTCGGGAATTTACTCGCTGCCAAGAATAAACCTGCTGCGCCATCACGTAACACAAAGAAGTCATCATGTTTCGCTGAACGTAGGTGTTCCATCTTGATTGGCTCTACACGTGGAGGTGCAGGTTGACCACTCTTCAAGACTTTACGTGTATTGTCACAGCTGGTACAAGCGAAATATGGACCAAAACGTCCCGTCTTAAGCTGCATTTCACCATCACATTTATCACATGGAATCGTTGGGCCATCATAACCCTTAATCTTGAACTCACCTTCTTCAAGCTCAAAACCATCACAGTCTGGGTTATTACCACATACGTGCAGTTTACGACCACCATCAATCACATAGCTGTCCATGGCAGTGCCACATTTCTCACAGCGATGCTTAGACATCAAGTCCGCGGTTTCAGCACCATCATCATCAGATAGCGCAGCCAAAGACTCAACAGGTGTTAAGTTCAGTGTACCTTTACAACGTTCTTTAGGCGGCAAGTTATAGCCAGAACACCCTAGGAATACACCAGTTGTACCCGTACGAATCTGCATTGGACGTGAGCATTCAGGGCAATGTACTGCTGGTACTTCAACCGGTTGGTTACGGCGCATTCCCTGCTCACCCTGAGCATTGGTTAGGCGTTTCTTAAAGTCGCCATAGAAAGTGTCTAGCAACTCTTTCCAGTTACGCTCACCCGTTGCGACTTTATCAAGCTGACCTTCGAGATCTGCCGTAAAGGCATAATTCATCAAGTTATTAAAACTTTCATCCAGACGATCCGTCACAATTTCACCCATTTTTTCGGCGAAAAGACGACGGTTTTCTAACTTAACGTAACCACGTTCCTGAATGGTAGAAATAATAGCAGCATAGGTCGAAGGGCGGCCAATACTACGTTTTTCAAGCTCTTTAACTAAAGATGCTTCAGTAAAACGTGCAGGTGGTTTAGTAAAGTGCTGACTTGGATCTAACTTTTCTAACTTTAAGATTTCGCCTACTTTAATAGCAGGTAAAATAATATCGTCATCTGACTTATTCGCGCCACGCACTTTAGTAAAGCCTTCAAATACAAGCGTACGGCCTTTCGCCTTTAACTCAACATTCGCTGCTTCAACAATCAAAGTAGAAGATAGATATTCTGCTGGTGTCATTTGACACGCAACAAACTGACGCCAGATCAAATCATATAGGCGTTGAGCATCACGCTCTACACCCGCAAGCTGATCGCCAGTAAGTGCAACATTTGATGGACGAATCGCTTCATGGGCTTCTTGAGCACCCGCTTTGTTACCATAGCGGTTTGGCTTTGCCGGTAAATATTTTTCACCATATTGGCTTTCAATATGGGCACGTACCATGCTTACCGCATCATCACTCAAGAAAGTTGAGTCAGTACGCATATAGGTAATAAAACCTGCTTCATATAAACGCTGAGCCAACATCATGGTTTTCTTCACAGAAAAACCTAAACGTGTACTCGCAGCCTGTTGCAAAGTTGAAGTAATGTAAGGTGCGCTTGGATTGACCTTAGTTGGTTTATCTTCACGCTGTGCAACTTTATATTCAGCACCTTTTAAAACATCTAATAAAGCATCAGTTTCAGCTTTATTTTTCAGTTTAAGGGTTTTACCAGCCTGTCTAAATGCTTCAAGACGAATATCATCTTTTTTGGACTGAGTATCTGCAAAAACTTGCCAATATTCTTCTGGAATAAACGCACGGATTTCACGCTCACGCTCTACAACCAGTTTCACCGCTACTGACTGCACACGTCCGGCAGATAAACCACGGGCAATTTTTTCCCAAAGTAATGGCGAAACCATAAAGCCCACTACACGGTCTAAGAAACGGCGTGCTTGCTGAGCATTCACACGATTTAGATCTAGACGTGTTGGCTGTTTAAATGCTTCTTGAATGGCATTTTTGGTAATTTCGTTGAACACTACGCGGTGATAACGACTGTCATCACCACCGATAACTTCTCTTAGGTGCCAAGCAATGGCTTCCCCTTCTCTATCCAAATCCGTTGCGAGATAGATTGCATCGGCATCTTTGGCGAGTTTTTTGAGTTCAGCAACAACATTTTCTTTGCCAGGCAGAACTTCGTAATGAGCTTCCCAACCATGTTCAGGATCAACCCCCATACGATTAACTAAAGCCTGACTAGCTTTTTGTTCTTTTTCGGCCTCGGTGAGTTTAGTCCGGGCAGCCGGCTTTTTCTCTGTTGATTTACTGCCGCCTGTTGGCAAGTCACGTACGTGACCTACAGAAGACTTTACAATGAATTGCGAACCCAAATATTTATTGATGGTTTTCGCTTTGGCAGGCGACTCCACAATCACTAAGGCACGTTTATGTGCAGCAGGTGCAGTAGATGCTGTGCTTTGAGATGCAGAGCGCGAGGTATTCGCCATATAAAATGTTATTCCTATACCAATAAATTTAAAAATCAGGCTTTAGCCAAGGCCAATAGATAAGCCTTCATCTCATCTAATTGTGTCGCTCTTAGGTCTGATTCCTCATCCCAATAAAGCCCTACACAGTTTGCCTGCATATCAATAGCATAAATCCCTTTTAATGCAATGGGAGAATCATTAAATTTCTCATCACCCTGAATTACTTTTAACTTGCCGTCTATAACACGAGCACGCATTAGAGATAAACGGGCATCAGGAATCAATACACTATAATAAGCAACCATGCTGGCACGTTTTTCAGTGGCCATTGGGACATGTGTCCATTCAGGTGCAACAATTACACGCGGATGTAACCCTATTTTACGGGCTTTATCTCGCATAATACCAAGTGCCTTTTCACGTGGGCTCACTCTTAAACCAAAAATGGAGCCTATTACGAAAAGAACAATGATAACGGTAACCCAAATTCCCATATTGTCCATAGCAAAACCTATTAATCTCTTTTATTAGAGTTGCATAAGCTGACCAGAAAACGCAAGTTACATCATAAAAATAATGCCCGATAAGATCGCAAGACCCAAAATATCGGTATTTCACGGTGCAAATTGCCGTGAGATTATTTAAATATGTTTAAGGGTTCTGATCGCTCGCAACCAATGCCAATTTACCAAACCGATCAAGATGAGCATCTCCCCACAGTTTTAAAGCAAACAAGATTTGCTCTAGGCTTTGTCCTAAATCAGTTAGAGAGTACTCAACCTTAGGTGGGACTTGAGGATAAACTTCTCGATGAATAATCCCGTCTTGTTCTAACTCACGTAACTGATTTGTCAGCATTCTTTGGGTAATGCTTGGAACACGCTTTCGAATTTCATTAAATCTTAAGGTGCCTTCATTAAATAAATGCCAAAGAATGACGCATTTCCACTTTCCATCAATCAGACTAATGGCTGCTTCAACTGAACAACCCGGAGAGCAATCAAAACTTGAATGTCGTGCTTTTGCCATTTTACAGTATCCTTTTTGACACTATGAGCGTTATTTGTCTGTAGTCACCCAATTTAAGCTTACGTTATGATCAAACTCCCAACAAGAGGAATTATTATTATGAAAGCTGTGGCATATCAAAAAGCAGGTCCGATTACATCACCAGAGGCACTGGTTGAAGTCGAACTAGAGACACCTGTTGCAGAAAGTCATGATCTACTTGTCCGTGTCCAAGCGGTCTCTGTGAACCCTGTAGACACAAAAATTCGTAAGAATGTAAGCGCAGATAATAATCAGTGGAAGACTCTTGGTTGGGATGCGGTAGGTGTCGTTGAAGCCATTGGAGACAAAGTCTCACAATTTAAAGTCGGAGATGTGGTTTGGTATGCAGGTGCACTCAATCGCCAAGGCAGTAATAGTGAGCTGCAGTTGGTTGATGAACGCATTGTGGGCCATAAACCAAAGACCTTAGAACCTACAGAAGCAGCGGCCCTTCCTTTAACCGCAATCACGGCGTGGGAAATGTTATTTGATCGGTTACAGGTCCCAAAAGTTGCCCCAGAAAATACATCAATATTAGTGATTGGGGGAGCTGGCGGTGTTGGTTCAATCACAATTCAACTACTCAAGCAGTTGACTAACCTAACGATTATTACAACAGCCTCACGAGCAGAAACTAAAGAGTGGGTTAAGCAACTCGGTGCCGAATATGTGTTAGATCATAGTCAACCTTTAGCAACACAAATCAAGCAATTAGGTTTAAATGCACCTTTATATGTATTCTCGACTACCCAAACTGATCAACATTTAGCAGACATCGTAGAGTTGATTGCACCGCAAGGCCATTTTGGCTTAATTGATGATCCGGCACAGTTAGATATTAAACCTTTTAAATCTAAGTCTGTATCAGTGCATTGGGAGTTTATGTTCACTCGCTCCATGTATCAAACCCAAGACATGGTTAAACAAAGTGAATTACTCAATGAGGTTGCCGAACTTGTTGACGCGGGTAAAATCAAAACCACAGTTACGCAAACTTTAACCCCGATTAATGCGCAAAACTTAAAGTTGGTTCACCAGCAAATTGAAAGTGGTACAATAAAAGGGAAGATCGTATTACATGGTTTTTAAGCAAAATTCATAAATACCCCCTAATAAAATGGCAAGTATTGAACTTGCCATTTTATTAATAGTGAGGAGGTTTATTGGTTAATGGGTCAAAAGGTGCTATGCCATCTGATAAATCCGATGATTCCACACGTTGATAAAGAAATTGCATTTGTTTTTTTAAATCAGCTATTTCTTGGGTCTGAATAGCGAGTTGTTGATTTAATTCTTCAACTAAATCATCCAAAAATGTAATTCGCACTTGCAAATCTTCAATGGGTGCGGACAATGACGCTTGATCATCATGATATGGTGGTTTAGTCATTTAAATCCTCATTTGAGATTCTGGAAAACATTATGGCCTATATTACCCTAAGGGATGTCCAACTTGCTTTTGGCGGACCTGCCCTGCTCGATGGCGCGAACTTTAATCTAGAACGTGGCGAACGAGTCTGTTTAATTGGGCGTAATGGTGAAGGTAAGTCTACTTTACTTAAACTGATCGAGGGAAGCCTATTACCAGATTCTGGTGAAGTTTCCATTCAAAATGGTCTAACTGTTTCAATGTTAGCCCAAGACGTTCCAATGGACTCTGGCAAAGTAGCCGACATTGTGGCAGATGGTGCAGGAGAAGCAGCAGAAGTACTCAGAGCTTATCATGAAGCGACTGACGCTTGTATGCTAGGAGATATGGAAGCCTGTGATCGTATGGGTAACCTTCAGCATAAGCTAGACCAATTAGACGGTTGGGCACTCGAAAATAAAGTAAATGCTCTTCTAAGCAAAATGGGTCTCGATCCAAATGCCGACTTGGCAGACCTATCTGGTGGACGTAAACGCCGTGTTTTATTAGCTCGCGCTCTATTGACGCAACCAGATGTATTACTTCTAGACGAACCAACGAACCATTTAGACGTTGAAAGTATTGAATGGTTAGAAAAATTTTTACTAGATCAAAATAATTTAACGCTTCTGTTTATCTCGCATGACCGTTCTTTTGTGGATAGCATTGCAACTCGAATTGTAGAACTCGATCGAGGCGTTTTACGCACTTATGAAGGTAACTATTCACGTTATTTAGAGCTTAAAGCTCAGCAAATGGAAGCCGAAGAAAAACAGAATGCTTTATTTGATAAAAAGCTAGCTGAAGAAGAGGCTTGGATTCGCCAAGGTATTAAGGCACGTCGTACGCGTAATGAAGGCCGTGTTCGTGCCCTAAAAGCTTTACGAGAAGAATCTAAAGCACGCCGCTCACAACAAGGCAAAGTGAGTATGGCAACTCAAGATGCAAATCGTTCTGGTAAATTAGTATTCGATATCGAACATTTAAGCGTATCTTATGGTGACAATCTACTCATCAAAGATTTTTCTGCCCTTGTCATGCGCGGTGACCGTATTGGTTTAGTCGGCGATAACGGTGTTGGTAAAACAACCTTAATTAAAGCTATTTTAGGTACAATCGAACATGGCGGCTCAGTTAAAACAGGCACACAGTTAGAAGTTGCTTATTTTGACCAGTTGCGTAATGCCTTAGACCTTGAAAAAACGGTAATGGCCAACGTTTCAGAAGGCTCTGACTTCGTTGATGTGAATGGCAACCGTCGTCATATCTACAGCTATCTACAAGACTTCTTATTTTCACCTGAACGTGCACGTACTCCAGTAAAAGCACTTTCTGGTGGTGAACGAAATCGTATCTTACTGGCTAAATTGCTGCTCAAACCATCCAATCTGATTGTAATGGATGAGCCAACCAATGACTTGGATATGGTAACCCTTGAGCTACTTGAAGAAATGTTAGCTGAATACAAAGGCACTTTGCTTCTCATTAGCCATGACCGTGCGTTTATGGATAACGTAGTAACATCGACGTGGGTATTTGATGGTAAAGGTAACATTGCAGAATACATCGGTGGATATCAAGACTATTTGCAACAGCGTCCAGATGATAAAGTTGTAGACCAGAAATCTGATGTAAAAAAAGCTCAGGCAAAAGCTGAAGCTGAAAAAGCCGCAGCTCAGAACAGTGTTAAAAAAGTAAAACTTAGTTATAAAGATCAGCGTGAACTTGAACAATTACCCGCTGAAATTGAAAACTTAGAAAAGGAGCAAGCAGAACTTTCTGAGAAACTTGCAGATGGTTCATGGTTTGTTAAAGATGCTGATGCAGCAACAAAAGCAAGCCAACGTCTTACAGAAATTGACGAGTTATTACTTGAAAAATTGGAACGTTGGGACGTGCTTGAACAAATGAGCAAAGGAAACTAATCAGCTTTACTTTGCTAAAAAGAACGTAAAAAAGAGCCTCCTTAAATTAAGGGGGCTCTTTTTTTATATTAAGAATATAAGCTTTTTTAAAATCAAAGCTTATACATCACATTCCTATAATGGATTATATCTTCGCTATTTTCAGTATTTTAAAAATAGCCTTGTGCTTGAATATAAGACTTCTAAAAATAATTATGTTATACCTAGCAACATAATAATATTGGAGTGTTTTCGCATGCTAGAGCTTTCTCAAATTTTGGCATTTGGACTAATTTGTTTGGCGATGGTACTCACTCCTGGTCCCAATATGATTTACCTTATTTCTCGTTCGATTTGCCAAGGGAAAACCGCTGGATTTATTTCTTTAGGTGGGGTAGCTGTAGGCTTTATCTTTTATATGCTTTGCGCATCTTTTGGTATTACGGCGTTAATTGTAGCTGTTCCCTACGCCTATGACACCATTCGTATTGCGGGTGCAATTTATTTACTCTGGCTTGCATGGAAAGCACTACGTCCCAATGCCTCCCCTATTTTTAATGTAAAAGATTTATCAGTAGACTCCCCAGCTAAACTCTTTTTAATGGGTTTTGCCACAAACTTGCTTAATCCTAAAATTGCCATTATGTATTTATCTTTACTGCCACAGTTTATTCACCCACAACAAGGCAGTATTTTATGGCAATCAATCCAACTTGGTACGATTCAAATTTTTGTAAGCGTTTCAGTAAATGCTCTTATTGTACTTTCTGCCGGTAGCATTGCGCTTTTTCTACAAGAAAAGCCTCTTTGGGCAAATATACAACGCTGGCTCATGGGAACTGTATTAGCCGGACTCGCTGTTAAAATTCTTTTAGAAAATCGCCGATAAACCAACCTTCTTATTTCAAAACCTCTTAACACTCAATTGAACAGTGTATTACGACGATAAATTCAGTTCGTGATACACTTTTGCCAGTTTTAATTTTTTGAAATCTTTATATCGTTATGAGCCAAAAGCAGTCTTATACGCCCGGTGAGTTTCAATGGTCCTTTTTATTGCCTAAATATTGGGGTGTTTGGATTGCTATTCTTTTTTTAATGCTTTTGGCTATTTTACCATGGGCCATACAATGGCGTCTGGCGCATAGCGTAGCTCATCTGGCTTGGAAATATCTAAAATCACGCCGTAAAACAACTATTCGTAATTTAGAAGTCTGCTTTCCTGAATGGTCTGCCGATAAAGTTCAGCAACAAGCTCAACAAGTTTTTATCGATATGATGCTTGGGGTGTTTGAAACCTTAAATGCATGGTACAACCCGCGCTGGTTTAAAAACCGAGTCACCATTGAAGGTTTAGAACACATTACCAATGCCCAAGCTCAAGGCAAAGGTGTTTTATTACTGGGGACTCATAGTACGCTTCTTGATGCAGGCGGCTATCTTTGTGCTCAATATTTTGAACCAGATGTTGTTTATCGCCCTCAAAATAATCCATTACTCGATATGCTTATTTATCGTTGCCGTGGCACAATTTATAAAGCACAGATCGATCACGATGATATGCGTGGTTTAATTCGTCACCTTAAAGATGGCGATGCAATTTGGTATAGCCCAGATCAAGACTTTGGACTTAAACAAGGTGTTATGGCACCATTTTTCGGCGTACCTGCTGCCACAGTAACAGCACACCGCCGCTTATTAAAAATCTCAAAAGCAGTCGCCGTGCCTTTATATTTCTACCGTCATGGGGATATTAAGAACCCCAAATATCATGTTCTGATTGAACCTGCGGTCGACAATATGCCAAGTGAAGATGAAGTTGATGATGCAACACGCGTTAATAAAATTATTGAAAATCAACTTCGAATCGCACCGACTCAATATATGTGGTTCCACCGCAGATTTAAAACACGTCCTGAAGGATATGAAGAAATTTATTAAATAATCTTCCGTAATTACCGCATCATAGTTATAAACATCTAAATAATATCCAGTATGTACTATCGTGCGATAGGCGACAAGGATGTCGCCCGTTGGGCTACGACATCATGGATGTGTCGTTAGTCCAACAAATGGTTTTGTTACTTTTGCCAAAACAAAAGTAAGGAGTAAACTCCAAATATTGAATGAATAAACTGCAAGACCTCGCTTTGCTACAACCTAAAGGCAAAAATAATGAAAGTGATGCAACTTCTCCCAGAACTTAATAGCGGTGGCGTAGAACGCGGCACACTTGAAATCGCACGTGCGCTTGTTGCACAAGGACATCAGTCTCTTGTTGTATCCAACGGCGGGCGCTTAGTCTCACAACTCGAAGCAGAAGGTTCTACTCACTTAACTCTACCGATTCATAAAAAGTCACTTTCAAGCTTGTGGCAGATCCGGCCTTTACGCCAGCTTATTGAACAGCATCAACCCGACATTGTTCATGTACGCTCTCGTGTACCAGCATGGTTAACTCATTTTGCTTTAAGAAAAATACCTAAAAATAAACGTCCTCACCTCATTAGCACGGTGCATGGCTTTTACTCAGTCAATCGTTATAGCGCGATTATGACTCAGGCCGAGAAAGTCATTGCTGTTTCTGACAGCGTGGTTAAATACATTACTGACCATTATAAAAACTGCCCTCCCCAAGATATTGTTCGGATTTATCGAGGGATTGACCCAGCTGCTTTTCCGCATAACTATCACCCTCCAGCACAATGGTTCAATCAAGTTTTTAATGACTTTCCTGAGCTCGAAAATAAATTTTTACTTTGCTTACCCGGCCGTATTACACGTTTAAAAGGCCATGAAAGCTTAATTGAACTTATGCAAAAACTAGGTGAACAATATCCTCAACTACATGCGGTTGTGGTCGGCGGTGCTGATACACAAAAACAGGCCTATTTAAATGAGCTGCAAAGCACCATTCAAAGTAAAGGACTTGCAGATAAAATTACCTTCGTAGGGCATCGCTCAGATATACGTGAATGGCTCGCTTTTAGCGATATTGTTCTCTCTCTATCCAATCAGGCAGAAACATTTGGCAGAACAGCCTTAGAAGCGCTCTCTGTCGGTACACCAGTCATTGGCTGGAACCGTGGAGGTGTTGCTGAGATTTTATCTAATGTCTACCCGCAAGGTCTTGTTGAAGTAGGAAATGAAAAGGCTTTACTGGAAACAGTGGAAAAGCATATTGAACAGCCTCAAGTCGTTGCCCCAGTCACTATGTTTAGCTTGAAAGACATGTGTGATCAGACACTAACCTTATATGAGACTGTACTGAAATAACCCCATAAAAAAAACCCGCGATCAACGCGGGTTTTTATTACAACAAGAAAAAGTCAGATTTATTTAAGCGTTGCTTCATAAGCTGCTGCTTTTTCAGAGTCGTATTGTTTTTCCCATTTACTAATCACAAGTACTGCAAGTGCATTACCTACAACGTTCAACGCGGTACGTGCCATATCCATGATACGGTCAACGCCAGCAATAAATGCCAAACCTTCTACAGGAATACCAACACTACCTAATGTTGCGAGTAACACAACAAATGATACGCCAGGAACACCCGCAATACCTTTAGAGGTAATCATTAAAGTTACAACTAAAATGACTTGTTGGCTAATTGACATTTCGATACCGTAAAGCTGTGCAATAAAGATTGCAGCGATACTTTGGTAAAGCGTAGAACCATCTAAGTTAAATGAATAACCTGTTGGAATAACAAAACTGGAAATTGCTTTAGGCGCGCCGTAAGCTTCCATCTTTTGCATAATACGCGGTAAAACTGTTTCTGAACTTGCAGTTGAAAATGCCAAAATCAATTCATCTTTTAAAATCTTAAATAAGATAAAGATATTAATTCCGAACATTTTTGCAGTTAAACCAAGCACCACTAAAGCAAAGAACAAAATCGCACCGTATACCAACACGACTAACTTGCCCAAAGGAATAAGTGAAGCAAAACCGAAGTTTGCAACGGTTACTGCAATTAAACCGAACACACCCACAGGCGCATACTTCATGATGATATGCGTTACGCGGAACATTGTTTCTGAAACTGCATGAAACACGTTCAACAATGGGTCTTTAGTGGTAGCTGGTAATGAAGATAAACCCACACCAAATAACACAGCAAAGAAAATCACAGGTAACATTTCGCCATGCGCCATCGAACTAATAATGTTCGTTGGAATGAGCGATAATATTGTTTGAATAAGACCATGTGACTGAGACTGAACTTCTTCAGTTGTATGTTTGTATTGAGAAATATCTGACTGCACCAACTGAGACATATCAATGCCTGAGCCTGGGTGGAAAATATTTGCTGCAACCAAGCCAACCAAAATAGCAATAGTCGTAATAATTTCAAAATAGAGAATGGTTTTAAAACCAAGTCGCCCTAAACTTTTCGTACTGCCAACACCTGCAATACCTAAAATCAAGGTTGAGAAAACGATTGGAATAACAATCATTTTAATCAGGCTAATAAAGATCTTACCCAATGGCGCAAGAAAATTATTCACAATACTATCTTTGATTTCAGGCTGGTTATGTAAAACAGCCCCGACAACTATCCCTAGGATTAAAGCAATTAAAATTTGCCAAGCAAGGCTAAATTTAAAATTCTTCATAAGACAATCCTTATGCACCGCAAAGTATCAAATATGAGAGGGAGAAGACCACTAACTAAGAGTGAAACCTCAATATGTACAGTAATTTCCAAACAGAAATTTAAATGCACAAACAAATCACAACTCGCCGATCCGGCGAGATAAACAACAATGCCTGTTGACGATCCAACATGTCAACGATCGGCACATTCTATTGAGATTTGCCAATTAAACAACCCCAATTTATATCTAAATAGATCAAAGCCTATATTTATTCATCAATAATCTATAAAAACAAAAACTTATCAAAAAAAAAATTTGTATCTATTTTCATTGAAAATTGCTCAGATATATAAAGAACTTATGAATTATTACCTATAGTTAAATAGATTTTTAAATTAAGATTAACTTAACAATATTTCTTTTATTTGCCATGAATTAAATGAGGTATATATAAAATATTAACCCGAGTTCTGCGTCCTGCAAAACTCGGGTAAATGAGGTTGTGCTTTCAGGTTAATCGTTATTTTTATCGTTTCCGTTCCAACATCTGATCCGTGATGCTTATTCCATATCAGCTTAGTGTATCCTTACGTGGGATCGTCCATTCCCGTTTCCGTGTGCCGATGAATGTAGAATAAGGTTTTTATACCCCTCTGCCTATTGGCCCTAGACTCAAATCTTTGTACGATATTGCTTACATCGATTTTTATATGCTTTTTATTTATAAGGCTGCGCAATTTCATCAGTCACAATTTTTTCTTCTTTTTCAGCCTTGGCAATTCCTTCTTGTATAGCGCTTTGGGCTTCTTCTTCATCATTTTGGGTTTGTTCCAATTCTTCTTGAATTTGTTCAAATACCCGACCGGTCTGTAAAACGACATATACTGGAAAATGATCCGATCCAATATGTGGCAACCGTTTCATTTTAACCAGACCAAAATCAGTACTATGAAAAATATGGTCTAAAGACCAACGCAGCAATGGATAATCTGCGTGAAAGGTATTAATGAAATGTCGCCCAACTCGTGGGTCAAGTAATCCGCTAATACGTTGAAATAAACGTGTAGTACGTGACCATGCTACATCGTTTAAATCCCCCATCACAATACAGCTTTCATCTAAGTCTTTAATCTGATCTCCAACAATCAATAGTTCTGCATCACGTAACGTTGAATCTTTCGCCTCAGTTGGACTCGGTGGCTTGGGGTGCAGGCAATATAGCTGAACTGGCATGCCCGAACGTAAAGTTACAGTGGTGTGAATTGAGGGAATTTCATCACTCAAAATAAATTTAACTTCTGTATTTGATAAAGGTAAACGGCTATATAAATGCATTCCATATAAGTTATCTAAAGGCACAGGAACACGATAAGGATAATCTTCTTCAATTTCTTTTAAAGCATTTTCCCATGTCTTGTCACTTTCTAAGGTAAGCAATAAATCAGGTTGTAATTTCCGAATCTGCTCAAGAAGTAAATGATATTTATCATTAGGAGTTAGAACGTTAGATACAATCAATGAAATCTGCTTTTGAGGGTCTAATTGAGACCGCCTCACCTGCTTAACCTGTTTTTTCCAAAATAGGGTATAAGGCAAAACCATTTTAAGCTGATAAGCAATCGCAGCGATGAGCACGGCAAGCACGATCTCACGCCATAGATTCCACTCGGTAGGCCAAAACAGCATACCCACAAAGGCTAATAGTCCAACAAATAGAATCTGTAAACGTGGGAAGTCTGCGCCACGAAACCACCACTCATCACGAGGAATAAGTGACCAGAAACTTAACCAAATCGCCAGACCAGCTAGAACTTCGATATAAATCATTGAATTTTCTCTTTTAAGATGATTTGGTTTTTAAATTTTTTGTCATCTTTATCAATTTTGTATGTAACATAAACAAGATATTCTACTCAATAAACATGGTGTTTTGTTTCTGTAACGCTTGCAGTTGTGGACACTTTTGATACACTCAACTCCCCCTAATAATTTTAACGCACCGAGGCAAAATGACATGAAAGTAGGTCTGGTCGGTTGGCGCGGGATGGTCGGTTCCGTCCTTATGCAACGTATGGTTGAAGAGAATGATTTTGCTCATATTGAGCCATTTTATTTCTCTACCAGTAATGCAGGTGGTGAAGCTCCTTCATTTGGTGGTAAGACTGCCCCAGCACTTATGGAAGCTACAGACATTAATAGTCTGAAGCAAATGGATGTCATTATTACCTGTCAAGGTGGTGACTATACGTCTGAAGTTTTCCCACAGTTAAAAGCAACTGGTTGGAATGGCTACTGGATTGATGCAGCCTCTACTTTACGTATGTCAGATGATGCAATCATCGTTCTTGACCCAGTAAACCTTAACGTTATCAAAGATGGTTTGGCTAACGGCACCAAAACTTTTGTAGGCGGCAACTGTACTGTATCGCTTATGTTGATGGGCTTGGGTTCACTTTTCCAAAATAATTTGGTGGAGTGGATGACTGCTATGACTTATCAAGCAGCATCAGGCGCTGGCGCACAAAACATGCGTGAGCTAATTACTGGTATGGGCTACTTATATAACAATACCAAAACGTTGTTAGATGACCCTAAATCTGCAATTTTGGATATTGATCGTCAAGTTGCCGAGTTACAACGTGGCGAAGGTTTTCCATCTGCTAACTTTGGCGTGCCATTAGCTGGATCGTTGATTCCTTACATTGATAAGCAACTTGAAAGCGGTCAGTCAAAAGAAGAATGGAAAGGTCAGGTTGAAACTAACAAGATCTTGGGTAATTCACAAATTATTCCAATCGATGGTCACTGTGTCCGTATTGGCGCGATGCGTTGTCACTCTCAAGCACTGACGATCAAGTTGAAAAAAGATGTCCCACTTGATGAAATCGAAGATATGATTCGTACTTCAAACCAATGGGCGAAAGTTGTACCAAACACTCGTGAGGCGTCTATGACTGACCTTACACCTGTTGCTGTAACAGGCACCTTAACTGTACCTGTCGGCCGTTTGCGTAAACTTAACATGGGTAAAGAATATTTAGGCGCATTCACAGTAGGTGATCAGTTACTTTGGGGTGCTGCTGAACCTTTACGTCGTATGTTACGTATCTTAGTAGAATACAAAAGCTCATAATTTGGTCTGAATTATTCAGTCAAAACAAAAAGCCGATCACATTAGATCGGCTTTTTCGTAACTGGTTTGTGAAAAATTTACAATTTATTTACATTTCATTATTGTATAATTTTGAACGACTTTACGACTTATTAGGTCATGGATTGAGATGACTGTTTATAACAAATTAAAAATTGCCATTTTCACCATTATGTCTTCGCCATCTATTTATGCGATTACATTAGACCCTATACAAATTCAGTCCGCACCCGGCGATTTGTTATATGCAGAAATGAACTTCCAGCAAGCTGATCCCAATTCCACTTTGCACGTCAGTTTAGCCACACCAGAAGATTTAAGTGCTTTGGGTGTGACTCATCAACCTCCGGGAAATCTTAATTTTTATACACGCCAAAATGGTCAAGGCTCTGGGGTTATTGTCATTACCTCATCCCGTCCTGTTATTGATCCTGAACTCAATATTGTTGTAAAAATCAGTGAAGGTTCTGCAACTCGTTTACAGCATATCAAAACTGTAATTAAGCCTTCTGCTATAAAAAAGACTGAAAATAACGAAAGTACTTTATCGCCTCAGCTTATTGTGAATGAAAAAGATATTGCTTTAAATCTGCCAGAAAGCACCCAATATGCTTCATCAACTTCAGTCCCAACTACAACAAACGCGAATAGTGAACAAAACCTGAATATCAACTCTAGTACTATCCCTGCTATAAATACGAATTCATCTACCTCACTTAGTGAAAACTCTTCGGCTCAACAAGTTGTAACAAGCACTATTCCTGATCAGGCAGGGACAAAAAATCAAATTACATCTGCTATTAATAAGTCAGATGCAAATAATTCGCCAAAAACGCCAGTTAAAAAGTTAGCAGTACAAAAGAAATCTGTTCCATCCAAAAATCTCAGTCAAAATGCTGCAAAGAAACAAACCCTAAGTCCATCCAGAGGACCAGTAACTTCAGGTAAATATGTGGTACAACACAATGAGTCTCTATGGAGCATTGCTAATCGTATTGCAGCGAAAACCAGACAGCCAGTTGCGAAAGTCATGCACGATATCCAAAAACAAAACCAGCATGCTTTTATTCAAGGTGATGTAAACCGTTTACGTCAGGGAATCGCTCTAAAACTCGCCCATACTCCTGCCTCTAAAACTCAGCAAAATAAATCAAAAACAGAAATAACGCATACTGCAAAATCACCTTCTGGCAAAGCCAAATACCGTTTGCAACAAGCAGAAATGAGTATCGTGGCTGAAAACAGCCAAAATTCTACACATGGAAGTGCTAAAAAGAGCACACAACAAAGTCAAAACAATACTGAATTAGCAGTAAAAGTTATGACAAAAAGAGAAAAAAACGTTACATTACAAAGGAATGTAACCAAATTAAATCAAACTTTACGGTTAAAAGACCAACGTATTCAACTTTTGAATGCGCGTTTGGTAGAGTTACAACAGCAGTTACAAGCACAGCAAAACACTCACAAGCAAAAACATTAAGTTAAAACCAGAGTTAGCTCGCTTTATATTGCAAATATTTATTTTTTAAGGGGAAAGTAATGTTATATGTGATTCCGTTCATCATATTGCTCGTGGTCGCTGTTATTTTAAAAAAACGCGAGAATAGCCAGAAACAAGAGACCACCTCCCCTAAAACGATAAATAAAAAAACCAATAAAAAGGCAAACTCTAAATCGAGTAAAAACTCGCGTGAAAAAAGTAAAGTAAATGTGGTAGAAGAAACTCTTCCACCTATTCCACAAAGCAGCCCTGTTCCAGAAGCTGTACGTCAAAAAATCAAACAGCTCATTCAAGAAAAGCAATATTCAGCCGCTGAAGCTCAAGTAAATCAGGCGCTAAAAAAAGATAATACTCAACATGAGCTTTATTTATTATTGCTTGAAGTTCATATTGCACAGAAAGATGAATTTGCCATAACACAACTGATTAGTCATATTCGAAGTCTGGCATTGCATGAAATCGTGACTCAAGCTGAAACTAGACAAAAAGAATATGAGTCATCAAGACAACCTGATGCTATCGATTTCCCTCAAGCTCAAACACACAAAGAGCCAAAAAATACACCAGACACAACAGCTCAGTTTGACCAGTTAACAACAAGTTCTTCTGAAGCTTCTTTTGATGACTTGCAGAAAGACTATACACCTGTAAAGCAAGAACCTGCTGTTGAAGTTGAGCCTCTGGAATTTAATTTCTCATTTGAGCAAAAAACAACAGAAGTCGATTCTGCTAAACCTGAAGATAAAATCAACACTGAAACAGCCAGTAAAACAAATGACTTAAATACTTTAGAGTTTTCATTTGATTTAGAGTCTATCTCAAATAAAGCAGAAAAGTCTCTTGAGGCTAGCTCTGAATTGACTGTTGAAACAATCAAAATTGATACAACAGCTACGCCAGACATTGATCTTGATTTTAGTAATTTTTCAATAGACAAAGAGTCTGATGCTCAAAGCAATAACTCTCAAGAAATCGTCTTAGAAGAAAATATTCAAACTCAGCCATTATCAGTTGAAACCCTTGAGTTTTCTTTAAATCCTATAGAGTCTGAAGATAATCAACCGAATTTAAATGAATCAGAACTTAGCCTTGAAAACAACGACCCACTTGTCCAAGCTTTTCCAGAATTAAAACAGTTAGATGAAAATGAACTCGACTTAAAACTTGCAGAGCAATATATCAGTTTAGGTGCTTACCCAGCAGCGCACGCCTTGTTGGCAAGTAATGAGCAAAAATTCAACACAGAGCAACAACAACGCGCGAAAAATCTACTAAATCGCATAGCTTCTTAAGGCTGATCGTTTTACCATAAGCAGTCAAAGATGACTGCTTTTGTGCCTGAAAAAGATGAAAAAAATAGCCTTATTTTATATGGGTGGTACTTTTGGCTGTGTAGGTGAACCTTTAGCGCCTATGCCATATGACCAATTCTTACCTCAACTTGAAAAAGTTATACCACCTCACTTAACGGTCGACTGTTTTGCTGCCCCAAATATTGTAGATAGCAGTGCTTGTACAGCGCCCGACTGGCTACGTCTTATTCAACGTATACAACAACTCCAACTCGAAGGTTATCAGTACTTCGTCGTTATTCATGGTACAGATACTCTTAGTTATGCTGCTGCGACTCTAGCTCGTTTTCTAGGACAGAGTTGCCATGTGGTTATTACTGGCAGTCAATATCCTCTCCTGAATATTCAAGGGAATGATACCCGTGAGTTTACCGATGCAATTGATAATTTATATCTTGCATTAGAACAGGTGATTAGCTTACCTGTGGGTACTTACCTTGCTTTTCATCATCAAGTATTTCATGCTCAAACTGTGTTAAAGACACATACGACTGAACTTGATGCTTTTTCTGGTCTTAAAGCTGAGTCTGAATTTACACCTCAGCAAAACGGGTTAATTTTGCAAGATAAGCAAATCGAGCGTGCAGCATCTTTTCAAATTTTGAATTGGATGATGCAACCTATTGCGACCACTCAGCTCGTTCAACAATTACGAAATTTACTGCCAGCCCCACCTCAATTTTTAGTATTGCAAGGTTTTGGTACTGGAAACATAGCTGTTAATCAAGAGTTACTAGCAACATTAGATGAGCTCTATACACGTGGCTGTGTTCCGATTCTTACGACTCAGGTTACCTTTGGTGGTATTGATCAACGCTATGCAATTAGTGAGTGGACGAAAACTGCAAAAATTGTCATTAGTGATGCACATAGTCATGCAGATCTCTATGCAAAAGCACTTCAAATCTATTTAAAATACTCACCCCCAGAACAATGGTTCAGCCATTGGAACGAAAATTTGCATTAAATAGAGGTAAAGCCATGCAACGTTATGCAGTCGGTATTGAATTTAGCGGAGTTCAATATCGAGGTTGGCAAACACAACAGCCAGGCGTTGCCAGCGTACAAGAAACCATTGAACGTGTGCTTAGCAAAGTCGCAAATGAGCCTATAGCACTTCATGGTGCTGGTCGTACTGATGCAGGAGTACATGCGACGAATATGGTGGCGCACTTTGACACACATGCCATTCGCCCAGAAACAGGGTGGTTAAGAGGGGCAAACAGCCAGCTACCTAAAGATATTTCCATTCAGTGGATTAAACTGATGGATGAAAGTTTTCATGCCCGTTTTAAAGCGACTGCTCGACGTTACCGCTATATTATATATAACACGCCTCATCGCCCTGCGCTATTGCATAAACAGGTTACTCACATTTACCAACAGTTAGATGTGAAAAAGATGATTGAAGCAGCTAGTAAATTTGAAGGTACTCATAACTTTGAAAGCTTCCGTGCAGCGGCCTGCCAATCAAATCAGCCTGTTCGACATGTAAAACATTGCCGTTTATTTGAACATGGACGTTATTTGGTTTTAGATATTCAAGCAGATGGTTTTTTACACCATATGGTTCGTAATATTGTTGGGTGCTTACTCGAAATTGGTCAAGGCATGTATGAAGTTGATCATATCGATGCAATGTTTGCTGCACAAGATCGTAAAGCGGCAGGAGTCACTGCACCACCAGATGGTCTTTATTTTATTCAGTGTAATTATCCTGAGCAGTTTGATTTGCCTCAGCCGCCACTTGGGCCACATTGGCTAAACTTACCTGAGTAAGCTTAGCCTGCTCGACTTATACTTATCTAGCGATGCTGTTTACGCTTACGGTACTCAACCGGTGTCTCATTCGTCCAACGCTTAAATGCGCGATAGAAAGTACTCGGTTCAGAGAAGCCAGTTAAATACACAATACGCTCAACACTCTCGTTGGTATTTGCCAAAAGTTTTTTAGCTAAACGGCAACGATAGTCAGAAAGTATTTGCTGAAAACTGGTATTCGCCTCACTTAGCTGAGTACGTAAGCGACGTGGGGTAATATTTAACTGAGCAGCAACCGTTTCCAAGGTTGTTTCTCCACTTTCCAGCGTTGAACCAATTGCTCTACGAACTTCACCCACTAGATCATAACGCGCTAATTCTTGTAATTTTTCAATCGCAAGCTGCTCATGCAATTGCAATAACTCGGGCTCTGCTTGCCAAAGCTGAAAATCCAGAATAGCGGGATCAAAATATAAACGTGTTTCTTTTTGACCTAAACTAACCGGACAGCCATATACGCGGAAATATTCATCCTCAGCTGCTCCTTCGCTGAAGTTAAAATCGATAAAGATCGGATGAAATTGCCCTTCGGTAATAAATTTAAAAAATCTAAGTATTCCCGAAATTGCACATTCAGAGAAATGCCGATTAACAAGATTATCAGCACCGATCTGCTCGCCATTGGTTAAATAACAGCGCCCTTCTTCAATCACTAGTTTTGCATCAAAGGCATCACTAATGAGTCGCTGATAAGCTAAAGCCCGCTTTAGGCCCTCACCAAAAGTTTCACTACTAATAAATAGATGTTCAATGACCTGACCACGATATAAAGGCAAATGTTCGCCCAAATGCAGACCGATATCTGGATCTTTACTGACTTCCTGAGCGGCAGTCCAAAAGGCATACTGTGCACTTAACGGTGTACGTGCATTTGTATCAACCTGATTTAAAGCAACTCCCGCTTTGGTTAATATTTCTTCTGTTGGCAATCCCGCACGACGAATCGCTTGATAGCCAAAGCGTAATACAACTGATGCATCTGTTAGCTGACCCACGCAGTGCCCTTCCATGTAGATACTTCATTGATATTTAGGGCCGTTGACTTTTACGCAATTAACAGTCCCTAATAACTATGATTTTAGATTAGCGTTGATTGACCGAACTGACAACAGAATTAAACTTCTTTTGTGAAAAAAATTACATCTTTTTTATTAGTCATACTTTAACCAGATGCTTGAGTAGAAGTATGTCTATCTTGTTTTTTTTAAATAAATTGACTATAATTTGCGCCTTTCCAATTTGATCATCAGGTAGGCTATGGCCAATAAAGAGGAACTCATTGAGTTCGAAGGCGTTGTCACCGAAACGCTTCCTAATACGATGTTCCGTGTACGTCTTGAAAACGGTCACGAAGTTATTGCACACATTTCTGGTAAAATGCGTAAACACTATATTCGTATTCTTACTGGCGACAGTGTAAAAGTCGAAATGACTCCATATGACCTCACTAAAGGTCGTATCACGTACCGTGCTCGCTAATTAGTGAATGCAAAAAAGCCACTTCATGATGTGGCTTTTTTATTGCGTTGTTTATTCACTTAAGCGACTGGTTTTACATCCCACCGTTTGGCATTCACGCAATCTTTCTTGCAGCCAATGGTTTCTTTCTTGCGTTGTCTGTAAACGACATTGCACGTCTACACTATTTCTATTTGAATCTGTACACTCAGCATCACGTTGACGTATCCATGCAAGCTGAGATTTCTTAAGAATATTTTTTTGCGCAGTATTTAACTTTACTCGCAATGCTTGATAATTCTTATTCAGATCTACATCTGCACTCGCATAAATTTTATTTGTACAGTAAATATCATCATAAGTATTGCGGGCACTATCACAGTTATCAGCGTAGACGACAGTCATTCCTAAACTGCATAAAAATGCAAAAGCAATTTTTCTCATACTTTTCTTCCTTAAGTTTTCTATGAAATTATTATTAAAGCGATTCGAATGTAATGATAAATTTAAAGGTAAGTTCACCTTCTATTTATCATAATCTTCCTTTTTTACTTTACAAGCATTCAAATCCAACCTATTGTTCTTTAATAATAAATAGAATTTTTTATTGAGATAAAAATGAATATAAACACCCGATGTAAAATTGGCCTACTTTTTTGTTTGATCATGATGAATTTGAACGGTTGTACTAGCCATCCACGCCAATCTATAGATTTACAAGAGTATTTAAAGAGCTTTCTAGGCAAATCTTCTGCAACCATTCGACAAGACATCAATCTACGTAGTCTTGGTTTTCAAGTCGCTAATGCTCCACAGAAAACACCTAATCAACTCATCTATACGATTTTACGTCCATTAAACATCCCAATCCCGATGGTGACTAATGTCGATATGAGAGGTAACTCTGTCGCTATACAGTCAGGTAATCTGGGTGGCAATTCTTACGATGTGAATTTCAACTGTAAAGTTATTTTCCAGCTAAACAATGATATTGCCGAGTCTATTCAATATGAAGGTAAAGCCTGCTAAAACATAGGCATAAAAAAACGCAGCGTTGAGCTGCGTTTTTTTATAAGAAGCTTTTAAGCAAGAGCAGCTACAACTGCCTCACCCATCTCGGCTGTACCAACTTTTGTCATACCTTCAGACATAATATCTGCTGTACGTAAGCCTTGATCAAGTACTTGACCTACAGCATCTTCAATTGCTTTTGCAGCAGCTTCTTCACGGAATGTATAGCGAAGCATCATTGCAACAGAAAGAATTGTTGCTAATGGATTGGCAACATTTTGACCCGCAATGTCAGGTGCAGAACCATGACAAGGTTCATACATACCTTTGCCATTTTCATCTAAAGAAGCTGATGGCAACATGCCGATTGAGCCTGTAAGCATTGCAGCTTCATCAGATAAGATATCGCCAAACAAGTTACCTGTTACGATCACGTCAAACTGTTTTGGTGCACGTACAAGCTGCATTGCAGCATTATCTACATACATATGTGAAAGCTGAATGTTTGAATAACTCGCTTGCTGCAAATCAGTAACTGTTTGCTTCCAAAGTTCTGTTACTTCTAAAACGTTCGCTTTATCGACTGAACAGACTTTACCACCACGTAAACCTGCAAGTTCAAAAGCAACTTTTGCAATGCGCTTAATTTCACTTTCAGAATAAACGTCAGTGTTATAGCCTTGTTTTTCGCCGTTTTCGAGTTCACGAATACCACGTGGCTGACCGAAATAGATACCGCCAGTAAGCTCACGAACAATCAGAATATCTAAACCAGCAACAATTTCAGGTTTTAAGCTAGAAGCATCTGCCAATTGCGGATAAAGAATGGCTGGACGCAAGTTAGCAAACAAGTTGAGTTCACTACGAATTTTTAAAAGACCACGTTCAGGACGGATAGAACGCTCAATCGCATCCCATTTTGGTCCGCCTACTGCACCCAGTAAAATTGCATCAGCTTTTTTTGCCTGTTCACTCGTTACAGCTGGATACGGTTCGCCATGTGCATCAATTGCCGCACCACCCAATAGGCCATGTTCCCAAGTCAACGATAAATTAAATTTTTCATTTACTGTATTTAATACTTTTTCTGCTGCCCCAACAATTTCGGGACCAATACCATCACCAGCTAAAATTAAAATCTGTTTAGACATGAACTTTTTCCATTTTCCAAAAAACAAGCAGTGTTATGACGACCGCGGTGTTAGTTTTTTCTGTTCAAGGAACTCGCCTAGCCCTGTTGTTACATCAAATGGTCGACAAAAACGGCGAATAACACGCTCATCTTGCTCTAAGTCGACACATAATGGATCTGGTACAGAAACATTCAGCAAACTACCCGAACGGTTAGTTTTGTCTCGGTACATTTTAAATGTATAGCGATGGTTGGCATTAAACTGGTGAATCACATGGATTGTTTCGGCCCGATCTGGAGAAATCGGATAGAAACGGATCACCACTTCATATTGTTTAGCAGGCACAGATAAATATAAACTGTTGGTTTGGCCGAGCACTGAACCGTGCAACCGTACAATTCCTTGATGAATTGCCTGATTACTAATTCGTCGTGTTTGCGCATCCACTACAGTAATATCGTTTAGTCGTTCAAATTCACAACTCTTCGCACCCGAACAATATATTGCTGCATTCTGCCCCAAATTTTCTTGTTCAGCCTGCTTAATACGGACAGTATCCACTACATTATACGTGCTCTGACAAGCACTGAGTGTTATTGCGCACAGGCTCAACAAAAAGCTATGAGTAACGTTCCTCTTCATTGTTCAAGCCCAATCCTCATCTAGTGCATAATTTTAAGGTGTTTTTATGCTTTAGCATGTTAGCAAGAGTTTGAACACTACGCCATGGCTATGTTTAAAATGTACCAAAAGGTTAATTTAACTCTTGGAATACCCAAGGACGAACCTGTTTAGTTTTTTCTTCATAAGCGCGAATTGCATCCGCATTTTGAAGCGTTAAACCAATATCATCCAAGCCATTTAACAAGCAATGCTTGCGAAATGGGTCAACTTCAAATTTAAAAGCTTCACCTGTTGGGGTACGCACTTCCTGAGCCGCTAAATCAATTGTTAATTGATATCCTTCATTGGCAGCGCATTCTTTAAATAACTGATCAACAATTTCTTCTGACAAAATGACAGGTAACATGCCATTTTTGAAACAGTTATTAAAGAAAATATCAGCAAAGCTTGGCGCAATAACAGTACGGAAACCGTATTCATTCAATGCCCAAGGTGCATGCTCACGACTTGAACCACAACCGAAGTTAGTACGAGCAATTAAAACATTTGCTCCTTGATAACGTGGTTGATTCAAAACGAAATCCGGATTTTTTGGACGAACTGAATTATCTTGTCCCGGATAACCTTCATCTAAATAACGAAGTTCATCAAATAAGTTATCGCCAAAACCAGTACGTTTGATTGATTTCAAAAACTGTTTTGGAATAATTAAATCTGTATCAACATTGGCACGATCTAATGGTGCAACGATACCTTGTTCAACTGTATAAGCTTTCATGGTTTGCTCCAGACCGAATTAAAATGAACGAACATCAACAAAGTGACCTGCGATTGCAGCCGCTGCCGCCATTGCTGGGCTCACCAAGTGAGTGCGACCACCATTGCCTTGACGACCTTCAAAGTTACGGTTAGACGTCGATGCACAGTGTTCACCTGGTTGTAATTTATCTGCATTCATTGCTAAACACATTGAACAACCCGGTTCACGCCATTCAAAACCTGCTTCCAAGAAGATTTTATCCAAACCTTCTTTCTCTGCCTGTTGTTTAACTAAACCTGAACCCGGAACAATCATGGCTTGTTTAATGCTAGATGCCACTTTACGGCCTTTAACCACCTCAGCCGCGGCACGGATATCTTCAATACGAGAGTTAGTACAAGAACCAATAAAGACACGGTCAAGTTGAATATCAGCTAATGCCTGACCTGCATTTAAGCCCATATATTGATAAGCACGCGTCCAGTCATTACGTTGAACGTCATCTTTAGCTTGTTCTAAAGTTGGTACAGCTTCTGTGACAGGAATAACCATCTCAGGTGAAGTTCCCCAAGATACTTGTGGTTCGATCTCTGCGCCATTTAATTCAACTACAGCATCAAAGATAGCATCTTCATCTGAATGCAAAGTGTCCCAGTAAGCAACTGCTTGTTCCCATTGCTCGCCTTTTGGTGCATAGCTACGGCCTTTCACGTATTCAACGGTTTTGTCATCGACAGCAACCATGCCGACACGAGCACCCGCTTCAATCGCCATGTTACATACCGTCATACGTCCTTCAATCGACATATCACGGAACACCTGACCACCAAATTCAATCGCGTAACCTGTACCACCTGCGGTACCAATTTTAGCAATAATTGCCAACACCACATCTTTTGGTGTCACACCTTTGCCTAATACGCCATCTACACGGATTAACATATTTTTAGATTTTTTCTGGATCAAACATTGTGTTGCTAACACATGTTCAACTTCTGATGTTCCAATACCATGTGCCAAACAACCAAAAGCACCGTGTGTTGCTGTATGTGAATCACCACACACTACGGTCATACCCGGTAAAGTTAACCCCTGCTCAGGTCCAACGACATGCACAATACCCTGACGGATATCGTTAATATTAAATTCAACAATATTAAAGGCTTTACAATTGTCATCTAAGGTTTGAACCTGAATACGAGACGTATCATCTTCAATACCCGCGATGCCTTGCTCACGTTCTTTTTTAGATGTTGGAACGTTATGGTCTGGTGTAGCAACGTTCGCACTTAAACGCCATGGTTGACGACCCGCAAGTTGCAAACCTTCAAATGCTTGTGGACTAGTCACTTCATGCAATAAATGACGGTCAATATAAAGTAAACATGAGCCATCATCACGCTGTGAAACAACGTGGTCATCCCACAATTTGTCATATAAAGTTTTGCCTGCCATGTCGTCTTGCTCCATTGGACTGGGTAATTCTAATCTTTCTTCGATTATAGCCAGAGTTTCACATAAATCTAATTTATCATTTTTATAAATTAGAAAACTTTTTGGAATTAATCATAATCCCTTCTATACACATCAAATTTAATAAATCGTTTTTGTTAATGATTATCATTTGCATAATCAATTTTTAATCTTATACTCTCATCTCTATACTAAAAATATCTAAAGTGGCTAAAGAGAATGATCATGGCTAATATTCAAAAATTCGTTGTAAATAATCAACGTACCTTAAAGAAAACCTTCAGCTATTACATTATGCATATTAGCGTAGCGATGATAGTTGCATACTTTGTAACAGGTAATATCTGGATGGCTTTAACCTTAAGTATGCTTGAGCCAACCGTACAAGCATTTGCTTTTTTCTTTCATGAAAAAGTATGGGCAGCTAAAGACCGCCGCATTTCAGCCTTAGCTGAGAAAGAGACAACGGCTTAGGCTAAGATTAGTGCGGTAATTCATAACTTTCTAACTCGTTTTGCTGCAAGCATGATACGATTTTGGCTTGGCAACTTTAGCCCCTCGATTTTTCTATTCCAAGTTGAGTTGTATTATGAATCTTGCAGCCTTTGAAGCTTTTGTAAAAGTTATGGAAACAGGGTCTATCTCTGTGGCAGCAGATCAATTATTTATTACTCAACCTGCTGTAACCAAACGGATTCACAGCTTAGAAGAATATTTTGGTGTCAAACTATTTGAGTCCGCAGGCCGAGGCGTTCAAGCAACACATGCCGCTCATTCATTATTACCCAAAGTTAAAAACTGGCTAAATGAGCTTGGAGATATCCATCACACCCTAAGCCATGAGCAGACACAGATACAAGGTCGTTTAAAAATTGGAACCAGTCACCACATTGGTTTGCATCATTTACCCGCGCCCCTTAAACACTTTGTTCAGCAATTTCCGCAAGTCACTTTAGATGTGCATTTTGTTGACTCAGAGCAAGCACATGAAAAAGTGCTTGCCGGTGATTTAGAGTTAGCATTTTTAACACTTCCCCCTTCAGGTGATGAGCGCCTTAACTACATTACCATCTGGAATGATCCTTTAGTTTTTGTTGCTGCCCCTTTTCATCCATTGGCACAAAAAAAGAATCTGACCTTACAAGATTTAATCGAATATCCGAGCTTGTTACCTGCTGCACAAACTTACACTGCCCAAATCACTTTAGCAGAGTTTGAAAAACAAGGGCTTAAACCCAAAATCACCATGAGTAATAACCCGCTTGAGTCTATTCGTATGCTGGTGTCTATTGGTTTAGGTTGGTCAGTTTTACCAAAAACTCTGTTGAATCAGGATATGCAACAACTTGATTTAGATGTAAAAATGAATCGCCAATTAGGCATGGTATGGCATCCTGCGCGTACTCAATCTAGAGCTATGCAGGAACTGATTAAAATGATGCAAGAGTAGTTGAATGATTAGCGACTATATTTTTTAAAAAGGATGTAAACCAGAACAGAAAAAGGTAATAGTAAAAATAGGATGCCCCAACCAAAGAAAATAGCGGCAAAGATAATACCGAGTAAAGTACCTGAAAATAATAAAAAAATAATGTAAATGAAGAGTTCACCAATGAGTGTGATGAAACCGTCAATCAGTTGCCCACCAAATTCTTCAAGAAGATTACCTTTACGAGTCTTCTTTTCTTCGGTCTCATTCTGATTATCCATCATATCCTCCACGCATCATCACGACCGATTTAAATCGCCCTTACTCTCAATGCAGCAAAAGCGATTTAAATATAAGGCTCTTTTCAAGTTGATAAAAAAGCTCTCATTTGATGCGCATAATTTAATTTATCAAAGCTGCAATAGGCTTCGAATTTGTTGCACCATTTGGTTTTCATCAAGCATATGATGTGGAATGGTCATCGTTAATAGTTGATCTGATCGAAAATGACGGTCAACTTCAAGCATAACGTGAGTTTGATTAGGTTCAGCCACGAAAGAAACTTCAACCTCATTAAACCCACTAAACATATGTGAAGAGACAAATTCAAGTTCTTGGTAACAACCAATTGTTGATCTAAAATTTCGTGCAGTAAGTTGACCTTTTTCTACATCAACTGTTGATAAAATAAAGCTACATCGCTGCATGGCCTGTAAAAACATTTGCATAGCGGGAGTTGGCAGCACTTTTAAATAATCACGATCAGTTGCATCTAATCCCCAATCAACATCCATATGAGTTTGAATCCAAACACGTGTACCATTTCTTCGACAAGCGACTTCGGTAATCGGTGTCTCAAAGGGTAATTGAATACTGAAAGGGAAAGAATGAGCTTGATGTGCTGGCAATAGAAAACGAGAATTTACTAACCACTCTTGTAAGACCAAAGGTTGATTAAACTCATGGTCACCAGATTCAACTTCTGCCATTGTCATCAACTTCAAATAAAGACCATTAATCTCTTTATCAGATGATCCCCCTTTGAAGCTAATTTCCCCATGCAGTGTCTCGCCTGCTTGCAAGTTTGGATTGTGTAAAACGGTTTCTACCGTTACGCCTTGAAGACCCAAACCAGACATAATTTTATTAAACATTTTTTCTCTAACCTTTCAAATTATTTCATGTCATCTGTAGCAGCATACTTATTCTTAAAGCGCATCATCTCCAGCGAGCGGAATTTTACCCTCTGCAACTTCATTCATAAATTGCTGATAGTCATTTAGATTACGTTCTGCATACTCCTCTGCATACCTTTGCAATACTTCTACGATCGTACTGCCCTCTCCAAGATATCCCATAAGTACATCAGCATTTCCAGATTTAGCATGGGCATGAGCCAAAGCCAAACCACAACTTTCAGCATACTCATAGAAATACTCATCATCCATATCACTAAGATCAACCGAGATTTTCATATCACGTAACTGACGCACATGAAAATGTTGATTGGATGTCGCAGAAAATCCAAGGAAGATGTCACTGGCAGCTTGCATAAGTTGCTGGCCATGTATCACACGCTCGCCTTCATGTTTTGCTTTTTCTACAAATAACGGACTAAGAATCGATGGATTCGCTTCTTTCATTTGTAAAATTAACGGTTCCCGATCTGCATCCTGAAATAATGCAATCGCGGATCGTGTACCCACACTTCCGACACCAACCACTTTCAAAACCACATCGGTCCGTTGATAACGATCAAAAAGTACTTGGCGATCATATTTCAAAGAATCTCGATATTGCTGAAAGAATGCATCAACATCTTTACTGAACGGTTCATCTGCCTTTGGATGCCATAATAACGGCGCATCATCCACAAAATGACGAGATCCCGTATCTTGATCTTGCTGTGTGAGCTTCGGTAAAACAGAATATGCATTTCTCTTCTGCGCTGAATCAAGATGCTTCGCGCGTTTCTTTCTCAGTTTTCGGCATTCAGTGTTTTCTAATAAGGTACTGGCATCAACTTTTTCATACCAAACTTGTAGAGGCGAAAGTTTCGTATTTTCTAATAAGTGCTGACGATAACTATTCAACATCGTTTTAATTGCTTTTAAACCCACTTTATCCGCAAGATCAATATCACGAGCCGCAATCACAAAACTGGTAGCTAAACGCTTTAAATCCCATTCAAATGGGGCAACCAAAGTCTCATCAAAATCATTGATTCCAAACAATAGATTACGCTCTGGACTAGCAAACCCACCAAAATTACTTAAATGACAATCACCACAAATCTGTTGAAATAAACCTGAATTTACCTGCTCCCAAGCCTGATCAAACAGCATCAAAGAAGGCATACCCCGATAAAATGTAAACGGTGAAACGCTCATTCGTTTTGCACGAATCGGTTTAAGCTGTTCTAAACGGCCTTGGTTACTCCAATCATAGATTGTTAAAGCAGTTATACCTTTTGGTCGCTCAGAAAGCTCTGACAACTGTTCTCTCGGAACTTTTTTACGTTGAGCCTTACCTAATTTGAAGCCTTCACTTTTATTAAGTAATTTCCCCTGATAGCTATGACGTGTTAAATCAATACTTTCATCATTCCAAAGTTGTTTTGGTAATTTAATTTGTGCTGTTTTTTGCATTATTCCCTCATTTTTAAATTAGAATTTTTTATATTCTTAAACTTTTACCAAGATAAAATTTATTTTTTATTAGACATACTCATGTCTACTTTTGGAACAAGATCGATAAAAAAACATTCAAAAAATGATTTTAAATATAATTAAGAGTTGGAAGACCTCAAAGCTTTGCAAGCTACTCTTCCAACTCCACAATCTTAAATCGACCAGTCTTGAATTTCCCAACTATTTTCTTGAGCCAGCTTTTCAAGGCGATCATCAGGATTTACAGCAATCGCATGAGTTGCATATTCAAGCAAAAAGCGATCGTTGATTGAGTCTGAATATGCCCAAGATTCAGATACACTGCGTCCAGCTAACCAGTCGTCGAGACGTGCAAGTTTACCTTTTTGATAACATGCCAAACCCGCAACTTTACCTGTGTATTTCCCATCTGCAACTTCAGCATTGGTCGCCAAAATTTCGGTAATACCAAACTCACGGAAAATTGGCGCAGTAATAAAATCACTTGTTGCCGTAATCCCAACAATTGTATGTCCAAGATCCTGATGCTTTTTGATTGCATCAAAACCTTTTGGACGCATTTGTGGACGGATAACTTTTTGCATGAACAATTGGTGAAGCTCAGTTAAGTAGTTATTGTCGTGCTTTGTTAAAAATCCAAAGACAAATTCATTATAGGCATAGGGGTCAAGTTGCCCTGCTTTATAATCTTCATAAAATTTATCATTCATCTGACGATGATGAACCGGATCAACCAAACCTTCATTGACTAAAAATTCACCCCATGAGTGGTCTGAATCCGTATTTAACAAGGTATGGTCTAAATCAAACAACGCCAGTTTCATGAAAATTCTCGTTTAAACTGAAATTTAAGAAAAAAAATGTAAATCTATCTCCGCTAGTCGATAGAAATTCGTTAAGATCGTAGCAATTTAAACATTTTACTTTGATCTTTTCGAGCTGGACATAAAAAAGTGTTTGTCCCCGCGATTAAAGTCAACGATATAGACAATATTTAGGTAGCCAAATGATCGATTCAGAAGGTTTCCGACCGAATGTCGGGATCATTTTGGCAAACGATGATGGACAGGTTTTATGGGCAAAGCGCATTGGTCACAATGCTTGGCAATTTCCACAAGGAGGCATTCAGTTTGGAGAAACCCCTGAACAGGCACTTTTTCGAGAACTGAGAGAAGAAATCGGCTTATTGCCCGAACATGTCCAGATTATTGCGCAAACCAAAGGATGGCTGCGTTATCGTTTGCCACATAGGTACATTCGGTCAGACTCTGACCCCGTATGTATCGGACAGAAACAAAAATGGTTTTTACTGAAATTGACTGCGCATGCAAGAAATATTCAGTTAGACCTCTCTGACCCACCCGAATTCGATGAATGGCAGTGGGTTAGCTATTGGTATCCTCTTGGACAAGTGGTGAACTTCAAGCGTGATGTTTATCGCAAAGCCATGGTGGAGTTGTGTACACAGTTGCCGATGCAACAATTACCCTAAAAATCATTTATCTAGCAAATGATTTTTATTGAAAGTGCTGTTATAAATACATTCATAGTCTAAAAAAATACTGGAGTATACATCCATGTCAAACATGCAACTCGACACTCTACGGCGCATTGTCCAAGAAGTTAATGCGTCCGTCAGTTTGCATGAATCATTAGACACCATGGTCAATCAGGTTGCTGAGGCCATGAAAGTGGATGTTTGCTCTATTTATTTACTCGATGAACGCAATCAGCGCTATGTTTTGATGGCTTCAAAGGGCTTAAATCCAGAATCTGTGGGCCATGTTTCACTGCAACTCGGTGAAGGCTTGGTCGGTCTGGTCGGGCAACGTGAAGAAATAGTTAACCTTGACAATGCACCAAAACATGAGCGTTTCATGTATTTACCTGAAACAGGTGAAGAAATTTACAACTCATTCCTCGGCGTACCTGTCATGTATCGCCGTAAGGTTATGGGTGTTTTGGTTGTACAAAACAAACTTCCTCAAGATTTTAGCGAAGCAGCCGAGTCATTTTTAGTTACTCTGTGTGCCCAGCTTTCTGGTGTTATTGCCCACGCTCACGCAGTTGGAAATATTGACGTATTTCGTAAACCAAGTAATGGCCCTGCCTATAAAACCTTTCAAGGCGCTTCAGGTGCAGGCGGTGTTGCTTTAGGTCGCGCTATTATTTTATATCCGCCTGCCGATTTGGGTTCAGTACCTGACCGTGAAGCAGAAGATATTAGTCATGAACTTCGACTTCTAGATCAAGCCATTTCATCAGTTCGTTCAGAGATTCGTTCTTTAGATGAAAAAATGCATGATTCATTAATGGCAGAAGAACGCGCTTTATTTAGTGTTTTCTTAAGAATGCTAGATGAAAATGCATTGCCGGCAGAAATTAAAGAACTCATTCGTGACGGGCATTGGGCACAAGGTGCTGTGCGCCGTGTCATTGAAAAGCACACTGCCCTATTTGCACAAATGGAAGATGACTATCTTCGTGAGCGAGTTTCTGATCTTAAAGATTTAGGCCGACGTATTTTAGCCTCGTTGCAAGAAGAAGATTCTAGCCACCGTGAGCTCAGTCCAGACAGTATTTTAATTGGTGAAGAAATTAGTACTGCGGCACTAGTCGAACTACCAGTTGATAATATTGCAGCAATTGTGACTTCAGAAGGTGCAGCAAATTCACATATGGTGATTGTGGCTCGAGCACTAGGAATTCCAACTGTGGTTGGTGTCACTGAGCTGCCAGTTAACACACTTGATGATGCAGAAATGATTGTGGATGCCTACCAAGGCCGTATTTTTGTAAATCCTCCACGCCGTTTACGCCAACGTTATAAAGAAATTCAAAAAGAAGATGAGCAAATCGCAAAAGATCTCAAACAATACGAGACAAGAGAAGCGATTACTCCAGATGGTGTATCTGTTCCACTTTACGTAAACACAGGCCTTATGATTGATGTGGTTCGCGGTGTACAACGGGGTGCTCAAGGTGTGGGTCTATACCGAAGTGAAATTCCATTCATGTTACGGGAACGTTTCCCGGGTGAAGAAGAACAGCGAGCAATCTATCGTCAACAATTGAGTCACTTTGCCAACAAACCTGTGGTAATGCGAACTCTAGATATTGGTGCCGATAAAGACTTGCCTTACTTCAGTATTGAAGAAGAAAACTCGGCATTAGGATGGCGTGGTATTCGTTTCACGCTCGATCATCCCGAGATTTTTTCGTCACAAATTCGCGCAATGCTCAAAGCAAGTATTGGTTTAAATAATTTGCATATTTTATTGCCAATGGTCACTACAGTAAGTGAAGTCGAAGAAGTACTTTATTTACTTGAGCGTGACTGGATGGCGGTGCAAGAAGAAGAGCAAGTTAAAATTACCAAGCCAAAAATTGGAATTATGGTTGAGGTACCAAGCGTACTACTACAAATTGATGAGTTTGCTGAACTTGTCGATTTCTTCTCGGTCGGTTCAAATGACTTAACTCAGTATTTACTTGCAGTTGACCGTAATAATCCACATGTGGCAAACGTTTACTCGCACTTCCACCCATCCGTTCTACGTGCTTTAACTCGCTTAGTTAAAGAATGTCATGAATACAAAAAACCTATTAGTATTTGTGGTGAAATGGCAGGTGATCCATTATCGGCAATTTTGCTCATGGCGATGGGCTTTAACACCCTTTCAATGAGTTCGAGTAACATTTTGCGAGTACGAAAAGCAATTTGTCATGTACCTATGACAGACGCGCAAAAATTACTTGATGATGTTATGAAAATGAATAATCCACTCATTGTGAAAAGCTGGCTTGAGTACTACTTTAAAACTCACGGTTTAGCAGATATGGTCAAATCAAATCGAATCGTAAATGTTTAATATATAAATAAAGGAGAGCGATGCTCTCCTTTATTTATTTTAGATAGCTTCTACGATCACTGAATATAAAAATTTCTTTTCACTCTCAGTTCCGCCCTACTTTTTAAATTAAACAAAAACACAATCGGTTTTTTAAATCAATACTGACAGTTTAATCCATTTGAAAAATAAGACTTCTACTTCTAGTATATTTAAAGAGCGTTATTAAAAGATCTTACGTTGTTCCAACAATTGAAGAGGTAATTCTATGCATCATTATTTACAGCCTTCAGCTTATTTTTCCTCTTGTTTTTTCACCTTCATACAGTAAATTGGAGGAATAACAATTAAAGGAATCTGATGCATTATTAAATAAAAAATAATGAGCTAACATCTCAGTGAAAAGAATTTTTAAACGGTTTCTCTCACCAGTTGTTCACTCATTTCTTTATTTGATAAACATGAGTTTTTAACCCAGAAGTCCAGGAAAATGAGCCCTATTACTTTATCAAGAGCTCAATAATTATTACCCAGAGAGAATATAGCCATGTCAGACGAATCAAAATGTCCTTTTTCAGGTCATAACTCAAAACCGGAAGTAACAGTCGGTGGTGGTACGCCTAGTTTACATTGGTGGCCAAAACAATTACGCGTTGACTTGCTCAACCAACATTCAGAACGCTCTAATCCACTTGGTAAAGATTTTAATTACCGCGAAGAATTTAAAAAAATTGACTACTACGCACTCAAAGCTGATATCAAAAATGTGTTAACCGATTCGCAAGATTGGTGGCCAGCCGATTGGGGAAATTATACAGGCTTATTTATTCGTTTAGCATGGCATGCCGCTGGTACATATCGTATGGGCGATGGCCGTGGTGGCGCTGGTCGCGGCCAACAACGTTTTGCACCATTAAATAGTTGGCCTGACAATGCGAGCTTAGATAAAGCACGCCGCTTGCTATGGCCAGTTAAACAAAAATACGGTCAAAAAATATCGTGGGCAGATTTATTTATTCTTGCTGGTAACATTGCGCTTGAGTCTTCTGGCTTCCGCACCTTTGGTTTTGGTGCTGGTCGTGAAGATGTTTGGGAACCAGACAACGATGTAAACTGGGGCGATGAAAAAGAATGGTTAGCTCATCGTAACTCTGAAGCATTGGAAGGCAGCAATCTAGCTGCAACTGAAATGGGTCTAATTTATGTGAACCCTGAAGGTCCACAAGCCAGTGGTGACCCTAAATCGGCTGCACCATTTATTCGTGCGACTTTCGGCAACATGGCAATGGATGATGAAGAAATTGTTGCATTGATTGCTGGCGGTCATACCTTAGGTAAAACTCACGGTGCTGGCTCTGCTGACCATGTTCAGGCTGATCCTGAAGGAGCACCAATTGAACAAATGGGCTTTGGCTGGTCAAATAGCTTTGGCACAGGTGTTGGTAAAGACGCGATCACTTCTGGCTTAGAAGTTATTTGGTCGCAAACTCCAACACAATGGAGCAATTACTTCTTTGAAAACCTATTCAAATACGAGTGGGTACAAGAACGTTCACCTGCTGGTGCAATTCAATGGGTAGCAGCAGATGCTGAAGCGATCATCCCAGATCCATTCGACCCATCAATTAAACGTAAGCCAACAATGCTCACTACAGATTTGACCTTACGTTTTGATCCTGAGTTTGAAAAGATCTCTCGTCGCTTCCATAACGACCCACAAGCTTTCGCCAATGCTTTTGCCCGTGCATGGTTTAAATTAACTCACCGCGATATGGGTCCAAAAGCACGTTATTTAGGTCCAGAAATTCCTGCTGAGGATTTAATTTGGCAAGATCCATTACCGACTGCCAGCGCTATACCATCTTCTGCTAGCATTGCTGATGCTAAAGCAAAAATTGTTGCGTTGGGACTATCTGCTGGAGAGTTGGTTTCTCTTGGTTGGGCTTCAGCCTCAACTTTCCGTGGTGGAGACAAACGCGGTGGTGCAAACGGCGCCCGCATTGCTTTATCGCCACAACGTGATTGGGAAGTAAACCAAAAAGCGGTTGAGACTTTAACTAAAATTGAAGAAATCAAAGCATCAACTCAATTGTCATTAGCTGATTTAATTGTTCTCGCAGGTAACGTTGGTGTAGAGCAAGCTGCTCAAGCGGCAGGTTTCAATATTAGCATTCCATTTGCCCCTGGTCGTGTTGATGCTTTACAAAGTCAAACTGATGTCGAATCTTTCCAATTACTCCTCGGCCTTGCTGATGGTTTTAGAAATTGGAAAAAAGAGGGAGTTAATGCAGCAACTGAAGCATTATTAATTGATAAAGCACAGCAACTAACTTTGACTGCACCAGAGTTAACTGCATTAATTGGCGGTTTACGTGTATTGGGTACCAACTGGGATGGTTCGCAACACGGCGTATTCACTCAGCAAGTTGGTGTACTCAGCACAGACTTCTTCACGAACCTACTCGACATGTCTACGGTGTGGGCACCTGTTGATTCATCAAACGAAGTATTTGAAGGCAAAGACCGTAAAACAGGTGCAGTAAAATTTACTGCAACACGTAATGACTTAGTCTTTGGTTCAAACTCAATCTTGCGTGCCTTAGCAGAAGTTTATGCTCAGGCAGATGGTAAAGAAAAATTTGTTCAAGACTTTGTAGCTGCATGGACTAAAGTCATGAATCTTGACCGTTTTGACTTAGCTTAATTTAGGTCAAAATAATAAAAAGCCAGTTCAATTTGAACTGGCTTTTTAAATTTAAATATAAAATTATCTAGTAGTTACACAGTTAATTTATGCCCTTCACGAATGCAATAAAAAGGATTCGCAAGCTTCGATGAAGCTTTAATCGCTTGTCCTAAAGCATGTTCCGGATCTTCACGACCTTCATCAGTCAACTGGAAAGTCCGATAATGAATCGCAATAGAACGATGGGCCTGTAAATCAAAATGTGCATGTAGCGCATCTTGTGGATTCATGTGGACATAGCTCATCAAGGCACGTGGCTCATAAGCACCTATTGGAAGCAAAGCAACACGTGGCGCCCCATAACGTGCATGTATTTGTTTGAAATGCCCTGCATAACCAGTGTCCCCTGCAAAGAAACAATGACCTGTTTTAGCAACAACCGAAAAGCCTCCCCAGAGTGCTTTATTCTGGTCACGTAGACCACGGCCCGATCCATGCTGTGCAGGTGTATAGATTATTCTTAATTCGTGATAGGGAATTTCTTGCCACCAATCCATCTCAATCACATGAAATTCTTTTGGTAGATAAAAGCCATTCCCCAATCCTGTGTAAATCGGCATTGCAAATTTTTTATGCAACCAATCGAGTGTAGCCAAATCCATATGGTCATAGTGATTATGGCTGAGTAAAACACCATGAATAGTCGGTAATTGCTCTAACGCAAAACCCGCAGGGCATACACGGCGTGGTCCACGACCATGTAAAGGGCTTGCATAATCACACCATACTGGGTCAGTAATAAAGTTATAAGGTCCGATCTGAATTAATACTGTAGCATGCCCAACAAACCAAACTTGCCAATCATCCAAATCTGCCTGTGGTCGATTTTGAGGTAAAGCCACAGCTGTATTTATACGGGTTTCATATTCACTTTGAATATCAACATTCCATGTATAAGACTCACGAGTGGCTAACCAACGTAATAGCTCTTTTGAGCCTCTAGCCGGTAATTTAGGTTGCTGGTTATAAAAACGTGTATCTGATTCACGCCCTGACTCTGGATGATAAAAAGGAGGTTTTATCCATGTATGCGTCCAACAGGACTGAGTCGGCAATTGATATGTTAATGTCGGCTTGTCTTTCATGGGCTTTTCTATGCTTTAGCATCGGCAGAATGGATGTGTTCAGGTTTCTATCTTAACAATTAAAACAAATTAAGCTATGGCACTTACACTTATTTATCATATAAATATCCCTTTTATTGTGGTCACAACCAACATAAGTTGAATTAGCTTGCCATAAAAAATGCATAGATGTGTTGAGTTTATGCGTCGGTAATTACCATTCTTATTAAGAGCACTTGTATAACATAACAATAAGTAAGCTGTCGAAAGTAGCCATAGAACTACGGTGCTCCACTACCCTAGTCCTAATTTTTCAGCCTAAAGAGTCTTCAACATATAAAGAAAAAATATTTAGTAACAATTCCAAATTAATAGTTCTGAGAAAAGTACATTTATAAATTTATTTTATTACTCCCCACTTTTGCATAATATGAGAATCAATCATATTAATATTTAAAACATTTAAATATTTCTTTGATTAAGTAAAGATAATGCATTTAACATCTAACAATTAATATATTTTATGAATTATTAAAACCCAGCTTCCCATATTAAATCCTTAATGAAAATTTAAATTCCATTTATTTTATAAATACCTAAAGTATCTTCACGCTATATCCCTTTATGCTTTATACTTCACATAAATCATAGTAAGACATTTTTTGGATTAGTCTTATGGAACTACGCCACCTCCGATATTTCATTACCGTTGCTGAAGAATTAAATTTTAGTAAAGCCGCTCTTAAACTTTTTACCGCACAACCCTCCCTTAGCCAACAGATTAAAGATTTAGAAGAAGATGTTGGTGTACGACTTTTAAATCGAACTAAACGTAAAGTTGAATTAACCGAAGAAGGCGTAGTATTTTTAGAACATGCTCGCCTAACCCTTGCTCAGGCTGAAAAAGCAGTCGCCATGGCAAGACAGGTTTCTAAGGCTAAACAGCAACTGTTGCGTATCGGTTTTGTCCCCATTGCAGAAATGAAAATTTTCCCTTACGTTCTTCCTAATCTGCGATTACAACACCCCGATCTCATCATTGAATTATCTAACCTAAACAATACTGAACAACTTAAAGCCTTAAAAAAAGGTGAGTTGGACATTACCTTTACCCGAGAAAATACAGATAGTGATGATATCCAAAGCCAATTTGTTTTGACTGAACCCCTGATTTTTTTACTTCCTAAAAATCACCCACTTACTCAATATGACCGAATTCCTGTCCATGCCTTACAAGGCGTTGATTTTATTATTCCTGCTGCCGAGCAGTCACAAACATTACATAACACTATTCTAGACTTTGCCAAAACTCACAATATTAACCTCAATATTGTTCAAAAAGCAGATAGTATGTTGTTTAATATTAACTCTCTTGGTTCTGGATTAGGTTGTACTATTTTACCTGCCTACGTGGCACCTTTAGGAATCAAAAATACGGTAGTCCGCCCACTCGATATTGAGCTACCAACACTGGATTTATTCGTAAATTACCGTAAAAACTCACAGTCTTTAGGCGTCCAAAAGTTCATTGATCAACTCACTAAAGTATTTCATCTAGATAAAAACTTAACTCACACCTAATCAGAAAAGCTATATTTTATTTTTAAGTAGATGATTAATAAGAACACCTTTATAAAAAGTATAAGTAAATATTATTTTTATTTATTTTATACTTTTTATAAACATTTTAGCCCCTGCTTTTGTTCTATTTTATCTACTCGGCAAAGTAAATATCTCTTAAATACAATTGAAAATCTTGAAATAAAGTCTATATAAAACTGGATATTATTTTCACCATTTAATAAAAAATAATATATTTACCATATAGTAAAAGGAGATTAGGAAAATGGTTGCAGTATTTCAACATCTTGGACGTAGTGTACGAAACCGCCCTCACTTCTTTATTGCTTTATTCATGGGGTTTATCACAGCAATGATTCTGACGTGGTTAACTTCATGGCAATGGTCAACGATTTTATTAGTCAGCTGGAATGCTTCTGTTAGCGTATATCTATTATATATTTTGCAACTTATGAAAAGTTGCGATCATTCAAAAATGCAACAGCAAGCAAAAAAACAAGATGAAAGCAAATGGGTCATTATGCTGATTGTTTTATTGGCCTTAGCCATGTGTTTAGTGGCTATTCTAATACAACTTTCACAGCTTCCTTCTGAGAGTTCTGCAAAGCTAGGGCACGTAGCTTTAGCTTTATTAACAATTGTTTCTGCATGGCTGTTTATGCATAGCGTTTTTGCTCTACATTACGCACATGATTTCTATATGGCTTTGTCTAGAAATGAAGAAAATGGCGGTTTAGATTTCCCCGGAACAGAACACCCAACTTATCCCGACTTTTTATACTTTAGTTATATTATTGGTACCTCTGCTCAAACTGCCGATGTTTCGATTACCACCAAACATATGCGGCTTTTAAATTTATTTCACGCCGTGTTGTCATTTGGTTTTAACACCACAATTTTAGCGATTTGTATTAACGTTGCTGCTGGCTTTCTTACCAACTAACTTCTTATTTATAAAAACAAAAAGTCATCCGTTTGGATGACTTTTTAGTTAAAAGCTTAGCTGGAGAAAACCGCACCTAACGCTTGCAAACTTTCACGCTGCTTAATTGCTTCAACATAACGTGTAATGGCTGGATGTGATTCAATCGCACCCATTTTCAATTGCCATAAAAGCATTGCTCCAACACTTACATCTGCTGCGGTAAATTGTTCGCCACACACATACGGATTTGCTTCACTCAAGCCTTGCACTAAAGCTTGGTAAGCATCGTTATAATCACCATAGCCCACAAACATTTTTTGCTCAGGAGATACCTCTATTCCAAGGGCTTTATCAACACCTGCAGCTTCCCATGGACCTGCCATCACAAATAACCAGCGATAGTACAAACCACGTTTAGGATCATCTAATGCTGGAGCCAGCCCCTTGTCGAAAAATTTATCAGCCAGATAAGCACAGATCGCGCCTAGCTCATAAATCACCACATCACCATCCACCAATACTGGCACTTTTCCAAAAGGGTTAATTTTTAAATATTCCGGTGTTTTCATTTCAGTCTTATATGCAACTTCAATGCGTTCACATTCAACACCTAATTCGACTAAAAGCCAGTCGATCACAACACCACGCGACTCTTTGTTAGTATAAAGTTTAAGGCTCATTTTTATGGCTCCTTGTTTATCGTGGGTCCTAGTCTACAAAATCTCTTTGTCAGTTTTTGTCAGTAGTCTGCGATTCTTGTGCCCACCACTGCTGAAATAGTTGTTGCTTAAATGATGGGTATAATTCTTGGCTTAAACTCAGCTGTTGAATACGATCGAGTCGAAAATGTCGAAAATCCTGCCTGAGTTCACACCACGCGGCCAACAGAATTTTGTCATTAAAGTATCCCAAAGCAAAAGGCCACAAGGTTCGAACACTACTTCTTTGCTGCTCATCATGATAATGCATCGAGATTTTGACTTGCTGCCGAATGGCTAAACGCACCTGTTCGACTCGATTTTCATCCACAGGCAGCCATGTATTAAACGCTCTTAAGGTCGTTTGCTGTAATAAATATTGCCGATGTTCAGGTAAAACAGAATTCAATTTAGCTAATACTGATGTAGATGCCGATTGTAACGATTGATCTGGCACACTCTTCAACCAGTACAATGCCAAAAAAATAGCTTCTACTTCATTTTCATTGAGCGTCATTGGTGGTAATACAATATCTTCTTTAAGCTGAAAACCAATACCTGCCGATGCCTCAATTTCTACGCCCTGCTCACGTAAACTATCAATATCCCGATAGATACTTCGCACACTAATTCCCATACGCTCAGCGAGAACTTGCGCAGTGACTGGGTAACGGGCTTCACGGAGTTGTTGTAAAAGATTTAATAGGCGAATAGAACGGCTCATATCTCTCTTCTTATTGTTTTATTTAACTTTAGTTCAGGGGGAAATCAATTCCCCCTTTTTGTATTATTCTAAATTAAGCCACATCTATTGTAGGTAACTGAGCATAACCGTTTAGGAAGCGATGAAGCTCTTGAACATCCTTGGCAATCGTTAAAGGCTGGAATTGTTGCAGCACTTCAATCGAATGAACTCCATAACCAACACCAATTCGTGGCATGTCTAACCGCTGAGCCATCTCAAGGTCATAGCTACTATCACCAATCATTACCGCACGCTCAACACTCACCCCAGTGACCGTTAATATTTCTTGCAACATGAGTGGATCTGGCTTCGATCGAGTTTCATTGGCTGCCCGAGTCACATCAAAAAGATGAGTACTTTGTGTTTTTGCTATTACACGATCTAACCCACGACGGTTTTTACCCGTTGCGACTGCAAGTTTTAAACCTTGAGCTTTTAAGTCATGTAAGAGCTCTGCAATACCATCGAACCATGCGTCATTTGTAGAGTTCGCAATATAGTGATCGCCATACGCTTTTAAAATTGAATCATGCAACTCAGGTGCTTCTGGGAATAAGGTTTGCATGACTTCAGGCAAGCCTAAACCAATAATACTTTTTGCGGCTTCATCGGTTAAAGGTAATTCATGCTGCTCTGCTGCATGCTGCAAGCTAGCAACGATTTGCCCAACAGAGTTATATAAAGTCCCATCCCAGTCAAAAATAACTAATTCAGTTTTTAGACTCATTTTGCCACTCTCAAAGCCTTTAATAACTGGGTCATATCTTCTGGTAACGGTGCTTCAATCGGTGGATAACCCGGAATATCTAAACGCATCGCATGTAAGCATAGACGACGTGCTTCAGGACCAGTGTACGTAGTAGTGTGCCCATATTTATCATCGCCAATCAACGGGTGTCCAATGCTTAAACCATGCACACGGATCTGATGAGTACGACCTGACAAAGGTGACGCATGGATTAATGTTGCATTTTTAAAGCGCTCTGCTACAACCCATTCAGTTTTACTTGGTTTGCCATCTTTAGTCACACGTACACGACGCTCGCCATTTGCCAGTTCATATCGCAATAAAGGCGCATCAATCAGTTGTTTATCTAGGCTTACTTGACCTTTAACAATCGCAGCATAGGTCTTACGAATTTTGTGCTCACGCAACATATCTTGTAGTAGTTTTAAAGTGCTACGTTTTTTACTAATCATGACCAGACCTGAAGTATCACGGTCAATACGATGAATAAGTTCTAAATATTTTTTGCCGGTCGCTGCGCGTAATGCCTCAATCAAACCATATGCCATACCACTGCCACCATGGACAGCAATACCTGAAGGCTTATTGACAACTAATAGACCTTCATCTTCATAGATGATACGGCTTAACAAGCTTTGTGCTACATTGTCACTAACAGGAGCGGTTGTTTCATCTTTTTGTTCATAACGAATTGGAGCAACACGAATCTGATCACCAATCTCAAGTTTAGTCTCAGCTTTAACACGTTTTTTATTTACTCGAACCTGACTTTCACGAATCAAACGATAAATACGACTTTTAGGTACACCTTTTAAACGCGAGAACAGGAAATTATCAATTCGCTGTCCTGCTTGATGTTCATCCACCTCAAACCAAGTGACACTTTGCCATTGCTGTGTAGAATTCATACTAATATTTAAACCTGAAATTTTGCTAAATTTGATTAATAAATGACCGTTTAGCTTAGTTTTTTCACAAGAAATCTAAGCTTAGCCCATAGGCAGATGCTGCAAGGTTTGATATAGTCAGCGCACGGATACCGCCGTAAGTGAACATCTAATAGGGAATTTCCCTGATTGAAACCTCAATCAAAATGATGCTTTCACCATCAGCTCGGATAGGTCCTAAAGAATTATGCCGACGCCGAAGGCTTATTATATCGGCAAAATGACAAACTGTTGCGTTTAATTCAGTTTGTTCAAAAAAATATGTTACCAACTCTAGTTGGTTATGGAACGTAAACTGATACACATCAGACAAATCGCTCCTTAATGTTGCCTTCAGGCTAAAGCGTTGATGCATTGGAACTGCCGAAAGCACCGATACGATGAACATTCCGTATCAAACTTCTAAAAAGAAGTCACTTCGCGCTCAATGACAGTGAAAGTCATTAACCAATGTACCGCTCACCCGCCAGTGAAGCACTAAGGAAGTCCGATTTAAAGGTTGAAGCAGTATTGCCTACATCACAGACGAGAATCGAAGTTCAGGCTAAATGTAGCCGGTAACAGATGACTCAGACCACAAATATTTTGAGATCTGGGAAATGATCCGTCATGTTCGATGTTCGTTCAGAACCTTTAAGTTTGTGCGATATGTTTGTGTGGGTCACTATTAGGTGTCACACCCATGAAACGTATGTTGATTAATGCAACTCACGCAGAAGAAGTCCGCGTTGCACTTATCACTGGTAATCATCTTTACGATTTTGATTTAGAAAATCGTACCCGAGAACAGAAAAAATCCAATATCTATAAAGGCCATGTAACCCGCGTAGAACCTTCTTTAGAAGCTGTGTTTGTTGAATATGGCGCAGGTCGTCAAGGCTTCTTGTCTATGCGTGAAATTGCGAACAGCTATTTCCAAGCAGACCCGCGACAAACTTCAAACATTCGTGAACTCATCACTGAAGGTACTGAATTACTTGTTCAGGTTGAAAAAGAAGAACGTGGTAACAAAGGCGCAGCCCTTTCTACATTCATTTCACTTGCAGGACGTTATTTGGTTCTTATGCCAAACAACCCGAAAGGCGGTGGTATTAGCCGTCAAATTTCAGGTTCTGTACGTGAAGAATTAAAAGAAATTTTAGCTTCTTTAAATTTACCTCGCGGCATGAGTGTTATTGTGCGTACCGCAGGTATTGGCCGTACTCAAGAAGAATTACAGTTAGATTTACAACATTTGCTTGACCTTTGGGCACAAATCCAAGGCACAGCAAGTTCTGGCCCGTCTCCAATGCTTGTTCACCAAGAAGCTGGTGTAGTAACTCGTGCTATCCGCGATTACTTACGTGATGACGTTGCAGAAATTTTAATTGATAGTGAACAAGCCTATAACGAAGCGTATAACTTTGTTAAAGCAGTTATGCCTCGTCAATTAGACAAACTTAAAACTTATACTTTAAACGAGCCATTATTTGCTCATTTTGGTATTGAAAGCCAAATTCAAACTGCTTACGAGCGTGAAGTAAAACTTCCTTCTGGTGGTTCAATCGTAATTGACCAGACCGAAGCTTTAGTTTCAATCGACATTAACTCTGCGAAATCGACTCGTGGACATGACGTTGAAGAAACTGCGCTTAATACAAACCTAGAAGCAGCAGAAGAAATTGCTCGCCAACTTCGTCTTCGTGACATTGGCGGTTTAGTTGTGATCGACTTTATTGACATGACTAAAGAACGCAACCAACGCATGGTTGAAGCAAAACTTCGTGAAGCAACACAAAGCGACCGTGCGCGTATCCAGTTTGGCCAATTATCTCGTTTTGGCTTAATGGAAATGAGCCGCCAACGCTTACGTCCATCACTTGAAGAAGCAACTGGATATGTTTGCCCACGCTGTCATGGCACAGGTATGGTCCGTGACTTACGCTCACTTTCGCTTTCAATTATGCGTAAAGTAGAAGAAATTGCACTTCGTGAACGTCATGGTGAAGTACAAGTAGAAGTTCCTGTTGAAATTGCAGCGTTCTTACTCAATGAAAAACGCCATAGCCTTGTTTATTTAGAACAAACTTCTAGTGTTCGTGTGACTATTTTACCTCACCCACACTTAGAAACACCTCATTATGAAATTCAGTACAATCCAGATGGATTTGCACCATCTAGCTATGAGCGTACTGAAGCAACTCGTTCAAGCGAGAAAGAGTTAGGTTATGAATCTTCTGAATGGCACTTAGAAGAAGCAGATCATGGCCATACTCATGCAGCTCCTGCTGCAAACAACACAGCTGGTCAAAAGAAAGTAAATCAACCAGCTCAACCTTCTACTGCTCAACCAAGTACTCAAAAAGCAGCGAGCCCTTGTGCATGGTTAGAGAACCTTTTTGTTCAAAAACAAGCTAAAACTGTTGACCAATCTCGTTCGGCACAGAACGCTGCTGCGTCAATTGAACAAATGGTGAATACTGGCGCTGTCAGCCGTGGCCAGTTTGGGCAAGTCGTAGTACCAGCAGTTGCTGAAGTTGTTTCGGCGCCATCTAACAATGCTTATATTTCGCAATCGCCTGCTAAACAGGAAGTTCGTGAGAATGTTGAAAAAGACGAGAAAGTACAACAACGTCCAAACAACAAAAAACGTAAGCACAAAGAGCAACGTGAACAACATCACCATACTCAAGAGCCACAACAACAGCAGCAACAACCACAACAGGTTCATGAAGAAGTTGTACAGTTATCACGTCAAGAACAACGTGAGTTAAAACGTCAACAAAAACGTCCGCACCCTGATCAGCCACATCCACAACATCAAAATGATGGACAACAAACTGAAAATGCCGTGCCGCGTCGTGACCGTAATAATCAACAACGTCCGAACCGTCCAAATCGCCACCGCGATCCAAGCGTATTAAATGAAAATCAAAATGCGCCGGCACCAGTAGTTGTTGATGAGAAACAAATTAAGGTTGATTTGATTGATGCTCCAAAGCATGAAGTCATGAATACAGCCTTAGTGATCAATGTTGATCAGGCACAAAGCGAAATTATCGCTTTAACTCCTGAGCAGCCTGTTAAACGTACTGAAACAGCACCTGTTGTTGAAGTCGTTCAAGAGCCAGCTCCAGCACCTGTTGCTGTTGTAGAAGAGGCAGTAACTGCTGAAGCAGAAGAAACTCCTCCTCCTCCAGCACACAACAAAAATCAACCGCAAATTCAACGTGCGAGTAATGATCCTCGCATGCGTCGCCGTGAACAACGCAACGCAAAACGTGCTAAAGCTGCGGTACCGTCTATTGCCCCATCGCAAATTCCAACTTTGGCGCAATACACAATTGGTAGCTTGATTCGTCATGTTTATGGTGAAGACTGCACAGTATTGATTGAACAGTTTGGTTTAGTTCCAACGTTTAATCGTGCATTGCTAAAATTTGCAGAACAGTACGCAAGTACTCTAGTAACAGAAGTTGCGTCTGATGCTGAAGACAAGAAGCCTGTTACTCGTGATGCAGAGCTTCCAAGCAACAAACCATCACAAGAAGCAGAGCCTGCGCCTGTACTTGCCTTAACGCCACAAAAAGAGTCGACACCACGTGTTGCTAATGATCCACGTGAGCGTCGTCGTTTAGCAAAACTTGCTGCTGAACAAGCTTTTGAGCAAGTTAAACAACAACACTCTGCACCAGAAGAAGCTGCTCCTGTAGCTCCGGTTGTTGAAGAAACTGTTGTTGCTCCTGTTGCTGAAACGCAAGCACCTGTTGAGTCAAAACAACAACCGCTTGAGCTTGATCAGGTGGCTGAAGTAGCGCAAAGTGAAACAAACGCAGAAGAAGCACCAGCGACAACTGTGGTTGAAGCTCCGGCTGTGAAACAACCGAGAGCGAAAGCCAAAGCAGCCACTGAACAAGCTGTAGCACCAGTAGAAGCTAATGCAGAGGTTGAATCAGAAGATTCTAAGGCAGATCTGGACAAACCAAATCGCCCTCCTCGTCGTCCTCGTGGTCGTCCACCAAAGAAAGCAAATCCTGTAGCTGAGTAAATCATTTGCTCAATTGCAGCTAATTTAAACAAACCTAGTCATTTCGATGACTAGGTTTTTTTTGTTATTTTTAACCAATTAGGTTGATTGCACTAGAAGAAAAGTTTTAAAAGCATGGTGAACCATGAAAAATACTGTACTTTTGCCAACGCAACCTTTTTTGGATTGATCGAAAAATAAATAGGATTGATATGAGCCAGACAACACAGACCGATATCATTACGCTTGGTGATGTTGCAACAAGACTTCCTAGCTTCATCCCCAAAGTACCCCATATCCTGAATGGTCTTAAACAGGCTTACTTAAGAACAGCAAATACACCAACGGGATTAGGTGTAGCTTTTGAAAAAGCTGTTAAGCGAAATCCGCAAGGTATTGCATTATTATTTGAAGATCAAAGTTATTCTTATGAAGCTTTAAATGAATGGGCTAACCAGATTTCTCACTATTATCTATCTCTCGGGGCGCGTAAAGGTGACGTGATTGCCGTAATGGTTGAGAACCGTTCTGAGCTTATTGCCACGATTGTAGGTTTAGCTAAAATTGGGGTAACTATTGCGCTGGTTAACACTTCACAAGTCGGTAAAGTGCTCTCTCATAGCATTAACCTTGTAAAGCCAATTGCTTTAATTGCTGGGGAAGAAGTTCGAACTGCAATTGATGAAATCCGTCAGGACCTAAATGTTCCTAAAGATCGTTTCCATTGGTTTGCAGATCAAGCTACACGTCAAGATCAGGGAACAGCGCCTCAAGGTTATGCCAATCTTGCAAAAGAAATTGATCAGTTTCCAAAATTTAATCCATCAACCACAAATTCTGTTCATGGAAATGATGGTCTATTTTATATTTACACATCTGGCACAACAGGTTTACCAAAAGCTGTTGTTTTCAAACATAGTCGCTGGACGCTGGCATATGGCACCTATGGGCACATTTTGAACCTTGGTCCAGATGATGTGATGTATGTAACCTTACCGCTTTACCATGCAACAGGTGTGGTTGTGTGTTGGTGTGGGGTGATTGCGGGAAGTTCTACCCTTGCAATTCGACGTAAATATTCAACCAGTGCGTTCTGGAAAGATGTTCAGAAATTTAATGCCTCTGCAATTGGATATGTTGGAGAGCTTTGCCGCTATTTAATGGATGCCCCTACTACAGAAATTGACCGTGCCCACCGCGTAACCAAAATGATCGGCAATGGCATGCGTCCAAACATCTGGGATAAGTTCAAACAACGCTTTGGTGTCCAAGAAGTTCTTGAGCTTTATGCATCAAGTGAGGGTAATGTCGGGTTTAGTAATATTTTTAACTTTGACAACACCGTAGGCTTCTCTCCTATGCCATACGCGGTCATTCAGTTTGATAAAGAAAAGAATGAGCCTGTACGCGATAAAAATGGCTGGTGTAAAAAAGTTAAAGCAGGTGAAGTTGGTTTGCTTGTAGGCAAAATTACCAGTCGCTTTCCTTTCGATGGCTATACCGATCCTGAAAAGAATAAATCTGTGATTATGCAAGATATCTTTAAAAAAGGTGATTCATATTTTAATACAGGTGACCTTGTTCGTAATATTGGTTTCCGTCATGCTCAGTTTGTTGACCGCTTAGGAGATACCTTCCGCTGGAAAGGCGAAAATGTATCTACGACTGAAGTTGAGAACATGGTTTGTGAATACGACAAGATCGCTGAAGCAGTGGTCTATGGTGTAGAAATTCCAAATACCAATGGTCGTGCTGGTATGGCAGCAATCACACTTGCTGATGGTGCTGAGTTAAATGAGTCTGATTTAACAGAAATGGTAACGATATTTAAAAAATGCCTACCGGCTTACGCAGTACCCGTGTTTTTACGTGTGCAGGCTAAAGTTGAAACAACAGGTACTTTTAAATATCAAAAGAATAAATTGAAGGAAGATTCGTTTAATCCAGGCAAAACTTCTGAACGTTTACTCGCTTTATTACCTGGTGCGAACAGTTATTGTGACGTCACAACTGAAATTTTTGACAATATTCAGGCATATAAATACCGTTTTTAGTTCATTTTTTAGCTAAACAAGAGGAAATCGTGCTTTTTATAGGCAATCATGCAAATGTTTTTGATTTACCTCTTGTGTTAGTTGAATAACTTGCTAAAATACGCGACATCAAAACGATACGGGTCGTTAGCTCAGTTGGTAGAGCAGCGGACTTTTAATCCGTTGGTCCCGCGTTCGAGTCGCGGACGACCCACCACTTATCTGTTTTGACCTATTTGGGTCGTTAGCTCAGCTGGTAGAGCAGCGGACTTTTAATCCGTTGGTCCCGCGTTCGAATCGCGGACGACCCACCAAATTCTAAAAAGCCTCTCACTGCGAGAGGCTTTTTTTATTGTTATCGTATTTTAGTTTCATGACTAAAAGATGACGATACATTTCTTATATAAAACCTCTTTAACCCATTCCATAAAAATTTCTAACCGTTTAGGAATATAACTTCGGTTCGGATATAAAATATTAAGTGGCAATGACTGAGCAGTATATGCACTTAGCACTTCAATCAGAGTTCCTTGCTCAATTTTATCCTGAACATCATAGTAAGGTAGTTGAATAATCCCTAAGCCCGCACAAGCCGCAGCAATATAGGCTTCTGTATTATTCACACTCAAGGCACTGTCCATCATCACTGTTCCATCTTGATATAAAAATACGCCTTGTTTTTCCCCTACCGCTCCTGCGTAGTTAATAAGTTTGTGCTGAGATAGATGTTCTAATTGTTCAGGAATACCATAATGTTCCAGATAATCGGGACTTGCACAGTTCACCATAATCAAGTTGCCAACGAATTTCGCGATCAAACTACTATTGTCTAGCTGCCCCACCCGAACAACACAATCAATCCCTTTCTCGATCAAGTCAGTGATGTCATCAGAGCTATTCAGTTGTAAATGGATATCTGGATAGCGGCTATAAAAATCGGGAAGTTCTGGAATAATGACTTGATGCACGATTCGGCTGGGCATTGAAACTTTTAGTGTGCCGCGGTAATGCTGCTTTTGCGTCTGTATAAGTTGTTCTAATTGCTCATAATCAAATAATAGATTTTGACACTCGGGCAATATCCTTTGCCCATCTTGCGTAAGACTTACTTTACGAGTGGTGCGATGAAATAGCCGAACACCATAGTGAGTTTCCAACTGTTGAATAGCACTGGTCACTGTCGATCGAGGTAAATCGAGCTGATTTGCCACTTCACTAAAGCTTTGTCGTTTAGCGACTTCCGTAAAAATAAAAAACTGCTGCAACCGATCCATTTAATTGTTCGTATTTTCTGAATAGTTAAACCAAACTAGCACAATTGATCAAAAATTACCGCCAATCTAGACTAAAAACACATTAGAACAAGTCATCATAGGAACAATCATCATGGCAACTCATACTCTTAAAGATAAAGTTGTACTGATTACAGGCGGTGCAAAAAACTTAGGTGGACTCATTAGCCGTAAATTTGCAGAACAAGGTGCAAAAATCGCAATTCACTACAATAGTTCGGAAACTCAAGCTGATGCAGAGCAGACGCTCGCAGATGTAACAGCTTTAGGCGTAGATGCCGTTTTAATTCAGGCAGACTTAACGCATATTGATAATATCGAAAAGCTCTTCTTAGACACCAAACAGCATTTTGGTGGAATTGATATTGCTATTAATACGGTTGGTAAGGTTTTGAAAAAATCCTTCTTGGAAACCACAGAACAAGAGTTTGATAGCATGAGCGATATCAACTCAAAAATTGCCTATTTCTTTATTCAGTCGGCTGGTCGACATTTAAATGACGGCGGAAAAATCTGCTCAATCGTTACTTCGCTTCTTGCAGCCTACACTGGGCTGTACTCAACCTATGAAGGCTTAAAAGCCCCTGTTGAGCATTACACCCGCGCTGCATCAAAAGAATTTGGAGATCGCCAGATTTCTGTGACTGCTGTTGCACCTGGACCTATGGATACACCGTTCTTTTATGGTCAGGAATCTGCCGAAGCAGTGGCTTATCATAAATCAGCTTCAGCTTTAGGCGGGCTTACTAAAATTGAAGATATTGAGCCATTAGTTCGCTTTTTAGTGACCGACGGTTGGTGGATTACTGGTCAAACTATTTTTGCAAATGGTGGCTATACCACTCGCTAAAATAAAAAAGCCGCATCTGATGACGCGGCTTTTTAGTTTGTTTAATTATAAAAATTCTTCAAGCACTGAGTTTAAGAAAATATGGCCTTGCTCAGTACAAGCTAAACGGGAAACATCATCTACCAGTAGTTTTCTAGCTCTTAGAGAAGTGAGTACCTCATTTAGATCATCCAAGCTTAAACCTGTACGTTGTTCATATAACTCACCTTTTACACCATCATTTAAACGCAAAGCATTCATCATGAACTCAAATGGTAGCTCTTCTGCTTCAATCTTTTTCATTTGCAAATGTTCAGCTGGAACCTTGGCTAAATAGTCTTTTGGCAAACGCGTCTTTTGGAAACGGTACACCCCATCTGGTCGTGTAACTTTGCCATGTGCGCCTGCACCAATCGCAAGATAATCGCCAAATTCCCAATAATTTAAGTTGTGTGTTGAAGGCAACTCTTTACGCCATGCCGAAACTTCATAATTTATAAAGCCATTTGCCTTAAGATATGCCTCACCCTGCTCTTGAATGTCTTCTAGCATTTCATCCTGCGGTAGAACAGGTTGGGTACGAAAGAAAACGGTATTAGGTTCAATAGTGAGTTGATACCAACTAATATGTGTTGCGCCACTTTCTACAGCTAACTGTAGATCGTAAAGCGCCTGTTCTAGCGTTTGCTCAGGTAAACCATGCATTAAGTCTACATTCACTCGCTTAAAGCCAGCCTGTTTTGCTTGTTGAATCGCTTCAATTGCATTATTTGCAGAATGAATACGTCCAAGCTTTTGCAAATGATTGGTATCAAAGCTCTGGACTCCAATAGACAAGCGGTTAATGCCTGCCTCTAAATATCCTGAAAACGGGTCATGCTCTACCGTTCCTGGATTTGCCTCTAAGGTAATTTCACAGCCATCTTCAAACTTAAGCAATGATTTAAGCTCTGCAAATAGCCACACATAACCCTGTGCCGAAATGAGTGAAGGTGTTCCACCACCAATAAATACACTGTGAATCGAACGCCCTTGTGCCATCTCTAGTTGAGTTTCAAAGTCAGCTACCAAAGCTTTTAAATAGGTTTGCTCGAGTTCTGAAGAAAGTGCTCCGTCTGGTACGGCATGCGAGTTAAAGTCACAATATGGACATTTACGCACACACCAAGGCATGTGGATATATAAAGATAAAGGGATAGAAGCAGGGTTTAATACAGCCAAGGAACAGGTCCAATTTACACAATATTTCTATTTTAACATGACTGCATCAATGGGCTTATGAAAACATACCTTAATTGCTTTAGACTGTTTTTAAAGATACTTAAATACTGATAAAAATGATGAAATTCTCTAGCCAATTTTTCCTATTTTTGCCCTTAGCTCTGGGAATCGGTATTGCCATGGCTTTTCAAACTGCCATCAATACCCAACTCAGAGAACAGTTGCACACCCCTTTACAAGCAGCCCTCTTATCCTTTTTAGTAGGAACTATTGTTTTAGCAATCATGGTTTTCTTTCAAAGTGCCGAGAAGCCAACTTTAAGTGAAATATCAAATATTCCATGGATTCTATGGACTGGGGGATTCCTTGGGGTTTATGCAATTAGCATGAGCATTTATACTGCACCTAAACTTGGTTTTTTAACCTTTTCAGGTTTAGTCATTTTTGGACAATTGCTCATTTCAATGTTGCTTGACCATTTTGGTTGGTTAGGTACAGAAAAGACACCTGTTACATGGCAACGGTTTCTTGGTGGAGTCATCATCTTTGTCGGTGTGCTACTCACTTTGCAGCGTTAGCTTCATTTTTATATTTATAAAGAGTACCTTTTGTGTCGAATGTCACATCTTTTCGGTCTGAACTAAAACAACTCTTCCACTTAATGCTACCGATTTTAATTACCCAGTTTGCTCAAGCAGGATTCGGGTTAATTGACACTATTATGGCTGGGCATTTATCTGCAACCGATTTAGCAGCAATTGCTGTAGGGGTCGGTTTATGGGTTCCAATCATGCTCCTGTTCAGCGGCATTATGATTGCAACTACACCCTTGGTAGCCGAAGCAAAAGGCGCAAGAAATACAGAGCAGATCCCTGTCGTTGTTCGTCAGTCATTATGGGTTGCCGTCATTTTAGGTGTACTGGCAATGCTCATTTTGCAGCTTATGCCGTTTTTCTTGCATGTGTTCGGTGTACCAGAGAGCTTACGACCTAAAGCAAGTCTATTCTTGCATGCAATTGGTTTGGGTATGCCAGCTGTGACCATGTACGCAGCGCTACGTGGCTATTCAGAAGCATTAGGCCATCCACGCCCTGTCACAGCTATTAGCATGTTAGCTTTAGTTGTATTGATCCCTCTTAACATGATTTTTATGCATGGATTAGGACCAATACCTGCATTAGGTAGCGCTGGCTGTGGTTTTGCAACATCCATTTTACAGTGGTTAATGCTGATTACTTTAGCTGGTTATATTTATAAAGCTTCGGCTTATCAAAACACGTCTATTTTTGGCCGATTTGATAAAATTAATATGGCTTTAGTTAAAAGAATTTTACAGCTTGGTTTACCAATCGGCTTAGCTGTGTTCTTTGAGATTAGTATTTTTAGTACAGGTGCATTGGTCCTTAGCCCACTTGGAGAAGTGTTTATTGCCGCACACCAAGTCGCAATTTCCGTTACCTCCGTGCTGTTTATGATTCCGCTTTCACTTGCGATTGCCTTAACCATCCGTGTCGGTACTTATTATGGTGAAAAGAACTGGGCTGCAATGTATCAGGTACAAAAGATTGGTCTGAGCACAGCAATATTTTTTGCCATATTAACCATGACTTTTATTGCTCTAGGCCGTGAACAAATTATCTCGATTTATACTCAAGACTTAAACGTAGCTCCTGTTGCGATGTATTTACTTTGGTTTGCAATGGCATATCAGTTGATGGATGCATTACAAGTAAGTGCCGCAGGCTGTTTAAGAGGTATGCAAGATACTCAAGCACCTATGTGGATTACGCTTATGGCATATTGGGTAATTGCTTTCCCTATAGGACTTTATTTGGCGCGTTATACCCATTGGGGCGTGGCTGGTGTGTGGCTGGGTTTGATTATTGGTTTAAGCATTGCTTGTGTTTTATTACTCTCACGGCTTTATTTAAATACCAAACGTTTAAGCCAGACCTAATAAAAAAGCCGATGAAACATCGGCTTTTTTATTTTATGCAGACTTTGCCCGTGGGCTTGCTCCAATTTGCCAGACAAAAGGCAAATCAGTACGGTTCACTTCCCAATCACCAATCACTTTTTCTTTATAGATAAGTGGATTATGTGAAGACACTGTTCGCGCATTACGCCAGAAACGGTCGAGTTGCTTGACCTGACTACTTGCTGACGCGCCTAAAGCATTAAATAATTGGCTGGTTAAATCCAGTACCAAGTTAGAAATCACCACCTGCCCTTGTGCGGACTCAAGCTCAGCATCTACATTAAACTGATGTTCTTTCACCTCTAACTCACTAAAGTGACTTTCATAAGCCTTTTGTAAAGCTTCTGCTGTTTTTAAGGTAATCGCCTGACTTGCGTAGGCTTGAGCAGAGGCTTTACCCACCACTTGTAAAACTTGTGGATCGTGACGAACCAGATCACCATTACCATGACTAAAAATACGTTTTCGCTCACGAATTTCTTGGCTAAAAGTTTCTACAGCTGCCTGCGCAATCCCGGTTAAGGTTGCAAGGTGTACCACCTGATAAAAAGCAGTCTGATATTTAAAACGTTGGTCAAATGGAATGAGATGTGAAGCTGGTAAATGAACCTGATGTACTTTTAAGGTACCACTGCCCGTTGTCTTTTGACCAAAACCATCCCAATCATCAATCACACTTACCCCTGTTTCATGGCGATAAATAGCAGCAATTACATGGCGATCATTCACTTCATCATAAGCAAATAGGTCTATCCAATCTGCAAAGATACTTCCAGTTGAATAGTACTTTTCACCATTCACCACCAAGTTGCCCGAAGCATCTTTGGTAACTCGTGTAACGACGTCACCTATCTGTACATTTCCAACTTCGGTCCATGCGTTCCCGACCAAATCACCTTGTACAAAACGCTGAAACCAAACCTCCTGCGAATGCTGTTTATGGGCAACTAAACGGTCTTCAACAAAAGCGAAGTGTCCACGCAAAGCTTGCACAATATTCGAGTCTGCTTGTGCTAACTCTGCTAAAAGCTGGAAAAGTTGCGGTAATGACACCCCATCTCCACCATATTTAACAGGTACACGTACCGCACCTAATTTCAGTTCTTTTAACCACTGAATCGGTTCAAAAGGTAAGATTCGTTCTTTTTCTCGTTGAATTGCACCTTGAGCAATTTTTTCAAAAACTGGACGAAATCTACTCGCTACCTTTTCATAATCAGCGCCTACAGACAGTTCTTCTAATTCAATTTGGTTAATTGTCATCTTTATTCTCCTAATCTTATTTTTTCTTCAATTTAACTCCATGCATGACGGGGCGGGTGGACGCCATTGAGGTAATAATTACCGACAATGTGATATTTCCAGCGCACCGGATCATGCAAGGTATGGGTACGTGCATTACGCCAATGGCGATCCAGATTAAGCTCAGATAAAGTGGAACGCGTTCCCGACAATTCAAAAAGCTTATTGGCAGCTAAAATTGCAACTTCAGTGGTGAGTACTTTTGCTTCGGCAACCAGTAAAGTGGCTTGGTTTACATGTTCTTCGGAAGTATCGGCAATTGCTTGATCAATCGCATCTCCTGCCAAATCCAATACGGCTTCTGCTGCACGAAGTTTTATTTTTAAATCACCAATGTTCGCAATCGTATATGGATCATCGCTCGCTTTTTCCAAACCTGAGTCGACCCATGCGCGGCTATGATTTTTGACATAGTGAATTGTTTCTTCAATTGCACCACGCGCAATACCTGCATCGACAGCAGCTTGAATAAACTGTGAAATTGCTCCCGCTGGTGTTGGTCGCTCGAAAGCCTGATAAATCGGAACTAAGTATTCTTCACGTACTGGAACCTGATTAAGTTCAACAGTGCCACTGGCTGTGGTTCGTTGGCCAAAACCAGACCAGTCATTAATAATATTCACCCCTGACGTTTCCCGAGGGACTAGTGCTGCATAAGGCTGCCCCTGTTCATTCACCGCGACAATCGGAATCCAATGTGCAAGTAATGCGCCTGTTGCAAAGAACTTCTTGCCATTAATTTCATAACCGTGCTCGGTCTTTCGTAATGTTGTAGTGAGGTCAGCAACCGTTTTACTATGTTTTTCCGAAAAGGCATTTCCAAAACGGATTCCTCTTAACACTAAATTAAAGAAGAACTGTTGTTGTTCTGGGCCTGCATCAAGACGTAAATGTTCAATAAAAGCCAAATGATTTTGAGGAAGCTGCGCAAGAGATGGGTCAACACTCGCAATGGTTTTTATGACCTCAGCCAAAGTTCGATATTTGACTTGTGCACCACCAAACTGCTTAGGAACTGTAATGGCCCATAAGCCACTTTGTGAGAACTGTTGAATTTCATTTAAGGGTAAACGGCGCTCTCTGTCTCGCTCTGATGCCTCTTGTGCAAACTCTTGGGCAAGTTGTTTTGCAACCTCAATTGCCTCTTCATCGGAGCGAATAATATGCGCATCTTTTGACTGCTCAAATACAGATAAAGGAACTGCTTGAGATCGTCCATGGGCCGAATTTAAACTTGTCATCGCTTTTGTTATCTCTATATTTATTTAACCTGTCATTCACATTAGCACTAAAAAAATAGAGACTTTATAGATATTAAAGCTTTGTTTATGAAATGGATTTTCACAAGCTTTTCATATTTTTTACTATAAAAATAACATTTTGTTTTTCGAAAATTTTCTTACATGAGATAAACAATTTCGTATAGGCTTTTTAAGCTTTGTCACCTATGATCAAAACTAAGCAATATTATGTTGTAGTCAATGAGGTATCGAAGATATGGCAAAGAATGCAAGTTCACCAGGCAAACGTTTTATGAAACTTGCAGGAATGACCGCGAGCATTGCAACGAAAACCGTTTCTAACTCGATTCGAAACTTGACCGCAGATGAAGAGCAAAAGCTGGCTTCAAAAACCAAATTATTTCAGGATATTGGTTTGCAAATTGCCGACACCTTAGGAGAAATGAAAGGTGCCGTCATGAAAGTCGGGCAAATTGCTTCGCAATATAAAGATATTTTCCCACCCGAAGTCGCTAAAGCAATTTCAAAGTTACAACGCCAAGCCCCAGCCATGCCTTTTGCCGCGATTCAACAGCAAATTGAACGAGAGCTTGGGAAACCGCTTAATGTGGCTTTTAAATCTTTTGATAGTGAACCTTTTGCTGCTGCATCGATTGGGCAAGTTCACAAAGCTACTCTGCCTAGTGGCGAACAAGTCGTGGTTAAAGTGCAATATCCAGGTGTTGATGAAGCCTGTGAAAGTGACTTAAAACAAGTACGTTTAGCTCTTCGCTTAATGGGTGTACTTAAAATTGATAAAAAGTTGCAGGATCAGCTTTTTGCAGAAATTCAGGATAGCCTTTCAGCAGAACTCAATTATGAAATTGAAGCTCAAAATCTTGAGGTCTTTAAAACATTCCATAGTCAGTTAGATGACAAAATTATCATTCCCACTGTTTATAAAGATTACTCTTCAAGACGTATTTTGACCCTAAGCCTCGAACAAGGTGACAGCATTGAAACTGCAAGTTCTTGGCCGCTCGAAATTCGAAATACAATTGGAAACCGCCTAATACGTGCTTTAGGTCAGGAAATGTTCTTTTTAAAACGTTTTCACTGTGACCCTCACCCTGGAAATTTCGCTTTCCGCCAAGACGGCAGTGTAATTATTTATGACTATGGCAGTGTTAAAACACTTTCAAATGAAATCGTTCAGCACTTCAAGCGTTTGGTGAATGCAGCTCGCCATGAAAATATTGATCTGATTGAAACAGAGCTACTCGAACTACATTCCCTTGCTGAAAAAGGCAAGTTCCCAAGTGATCTGTATAAGCTATGGATTGAAGTGTTATTACGCCCGCTTAATACCACTTATGATTTTGCCGAGAACTCATCACATCATGATGGCATGTTGCTTGTGAAAAAATCTTTAAAGTATTGGGATGTCTTTAAACCTTCACCAGATACGCTGATGGTCAATAGAACAATTTCAGGACACTACTGGAACCTGATTCACTTAAAAGTACATGACAATCTCAGTGATTTATTTGAAGAACTGGTCCCGCCATCTAGCTAATTAAATTTTGAGTCAGTGTGACCTTTAGGGGGTACATTGACTTTTTAATTGTTATGTTATAACATTTCTTTAATCAAAAATAATTTAGGACAATCTCTCATGCGTAAAGATATTCATCCTGCTTATCAACAAGTGTTATTTCATGATACCAATGCAGATGTGTACTTCTTAATTGGCAGTACTCTCCAGACGAAACAAACTAAAGAATATCAAGGTCAAGTCTATCCTTATGTCACCCTTGATATTTCAAGTGCATCACACCCTTTCTATACAGGTGAAGTACGTCAAGCAAGTAACGAAGGCCGTGTTGCAAGCTTTAATAAACGTTTCGCTCGCTTTAATCGTAAGAGTTAATCTTACGTTAAGGTTTGATCAATACACTTAAATCATTGGAAGCCTAAGACTATCTCCTCCACTTAGGCTTCTTTTTTTATGTCCGTTTTTTCGATCTTTTTATGTTGTGTATAAAAGAGAACTTATCCACAACTTATGTAAAAACTATTCTTATTTTTTCCACAACTCATCAATTTTTTGTATTCGCCAAGCTTTCAAAGCTTCTATTCGATGCTATGCTTAAACTCTCATTTGATAGGAAGTTTAAGATAATGGCACAAGAGTTACTTGCCCAATTACAAGCAGGCACAGCAAAATTTTCAGACGTTTTAGCTCATATTGAAGTACGCTACCAACATACTCCAACAGCTTTTCAAAATGGTGCACAGCATAACGCTGCTACTGAAAACCAAGGCAGTGCAAAAGTTTTCTCTTTTGCCAAATTACAAGATTTAGACCAAGCACAAACTTTAAGTTTATTTGCAGAACACTATGCATCTGTATTGGCTACACCAGAGGGAACTGATCACCAAAATATCCGTCAATTTATGCAAAATGGTTGGGATGGTGTGAAGTTTGAAGGTCAGGCTTTAGCTGAAAAATAATAAGCTTTATTAGGTAATCCCTCAAATCATAGGATTGTCACAACAGAGTTTTTTCAGTTAGATTTTATACCTAGATTAGCCTTCGGCTCGACCTACTTTTCTTTTGGGAAAAGTAGGCAAAACCATTTTCATCAACAGAACCTGTTATCTGTTTGCACTTATCCAATATTTTGCAAAAACAATATATCTCTGATTTCAGTCAGGCTGTTGATGACTTTAACGCGTATCAAATCAAAGAATAAATCAGATAATTTTCTTTTTAAAATTTAAATAATAATTAGTCATTTACTATCGTGACAAGCGGCAAGGATGCCGCTGTTTCGCTGTGCTATAAGGATGTAGCATCAGCGAAACAAAAGATTTTTGCTTACTTTTGATCTTTCAAAAGTAAGGTATGCCTATACAAATGGTGTTGGAGAATATTGTAAAACAGAGGCCGTGCCATATATATCGTGCCTTAAACATCTGAATAATCAGTTGCCTGCTACCCAATAATAAGTCGCCAAACCCAAACACGTAAAAATTAACGACCCAATTAAATGAATAGAAATCCCCAACATCGCCATTCCCAACTTACCACTTTGCAATAAAGTGACAATCTCAATTGAGAAGGTTGAAAAGGTGGTTAAAGCACCACAAAAACCAGTAATCACAAAAAGTTTATAGTTTGGACTTAAGTCACTATGAGCAAAGTAGGCAATCGCAAAACCAATAATAAACCCGCCGACCAAGTTAACAGTAACGGTACCCAATGGAATTTGAGGATAAATCGGATTGAGTTTTAAGCCTAAGAACCAACGTAACCAAGCCCCTAGAACGGAACCTAGAGCAATTGAAAGTAGAGAGTAATACATAGGACGACCCCTTTAGATAGACGCTAAAAGAGTAAAAAAGCATGAAGGTAAATGTGACATGGCGTACTCCAAAAATAAGCAAAGTACGCAATAACCTACGCACCCAGCGATATAAATACATGAGGGTAACGTAGGCATCATTAGCCAATACGGCGGTTTTTCAAGGGAAGAATGCCATCTCCCTATTTTGATTATATTAGTCCATCTAAAAGTTGATTGAAATATACTTTTTTAATTATGGACGTTCAGCATACTGCGGCAAATCGTCCTTAATACATTCCCACTCTGCTTTTGAAGCAGCAAAAATATGCATCGTTGGTTTTTGATCTAATAGTGTATCCAGAGTACCAATTCTTAAACGATATAGTTCAGGCTGTCCATCACGCGAGCTAATCAAAGGTGAACCACATTCACTACAGAACCAACGATACACACCTTCCACAGCAAATTTTTTGACTAATTCTTCGCCTTGGGTAATTTTAAAATCTGCACTTTTAACAGGAGCATTCGTGGCAAATGCTGTTCCATTGGCTTTTCGGCATCGTTGGCAGTGGCACTGAATAATATCTCCGATATCGCCTTTAATTTCATAGCGAATGCCTTGGCATAAACAACTTCCCTGATAGACTGGTGATGCTTGAGACATGTGATCGCAACTCCTATTATTATTGATCGCTCAAAAATAACACTTTTCACCTATCAAACATAGCGCCAAATGAAGCACTTATCGCTCCAAGAATGAACGCACACCCTCTCCCGCGGCTCGCCCTGTGGCAAAGCATGCTGTAAGCAAATAACCACCTGTAGGTGCATCCCAATCTAGCATTTCACCGCAGCAAAACACCCCTGATATTTCTTTGAGATTTAAACTTTCGGACAGTGCTTCTTGCTTAATGCCTCCCGCACAACTAATCGCTTCTTCAATGGGTCTAAAGCCCTCTAACTTGATTTGAAGTGCTTTGATTTGCTGAGCCATGGCATCTGGTTGGTTCCATAATGCTTTATCAACCACTTCTCTGATTAAGTTAATCTTGGCTGTGTCTAAGCCTGCTTTACGCCAGATATTAGTCAGAGATTGTTTCTTACCACCCTGTAATTTTTTAACTAATAGCGGCATTTCTACATCAGGCAATAAATCTAAAAATAGATTTAAGCTTTGCCCTTGTTTTTGCTGTTCTCGTAAGGCACGCCCGAGTTTATAAATAACCCCACTTTCTAAACCATAGTGAGTAATCACAATATCACCATGTGTAATTTGGCTAGGATCGACCCATGCATGGACGCGTTTTAAGGGCTCACCAAAACAACTTTCCATAAAAGTAGACCAAACATGCAAGACCCCTGCATTGCTTGGCTGGAAAGGCTCAATATTAGATTGATGAATCCATTGCTGCCATGCACCATCACTACCTAATTGTGACCACGACACAGCCCCACATGCCAATACCACAGCATCATATTGCTGGGTAAAAGTTTCAGTGTTTTGATTATTCTGATTTTGCAAAGTCACTGTTGTACCTTGCAAATCAATACAACGATGACGATAAAAGAATTTAACCTGCTGTTCTGCCAAGCGTTTTAGCCAAGCACGTAATAGAGGTGCAGCTTTCATTTCGACAGGAAAAATACGACCAGAGCTGCCCACATAAGACTCAATTCCAAGACTTTTCATCCAGTCTTGAATCCAGACGGCATCCCACTTTTCAATCCAAGGTTTTAGCCATTCTGGACGGTCGTAACGCTCAATAAACTGTGCTAATGGTTCAGCGTGTGAGATATTTAACCCTGTTTTACCTGCCATAAGAAACTTACGCGCAGCAGATGGTTTTTGTTCATATATATCAATGTCATAAGCATATTGGCTCAGCACCTCCGCCGCCATTAAACCAGCCGGACCAGCACCAATAATGGCAACCCGCTTATTCGCCATGAGTCTGCCCTTGTAGCGGCGCAAAATCATCAAAACGTGTGCTGTAGCCTTCAGGCTTGGTCATAATGAGTTGCTGACAAAGCTCGCCACGCTCTAAATACTTAATTTCGAAATGAGTACGTGCAGAGGTTTGAGCAATTTTTTCTTTTTGATAAGGCAGCTTCCACACATGAATTAACTGCTGTTCTGCTTCTTCAATATATTCAGGAATATTACTTGCCAATGTAATGGTTCCACCTGTTTGCAGGCGTGAGATTAAGAACTCAAAAAATGGCATATTCAACCAGCGCTGTGCCGGATTATGTGGTTCTGGATTTGGATAGAGTATAAAGAAATGTTCAACTTGAGCAGGGTGTAAAGCGTGTACAACCCAAGGTAAAGCATCTGCATGTACAGGTACCAAATTATCTCTTGGTTCCAAACCATGCTGTTTTTGCATTGCCAAGAATTTTTCTCGGGTTCGTTCAATTGCATATAACGTATGCTGTGGCTGTTGGCCGGTAAAGAGCAAAGCATGTTTACCCTTGCCAGCACCAATTTCAACACAAATCGGTGTATTTTCAATTGGGGTAAAATCACGAGGCGCTTGCATACGTTGTGCTTGAAATTGACGAATCGGCATAATCACATCAAACTAAATAAAAATCGGCATAAGTCTAACAAGTCACCTGACTTTTGCCTAATCTATTTCTCTTCACTTTGAGGATATCGCTATATGCCACGTACATTTCCCTGCCCACGTTGTGGTGGACCAAGTGTTTGGGAAGGTAATGAGTTTCGTCCGTTTTGCTCAGAACGCTGTAAATTAATTGATTTAGGCGCTTGGGCAAACGATGAATATAAATTGCCTACCCAAGATGCTCCTCAGCAAAACAAGGGTAGTCAAAATGAAGATGATTATGAGGATTAACCTGCTTTACCAGCGACAAACGGGTTAAATTGTTTTTCATAGCCAATGGTACTCATCGGGCCATGTCCAGAAATAAACTGAGTATCATCTGGCAAACTAAAACATTCACGTTTAATCGATTCAATTAACTGATCATGATTGCCACGCGGGAAGTCTGTTCGTCCAATCGAACCTTTAAACAGAACATCACCCGTCCAAAGTAAGCCATGATTTTTATTATAGAAAACAACATGTCCTGGTGTATGCCCCGGTGCAAAGCGCACCTCAAACTCATCTTCACCAAGTTTTAGCACTTCGCCACCTTCAAGCCATTGATCGACTTTAACAGGCTGCGGAATTGGGAAACCATACCGTGCTGAAACTTCCTGAATCATGTCTAACCAGAATTGATCTTCTTTATGTGGACCAATAACTGGAACGCTCCATTCTTTAGCAAGCTCACCCACCGCTCCTGCATGGTCTAAATGCCCATGAGTCAGCCACAGGGCCTTGACTTTTAAACCTAAGGCTTCTACTTCTTTTTTCAAAACAGCAGCGTCACCACCAGCATCAATCAAAACTGCTTCTTTCGTTTCACTGTCCCAAACGAGGGAACAATTTTGAGCAAATGCAGTAACTGGAACAATTTTGACTTGCAGCATAAAAACCTCTGGCTAAAACACAATTAACGGTGGGCTAAGGTATGGGTAAGGGCATCAAGATTAGCCTGAACTAAACCTGCAAGCAAATCAATATGAGCCTGATCGCTATTTAAAGCCGGAATATAAGCATAGCTTCCACCGCCTGCTTGTTGAAATAGTTCAGCATTTTGAATCGCTAATTCTTCAAGCGTTTCTAGACAATCGGCAGAAAAAGCTGGACTTAACACCTGAACAGACTTAACACCTTGCTGCGCCCAATCTTGTAGCAGCTGGTCGGTATAAGGTTTCACCCATTCTTGTTTTCCAAAACGCGACTGGAAACTAATTGCCCATTCATCATCTTTTAAATGTAAGGCTTCGGCCACCAGCTTTGCTGTGATGCGACAACGGTCTGCGTAAGGGTCACCTTTGTCTGCATATGGTTGTGGAATACCATGAAATGACATCAATAGTTTTTCAGGTCTGCCATGCTGCTCTTGGTAAGCTAAAACGCTTTCTGCCAATGCCTGAATAAACATTGGATGCTGATAATAGTCTTTAATAATCGTCAGCCCCGGCAAATTCCGCTGTTTAGGAATCCATTTGGCAAACGCGTCGTATAACGGCGCTGTAGATGTTGCGGAATACTGAGGAAACAAAGGTAATAAAATGACATGTTCTTGCGGGTTAGCCGCCAATTTTTCTAAAACTGCATCAATCCCCGGATTTCCATAGGTCATTGCGGGTACCACAGTTAAATCAAACTGTTTATTTTCCTGCTGTAGATAAGCCTGCACACGTTTGGTTTGTTCAAACACAATTTCACGCATTGGCGAATCTGCGGACCATACCGAATCATAGGCATGCGCCACTCTTTTCGGGCGAAAAGGCAAAACAAACAGATTTAAAATTATCCACCAGATCAGTTTCGGTATTTCAATCACGCGTGAATCAGATAAAAACTGTTTTAAAAAACGGCGCACCGCAGGCACAGTCGCCTCATCTGGTGTGCCTAAATTCGCTAAAATGACAGTAACTTTCGGTTTTTGTTCAAACGACATGTGTAAATGCCTTTCAGTTCATCTTATGACACTAATGTAACAGTTTTCATTGTCATATATAAATTGAATCGCTCTAAGCTTTTAATCGAACGCCCCGATGATTCCATTTATAGCTCAGCAATATCTTTTGAGCTTTAGTGGTTAGTTTCCATAGGCCATATGATTGTTCAGTTTGAGTTGGAACAATCCAGCCTTGGGATTGCATTTGATTTTTAATTCGAAACAGTGCTTTATGATTAATCTGTGCGCAGGCCACCGCATGTGCTCGTGGTAATTCCTGACGAGCATCCTCTAAGCCAGCCTGATTTAAATATTCATTCAGACAAGCTGCAAAATTCTCTTCTGGCATCGCTGTTTCAAAGCGCTTTGCCAGCACGCTTAACAACTGAGACCAAGTCATTTGTCGTTGACGTTTAAGCTCTTTAAAGTTGCCATCCTGAAATGCTTGAATCTGATATTCAAATGCAAAAATATCTTGCGGTGCAACTTCATTTAAGTGTGTAGATGGCTCGGTTACTCGCTGTTCTAACTGTAAAATTTTACTTTTTAATAGCTTAATTTCGTCTTCTAAGTGATGAGCTTGATGTGCAGGAACCCAGCCTTTTCCCCCATACTGCTCAATCATTAAAGGGATATTTAAACGAACAGCCAACTCCAGTTCACGTGGAGTTTTAAAGTAAAAAATATGCTCTGCTTCGTGTAATAATTTTTTTCTAAATGCGAGAAATTTATCTTTAAGTTGTGAATGTGTTTCTTGTAAATCTATTTCACGGTTTTCTGGCTGTTCATGCATGAAAACAATAATCGGTTTCGCCTGACTTAACGCATATTCATACTCTAAAGACAGATAACTCACACCAGAAATCGCTTGTTCTCCATACTGGCTGCCTAAAAGTAGGATTACATAATCACATTCATCAATCTGTCGACGTGCAAGTGTAGTGGTTAAAGGTGTTCGATGCTCTAATCCCCAAGCAAAGAAACCCATCCCTACCAAAGTTTGAGACAAAACCATTCGCTCTGGCTGCATATCGCGGCCAGACGTTGAAATAAAAATCTGATAGCGTGTATCGAGCATAACAATACCCTTTCGCCCCATGATCTGTATGTGACTTAAAATCAGCCAAGATCATGAACCGCCCCAAATAAAATAATAAATCTAAAAAACACTACTTTCTAAACGATGAAAAAAACTAGTTCAGATTATGAAGTGTCCAAGTTAACTCTTGTGGAATCATATGTTGTAAAACAGGTTGCAGTGCCTCAGCATTATTTCCGCTGACATAACATTCAATACGTGCAACATTCTGACCTATTTGGTCACATAATAACGCATTTTTTATTAAAATACGGGCTGTTTGTCGGGCTACTGCTAATCCCGAATCAACCAGTGTGAATTGGTTATCAAAAAGATGATGAATTGCTTCATTTAAGAAAGGATAATGAGTACAACCGAGCACTAAATAGTCTGCACCTTGCTCAGCGGCAGGCTGTAAAACCTCTTTTAATGCGTTTAAACATGCCTCCCCCATTTGCTGCCCTGCTTCCACACAAGGAACAAGTTCGAGGTTGGTTAAAGTCATCACTTTAACACCTGCTGGAACAGCAAACTTTTCAACAACATCTTTAATGAGTTGTCCTCGAAAAGTAGCAGGTGTCGCCAACACGGCAACCACTTTAGAGCGTGTTTGTAATACGGCAGGTTTTAATGCTGGAACTAACCCAACAATTGGAAAGTGTTCACCATAATGCTCGCGTAAATGGTCAAGACTAAATGCTGAAGCTGTATTACAGGCAACCACCGCAATTTTGCAGCCTTGGCGATATAGCCAATCGACGGCCCGAGCCGTGAGTTCCCTAATTTCGTCATCGGAACGTGGACCATAAGGAACATAGGCAGTATCGGCATAATACACAATACGTTCGTTTGGCAAATATCTGGCAATTTCTGCTGCAACTGACATTCCTCCAATTCCCGAATCAAAAATACCAATTGGAGCATCAGCAGATGCGTTAGGCATAGGTTCTAGATCGGTAAATAGAGGTTGTATGGCTGTCATGGCTGTACTGAAGTGTCGGAAATTTTCACTTCCTAAAGCTTAAACCTCAAGTGCCTAATTGCAAGAGCAAATTACCACTTTTTAACTCTAAAATGGTTTCACCATTCTCTTTTTCAATGAGTGTTCCATAGTTCACTAAATGATAAAAAGACTGACGTTGAATAAGGGCGTTAATTCCAAAACGTACATGCACATAAGGACGCAATTCCCCGTCATATTCACGCATAAAAATTGGATGTTCAGCATCGACCAAAATCACATCTTGATTAGTCGTAGTCAGTTGTAAAAACTGATCACCTGAAATTTCAACCTGATCTACCTGATTGACTAATAAAGGTTCATCTTCGACCTCAATTTCAATTTGTTCTACGGGGGTTTTCAGGTAGAATTTACCCTCTTCTTTCCATAGGACTTTGGTAAATAGATCTAATAGGGCTTGGCGCTTAATCAATTGACCTTCGTGCCACCATTCTCCATTGGCTTTAACCGTCAAATCCATTTTGCCGCAATGCTTTGGATGCCACTGCTCTAAAGGTGGAATTGACCTTTTGTGACTTTGCTGTACACCTTTTAAGTATTGTGCAATGTTCATTAAGTTTTTATCATCAGATAACGGTATTTTTCCCATATCCGATGGGGAATTATTTTGATTTACCATAGTTTATGCCTTGCTGACGAAAAAATATGACGACTCAGCCAATTGGCTAGATCATGGTTTAAAACTATACTAGCCAAAACGATAAAAGGCACAATAGCATATTTGCGCCTATGGATTAAAACACTCACGGCAGCACCGAATTTCTGAATATGACGGTTGCCACCTTTAAGTATTGAGGAGTCCTACATGGAACACATCGAACGTGAATCGATGGAGTTTGACGTTGTCATCGTAGGTGCAGGACCTGCAGGTCTATCTGCTGCGATTAAGATCCGTCAATTAGCGATTGAAAATAACTTACCCGATCTTTCTGTTTGTGTAGTTGAAAAAGGCTCTGAAGTAGGTGCGCATATCTTGTCTGGTGCTGTGCTTGAGCCACGTGCCATCAACGAACTTTTCCCGAACTGGAAGGAAGAAGGTGCGCCTTTAAACGTACCTGTAACTGAAGATAAAACTTTCTTCTTGTTATCAGACACCACATCTAAAGAAGTGCCTCACTGGATGGTTCCTAAAACCATGCATAACGATGGCAATTATGTTATCTCTTTAGGTAACGTGGTTCGCTGGTTAGGCCAAAAAGCTGAAGAATTAGAAGTATCTATCTTCCCTGGCTTTGCTGCATCTGAAGTGCTTTACCATGAAGACGGTACTGTAAAAGGTATTCAAACTGGTGACATGGGTATTGGTAAAGATGGCGAACCAACGCATAACTTTACACCAGGCTATGAACTTCACGCTAAATACACCCTCTTTGCTGAAGGTTGCCGTGGTCACTTAGGTAAACGCCTGATTGCAAAATATAACCTCGATAAAAATGTTGATCCTCAGCACTACGGTATCGGGATTAAAGAGCTTTGGGAAATCGACCCTGCAAAACATAAACCGGGCTTAGTCATGCACGGTGCAGGTTGGCCATTGGCTGAAACAGCTTCTTCAGGTGGCTGGTGGTTATACCACGCTGAAAACAACCAAGTAACTTTGGGTATGATTGTGGACTTGTCTTATGAAAATCCACACATGTATCCATTTATGGAAATGCAGCGCTGGAAAACTCACCCACTGATTAAACAGTTTTTAGAAGGTGGGAAGCGTATTTCTTACGGCGCACGTGCTGTAGTGAAAGGCGGTTTCAACTCATTGCCTAAATTGACTTTCCCAGGCGGTTGCTTGATTGGTGATGATGCAGGTTTCTTAAACTTTGCAAAAATCAAAGGTTCACACACTGCCATGAAATCAGGCATGTTATGTGGTGAAGCTGTTTTTGAAGCCATTGCTGCCGGTGTAGAAAAAGGCGGTGACCTTGCCATTGCACGTGTTACCGAAGGCGAAGATTTATTCACTAAAGAATTAACGTCATACACTGACAAATTTAACAACAGCTGGTTAAAAGAAGAGCTTTACAACTCTCGTAACTTTGGTCCAGCAATGCATAAATTCGGTCAGTGGATTGGTGGTGCATTTAACTTTATCGACCAGAATGTCTTTAAAGTTCCATTTACTTTGCATGACTTGAAGCAAGACTTCGCTGCATTGAAAACGGTTGATGCAACCAGCTTCAAGCCAAACTATCCAAAACCAGATGGCAAGTTGACTTTTGACCGCTTATCTTCTGTGTTTATTTCAAACACGGTTCATGAAGAAAACCAGCCAGCTCACTTGAAGTTGACTGATGCTTCAATTCCAGTGAATGTGAACTTACCGAAATGGGATGAGCCTGCACAGCGCTACTGCCCAGCTGGTGTTTACGAAATCATGGAAGATAATGATGGCTCTAAACGCTTCCAGATTAACGCAGCGAACTGTGTTCACTGTAAGACCTGTGATATTAAAGACCCATCTCAGAACATCACATGGGTAACACCAGAAGGTGGTGGTGGTCCGAATTACCCTAATATGTAATTCCTTGCGTCACGGCAAAGCATTGCTTTGCTAACCGTACCTCATATCCAAACATGCAATAAAAAAGCCCCGATTATTCGGGGCTTTTTATTGGAATTCGCTTATTGAAAAGGCGGTATTTTTGCTACGTTTAAATTAAGATTCTTTTTATAAAAAATAAATGTGCCTAATAAAAATAGGCCAAGAAAACCAAAGTTTCGAGCTAAATCGAAGTACCAAACCGATTTACCAAGTAATAAATCAAGAATTAACATGAACCCCATAAATCTTGTATGCAAAATCAGACTCATCTTTATTTTTGGTTCGGGAGCAAAATATGTATTTCTATAACCCAACAGAATTGAGCCAAAAATAATAATAGTAACTAAAATAATGGTGGCAAGAGTTTCAGATAACCAAGAAGTCTCTATATGTAATAAACCAGCAATAGAGAAAAACCAAAGACAAATAAATAAGATTCGTTTCACAAAATAATCATTCATTTTTATACGTCATTTATATACATCATTTTATAGATTATATAACGATTCTTATTTGTGAAAAATTATCATTTCAAATTAAATTTGAATTATTAATGGCTTCTAACAGTCTTTATTAGAAGCCTTATTATTCTATTACCCTTTCTTCACCAAATAATGAAATTCTTTATGACCATTTTCATCTAAGCGTTCTTCTTGCAAAAGCAACTCATGGCCTAAATGCATACAAAATTTAGGAATATCCCACGAGGTCGAGTTGTCTGTTGCGAAGACTTCAACCACATCGCCAGATTTAGATTTGCGGATGGCTTGATGCAACATCATGACAGGTTCAGGACAACGTAAACCACGTGTATTAATTTGGACAGTAGGTGAAATGGATTGTTCCGACATAACAAACTCGAACAAATAGAATTTTCACATTTTAGCATAAACAAATTACTGACCTGTTAACTGTAACTGGCTTTTACATAACAATATGCGTTTTGTCTTTTAGCTGGTTTTATAGATGCATATGCATCTTTTCTTCGGTATGATTCAAAGTATTCATTTGATAGATTGAGTCTTTAGGAAAGATCATGCAAGAGGAACCAAGTCCATCGTGGGGAATGCGAGGCTTACGTAAATGGTTAGGTACAGCACCAGAAACCCGTGATGAATTATTAAAATTAGTCCAAAATTCACGCCGCTTTTTAGAACCAGATACTGTTGCCATGCTTGAAGGTGTTCTTGACCTTCCTGCTACAAAAATTCGTGAAGTCATGACACCACGTACAGCAATGATCAGTTTGCAAGAAGATGATCAGTTACTTGATATTCTTGATGTACTGGTCGAGTCTGCTCACTCACGCTTTCCAGTCTTCTCTTCTGATCAGCCTGATAATGTTGTCGGGATTTTGCTCGCAAAAGATTTGTTGCCATTTCTAACTGAACCGAATACCAAAGTGGATATTCGAGTTCTGATGCGTCAACCTTTATTTGTTCCAGAAAGTGCGCGTTCCGATCAGGTACTACGCATGTTGAAACATACTCAGACTCACATTGCGATTGTGATTGATGAATATGGTTCAACGGCTGGTCTTGTTACGCTTGAAGATATTCTTGAAGAGATCGTTGGCGAAATCGAAGACGAACATGACACTGCTGATGAAGATGCTCAGTACATTGTTCCTGACAATGACCATACGGTAGCAAATGCATGGATGGTGCAAGCACTTACACCAATTGAACATTTCAATACTGTTTTAGATGCTGATTTTTCTGACGATGAAGTAGAAACTGTCGGCGGTTTATTGCTTCAAGAGATTGGTCTGGTAAGTGATTTACAAGGTCAAACTGTTGAGCTTGGAAATTGGTTATTTACAATTGTTGAAGCAGATGCCCGCACTATTCATCTGATTCGAGCTGTACGTCAATGAGAGCATACTTTGAAAAGTTGTTAGATTCTTCGCAACAACAAAAACAGCTTCCTTTAATTTTTCCTTTACTCATTGCTTTATTTTCAGGTGCCGTATTCAGTTTTTCACTGGCACCTTATTATTGGTGGTGGTTGGCAATATTATCTCCTGCCCTACTCTATGCATCATTACATAACCGCTCAGCCAAACAAGCTTTTGCTATTGGCTTGAGTTATGGCTTTGGTTTATGGTTTGTGGGAGCTTTCTGGCTCTACACGTCCATCCATGTATATGGCGATACCAATGCGTTTCTAAGCGTTTGTATGATTGCCATTATGGCCCTTGTGATGGGTCTGTTTACTGCATTTCAAACTTGGGTGTATCGACGTTTCTTCCCTGAAACACCACTGACTTTCGCACCACTCTGGATTGTTTTTGAGTGGGCAAAAACTTGGGTATTTACAGGTTTTCCATGGCTGTTTGTGGGTTATGCTTTTACCGAACGTTTACTCGATGGTTATGCGCCTCTATTCGGTATTTATGCAATTTCCTTTGTCGTCATTGTATTAGCCTGTGCTTTAGTTGAAGTTCTGCGTAAGCGTATTTTCTGGGTTATCCCTTCTGCCCTGTTGGTTTTAGGCGCGTGGGGAGCATCATATATACAGTTTGTAAAACCTAAAGCTGCCAAGCCGCTTAGTGTTTCACTCATTCAGGGCAATATTCCACAAGATTTAAAATGGCTAACCGAATATCAAGTTAGAACATTAGAGATTTATGCAGGTTTGACTCAATCTGAATGGGGCCGTGACTTAATTGTATGGCCTGAATCTTCAATTCCACTCTTCCAAACCGATATCGAACCGTTTTTGGATGCAATGGATGCACAAGCTAAAAAGAACCACACTGCATGGGTAACCGGAATTCCTTACTGGGATGTTACCAAATCACATGAAGTTGGTAGCCCACTGTATTACAACAGTATTATGGCTTCTGGAAGCGATTCCAGTGGTCTATATAAAAAGCAACGTCTTGTTCCGTTTGGTGAATACATCCCTCTTTCAGGTTTACTCTCTTGGGTATTACCGGCCATGCAAAATGATATTAGCATGAGTGGTTTTACACGTGGCGAGAGGGACCAAAAACCACTTATGATTAAGGGGCACGCGCTTGCCGCTGCGATTTGTTATGAAGTGGCTTATCCAAACCTCACCCGACGTAATGCAGAAGACAGCGACTTTTTAGTGACTGTATCTAATGACGCTTGGTTTACTGGTACTGCTGGACCATTGCAACATTTACAAATGGTACAAATGCGAGCTAAAGAAAATGGCCGCTGGTTTATCCGTGCAACCAATACAGGTGTAACAGCCTTTATTGATCAAAATGGTCATATCACCGAACAAGCACCGATCGACAAAGAGTTTGTTTTGAGAGGTGATTTACCAGCGATGCAAGGTCAGACCCTTTATAACCGTTTAGGTGATTATCCAATTTTAGGATTTGCAGTATTACTGCTGGTTTTAGGTTGGGTTTATCGTCCTCGTAAAGTTGACGTTTCTTTTAAATCCCGCCGCTAACCTACAATAACTTTGTACCCAGAGGCACTTCAAACTCTGGGATACAAAGTGCTACATCACCATCTGCATTATGAAATCCTGTCACTAAACATTCTGACTGAATAGGTCCAATTTGTTTTTTGGGAAAATTCACTACCGCAACCACCAACTTACCAACTAAATCTTGTGGCTGATAGAGCTTAGTAATCTGCGCACTCGATTTACGTACCCCTAACTCTTCACCAAAATCTACATGCAAAATATAAGCAGGTTTACGAGCCTTTTCGAAAACTTCAGCTTGAATAATTTTACCCACGCGAAGCTCTACCTTTGAAAAATCACTCCACTCGATTTGTTCCATTTACTTTTTCTCATGTTCTTAAACATCTGATTTGAAGCATATAATATGTACAAATAAAGAAATACCCTCTTTTTATTTCCAGTTTGAAAAATTCATGCTAAATTAAATCTGCTCATCAAAAAGCCGTAAACGTTTACGTCAATCAACGTGCCAACATACCTCCAACAATGCTTGGAGCTATTTGTTCAAAATATTTTTATATTTTTGAATGGCACTGGCGTTTGTTGGTTTACGGAGTCAAAAATGCAAAACTCAAAATCTTTGTTTAGTTTTAAAAAACTTCCAAATCGCTATACATCTATCGTTTTACCCTTTCTTCTATCGATCATTATGACGTTTGTGGTTTCAATGATTAGTACATTACGAAGTTTGGGACTAGAAGAATTTTCCATTTATGTATGGATGTCTGCATGGGCTATTTCTTGGTTAATTGCTTTCCCAACGCTACTTTTCATCCTGCCTATCGTTCGTAAAATTACAGCAATGCTAGTACAACAACCTGCTTAAATTAAAAAATAAAACGTAGATATTCAGTCTACGTTTTATCTAAAAATTTGGTTTTAAAATATTATTAAAAAGCTATCGATAATTGCAAAGATAAATAAGCAACTAAACTCGATAAAAAGACCATCGGCACATAACGATAGGCTTTAAAAAGCAATTGCTCATATTTAGTGGATATTTGTTTAGCTTGCCAGACACTCGCTTTTAATGCAGTAAAGAAGCTCACCATTAACCATGCACTCACAATACTTAATGCAAAGAAACCAATCATGATTTGGCTACTTCCCTCGGTATTAAGCCATAGCTTTAAAAAAACTTCGGCAATCGGCAATAAACCCAAAATCAACAGGACAGACTTCAGCATTACCCAATGAAACTGAGTCAGTTCATCTACGATGAGAAATGCTTTCATTTAATCTCTCCTTTTAATGTAATAAAATGCTTTTTATTTATTATGCAAAGCTTTTATTTAAATATATAGCTTATTTTTCTCTACATTTTAACTTTCTTGTAACTATTAAATATGGGAATAATTCTTATTATAAGTCTCAAATATAACCATTAACTTTATTTCATATCTTTCAAAAACTTACTATATTTTTATGATTAAGAAAGATTATCAATTCGTATTTACCAGTTTATCTTTTTAAACGAATTGATAATCTCCATTATATTTTCAATTAAGGTTGGTAATAAATATCTGCATCATTACCTTCACCGCCCTCTTTGCCATCTGCACCAAACGAGTACAAATCAAAAGCTCGGCTATCTGCACCTGGAATTACATATTGAACATCATTTTTCCAACTATCTTTAGGATAACCACCTTTAACATATCCACCCGGCATCCAGTTTTTTGCTGTAGCAGGCTGATTCACTAAAGCATCTAGTCCACCTTCTTGCATTGTTGGGAAATGACCGTTATCGAGCTTGTACTGATCTAAAGCACCAGCCACACCTTTTAATGTAATTTGGGTGGTATCAATTTTAGCTTTTTCACTACGCCCCATGACATTTGGTACGATGAGCGCTGCTAACACGCCTAAAATCACAATCACAACCATAACTTCAATGAGGGTAAAGCCTGAGGCACGTTTCATTCGAACACCGTTCGAACGTGCCGCAAGTCCGAAAGCTACGCTTGAGGAACAGTCATTTGATAAAGAGCTACGCTTGGAATGGCACGTTGGCTCAAACTGATTTGAAACTGCAGATTCACTGTGTTGTTCCATCGCTGTTTCGCTTTGAATATTTTTTACTTTCATCATTATCTCTAATATCAAAGTTATTAAATCATATTGTTCATATTTACGATTGGCAGCATAACCGCGATTACAATAACCAGTACAATGCTTGCCATTAGAACCAGCATAAGCGGTTCAAGTAATGCCAGTAAGGTTGAAATAAATGTTGTAACCTCACGGTCTTGCATGGTCGATGCTCGTTCTAACATGCGGTCGAGCTCACCTGATGCCTCACCACTTCGAATCATTTGTACCATCATTGGTGGGAAATAACCACTGCGCTCAAGCTGCGTACCCAAGTTACCACCTTCTGTAACACGCTCAGCCGCATGGGCAATTGAATCGCGGATGACCCAGTTATTGGTGACGGCTGCACCAATTTTTAATGCATCGACCAACGGCACGCCTGAACGGGTCAAAATAGATAAGGTACTGGCAAATCGTGCCGAATTAATACCACGTGACAGTTTACCGAATAATGGCAATTTGAGTGTTAATCGATCAAAAGCATAATGCCCAGCTGTTGTTTTTAAAAACCGTACAAATGCGACAATTCCGACAACTGCAAAAATAATAATAAACACCCACGCATGGCGAATAAAATCACTGGCTTTCATTAAGGCGACCGTAATCCACGGTAGTGCATCTTTGTTTTGATCAAAAGTTTTAACAATTTCTGGCACAACAAAAGTCATTAAGCCCATGACAATAGCAAATGACATCAGCATTAAAATGATTGGGTAAATCATGGCACCCTGAACTTTCTTTTGCATGGCAAAACGGTTTTCGGTGTAATCCGAGAGCTGATCTAAAATCAGATCTAAATGCCCCGAACGCTCACCTGCAGCAACTGTTGCAATATAGAGGTCCGGAAAACGTCCAGATTGCTGCATACCTTGAGCTAAGGAATGCCCTTCCATGACTCGCGAACGAACAGACGATAAAAGATTTTGCACATGCGCTTTTTCACTTTGCTTGCTCACCGCACGTAAAGCTTCTTCTAAAGGAATTGCGGCTGCAACCAAAACAGAAAGTTGTCTGGTCATGAGTGCCAAATCATAGGCACTGAACTTTTTTTGAAATAACCCCTGACTCTGATGTTTATCTTTTTGTTCAACAGGGTCAACGCTAATTGGTGTCCATGCTTTATCGCGTAATTGTTGGCGAATCTGGCGTGCTGAGTCTCCCTCAAGCACTCCTTTTTGCTGCTTCCCTGAAGCATCAATGGCAGTAAATTGATATGCAGGCATGGTAATGTTCTAATTTTCCAAAAATAATAGTCGCTGCTGTTGCATCTATGCTACGCAATCATTCATATTCATTCTATAGCCTGTGTAGAATACCCAAGTCCTCTTCACGACGCTATGCCGTTTTTTAAAATTGACGAAATGAGCCTCTATGACCATAACGCCAAAGCCTGATTCAGTTGTTTATCGTGTGCGTGTTGCCGTACCTGTGCATCTGTACGACACTTTTGACTATACACTCACCGAAGCACAATATGAACGGGCTCAAGTAGGCTCACGCGTCGCTATTTCATTTGGGCGACAAAACCTAATTGGTATCATCACTGAAAAAGTGAATCCACATGAGCCATTTACAGGCAAATTTCAGCTTAAAGCCATTTCTGAACTTTTAGATGAACAACCCATTTTAGATGAACAAGTTTTAAGTTTATTGACATGGTCTGCACAATATTACCAATTTCCAGTTGGCGAGGTCATGCAAACCGCCCTTCCGGCTATACTACGTCAGGGCAAACCGATGGACGTTTTGTTCCATCTCTGGAAAATTACTCCATGCGACAATGTTGAGGCACTGCTTAAACGTTCAGTAAAGCAACAAGATGCTTATCAGATTTTAAAGTTACATCCTGCGGGAACAACAGAGAACATTCTCAATTTAAGTGGTGTAGAAACTGCAACACTTAAAGCACTAGAAAAGAAAGGTTTGGTTGAATGTACGCTTGAACCACACGACTTTAGCCCTACACCTGTTCAATTGGCACAAATGCCGCTCACGCTAAATGAAGACCAAAAGCAAGCAACCCAACAGGTTATTAAAGCACAGCATCAATACCAAGCATTTTTGCTAGATGGCTTAACAGGTAGTGGCAAAACCGAAGTTTATCTACACATCATGCACGAGGTGCTAAAGCAAGGTAAACAAGTACTGGTTTTGGTACCTGAAATTGGTTTAACTCCTCAAACCATTTCTCGTTTTAAGTCTCGTTTTAATTGTGATATTGCTTTATTGCATTCTGGCCTCAACGACTCCAAACGCTTACAAGCATGGCAACAGGCACAGACCGGAAAAGCATCTATTATTTTAGGGACACGCTCAGCGATCTATACACCGCTGCCACGTTTGGGCTTAATCATTTTAGATGAAGAGCACGACCTGTCTTATAAACAGCAAGAAGGCTTCCGTTACCATGCGCGTGATGTCGCACTGTACCGAGGGCACTTACAAAGCTGCCCTGTGATTTTAGGTTCGGCAACACCAAGTATTGATAGTTATTATTTGGTCGAAACTGGCAAGTTAACTTCGCTGCAACTCAACAAACGTGCTGGACATGCACTTTTGCCTAAAATGCATTTGATTGATCTTAAAATTGTCAAAAAACAGCATGGAATTAGCCAGCCTCTCATTGAACAAATCAAACATACTTTAGCTAGAAAAGAACAGGTTTTAATCTTTTTAAACCGTCGTGGTTATGCGCCTGTACTGGTTTGTGAAAGCTGTGGATGGCAAGCTAATTGTCCACATTGTGATGCACATTTTACTTTGCATACCCAGCCTTATTCTTATTTACATTGCCACCACTGTGGAACCATTCATCGCTTACCGGATCATTGCCCTGAATGTCAGCAAAAAAGCTTAAAAACTTTAGGTGCAGGAACAGCTAAGGTCGAAGAACACTTACAAGAATTATTTCCAGAGCATGACGTGATTCGGGTAGATCGTGACAGTACCAGTCGTGTCGGAAGCTGGCAAAAAATCTATGATCGCATTCATCAAAACAAACCAACAATTTTGCTCGGTACGCAAATGTTGGCAAAAGGTCACCATTTCCCACATGTGACTTTGGTTGCCATTTTAGATATTGATGCAGGGTTACTTAGTGTCGATATCCGTGCGCCAGAACGTACTGCGCAGTTAATTGTTCAAGTTGCTGGTCGTGCAGGTCGTGGTGAACACAAAGGCCATGTCTATTTACAAACCTTAAGACCCGATCACCCACTCCTAACCACACTCATCGAAAAAGACTATCGCGCGGTTGCCAAGCAAACACTGGCCGAGCGCAAAGTTGCTTTACTACCACCCTACCGCTATGCCGTACTCATACGTGCCGAGTCGAAGGATCGAGACTATACCTTGCATTTTTTAAATGAAGCTGCTGAGCAACTTCGCCAAGTTGCAGGTGAGATTGTTGATATTTGGGGACCTATTCCAGCACCGATGGAACGTAAAGCTGGGCGGTATCGTGCACACATGGTGATTTTATCTGCCGACCGCGCTCGTCTACATTTTTACTTAAGACAATGGTGGTCTCAATTGGTTCATGCCCCTAGACAGCATCAACTCAGGCTATCAATTGATGTCGATCCGCAAGAATTTAATTAGATGATTTGAATATCATGGTGTGAAGACGTCTTTTTCGTTTTACACTTAAAAGAGACTAATACATTCGAGGCAATGGATGTCATTCCTACTGCAAGCAACTATCTTTCTTGGAGCTTCTCTGATTTTAGTCCCTCTTGGCAAACGCCTAGGGATTGCAACAGTTTTAGGTTATTTATTTACAGGAATACTTCTGGGTCCTAGTGTTTTAAATATTGCTCATGACCCTGAAGCAATTATGGAACTTGCCGAATTCGGTGTCATTTTATTGATGTTCCTGATTGGCTTAGAATTAAGGCCACAGCGTTTGTGGGAAATGCGTGACTCTATTTTTGTAATGGGAAGTCTGCAAGTTCTTATTAGCGGTGGCGTTCTTATGCTGATCGTACTCTTCCTATTTCAACAACAACTTGCCGTCAGCTTTGTGGTTGGTTTTGCGCTGGCACTGTCTTCTACAGCCTTTGTATTACAGCTTCTGACTGAAAAACAGCAACTCAACACAACCTATGGTCAGCAGTCTTTTTCAATTTTATTATTTCAAGATATAGCTGCGATTCCGTTACTTGCAATTATTCCATTACTCGCAGGAACAGAATCAACCCATCATGGGATCGCTTATTTTGCGGCTATCATCGCAACATTCACTGGTCTATTTCTATTTAGTCGTTATGTGATGCGTCCATTTTTCCGTTTTGTTGCCAAAAGTGGAGCAACTGAACTCATTACGGCGGTAGGATTATTTATTATTCTTGCTGTCGTTTTGCTGATGGATACGTTAGGAATTAGCACGACATTAGGTGCTTTCCTCACAGGCGTATTATTAGCAGATTCCGAATTTCGTCACGAAGTTGAAGCCAGTATTGCACCGTTTAAAGGCCTACTACTTGGCTTATTCTTTATGACCGTGGGTATGACTACTCAACTGTCACTATTGATTGAAATGCCGTGGCTTATTATTGGTGGAGCAATCGGCTTACTAGTCATTAAAACACTGATATTGACCGCCATTGCACGCTATAAAAAGTATAGTTGGAATAACAGCCTACTATTAGGAACTTGTTTAGCTCAAGGCGGTGAGTTTGCTTTCGTTATTTTAAGCTTAGCTAAAAGTGAAAAGATTTTAACTCAAGCTTTATTAGAGCCTGTGACTCTTATTGTAACTTTGTCGATGGTACTCACGCCAGTGATTTACTGGTTTATGGCATACAAGGTCATTCCGCTTTTTAATAAAGAACGCCCGCCTGAGTACGATGAAATTCCTCAGCAAGAAAACCCGATTATCATTGCTGGTTTTGGTCGGTTTGGGCAAATTATTGCGCGTATTGCCCGCCTGCAACATCTAGGGTTTACCGCAATTGATAACAATCTTCATCAAGTCGACTTTGTCAGACGATATGGTGGATCACTTTATTATGGTGATGTAACCCAACCAGATTTACTGCGTTCTGCGGGTATTGAAAAAGCCAAAGTATTTATTTTAGCGATTGATGATGTCGAAGATTCTATGAATGTGGCACGTCATCTCAGATTAAATTATCCAAACTTAAAGTTATTGGCTCGCGCTCGTGATCGCCATCATGTACATCTTTTAAGAGATTTAGGCGTTGAATATATTTGGCGTGAGACGTATTTATCTTCATTAGGAATAGCTTATCAAGCCTTACGAGAACTCGGTATCTCTGACGAGCAAGCCTATAACAATATCGAAATCTTTCGGGATTATGATGAGAAATTGCTCATACAACAGCAAAGTATTTATACTGATGAACAGAAGATCTTTGAGACGCATCGTAACGCTTTAGCCGAACTTGAACATCTATTTGAAAGTGATGCTCAACAACAGGCCACGTCAAAACACGATGTGAATTTAAAGCGTCATTTACAGCCAAATCGCATTGATATTACAAGAGATCATCTAGAATAACTTGAGATTTCAAAAAATGGCTATATTAAGGACTTATTCACATTGCCTAAATAATTGGACAATGGACACCAAGCTGTCCTTTGTCCTACTTGCGGCTTCGCTGCATTCCCTAAGCTTGCTTAAAACTAAATTGTTATAATCTACTTAGGGCCCTGGAGAATATTATGTCTGATTTACGCCAACGCTTTTATATTGAGAACTTTCCAGTTCGTGGGGAAGTAGTTCATCTAGAAGAAGCACTACAAACTATTTTAGCTCAACGTGACTATATGCCTGCCGTTAAAATTTTGCTAGGTGAAATGTTGAGTGCGACTGCATTACTTGCAAGTACATTAAAAATCAAAGGTCGTATCAGCTTGCAAATCCAGGCTAGCGGCACCTTTAAATGGGCAATGGCTGAATGTAATCATTTAGGTGAAGTTCGTGCTTTAGCCGATTATGAAAGTGATCCACGCTTCATTGAAGCAACAGACAGCAGCACAGTTCTCGGCGCTTTAGTTAACCCCGTTTTATTTATCAATATTGAACCGGAATTTGGCGAGCGTTACCAAGGCATTGTACCTCTTGATCAGGCAAATTTAGCGGGTTGCCTCATGCAGTATTACGACTTATCTGCACAAATTCCAACTCGAATTGTGCTAGCGAGTACTGCTAAGCGCTCTGGTGGTTTACTCATTCAGCTTTTACCTCGTCATGATGACGAAGAGCAAAAGTTGGTTGATGAAGATTTATGGCCACGCTTGACCATGTTAACCGAAACATTAAAAGCTGAAGAGCTCACGAATTTAGATGCAACCGAGATCTTATATCGTTTATATAACGAAGAGGAGGTTCGTTTACCAGAAATTGAAGCACTCAAATTCGGCTGTACATGTTCAAAAGAACGCTGTGCTAATGCACTGATTCAAATTGGTGTAGATGCTGTTCATGAAACGTTAGAAGAACAGAACCCTATTCGTATGGACTGTCAGTTCTGTAATACGCAATACACCTTTACCGCTGAAGAAGCTTTAGCGTTATTTGGTGAGCATTTGAGTTAGTAGTTAAACTTTATAAAAAGGCGGATATACCGCCTTTTTATTTATCCTTATTTTTTGATGATCGTTTTCAAAATCTTATTTTAAATAAGATAATATAAGATTACTTTATAGCCCAATAAATAAGATACTTATATTCCATGAATTATTTTGATTATTTTCTATTTATTTTTAGCGTCATTATTATGATTGCTACCCCCGGCCCTGTCATGATTTTAGTTGCAAGCGCTGGACTTAAAGGTGGATATAGAAAGGCACTTGAAACAATTTTTGGTACAAATTTAGCCTCACTTATTTTAATTTTTATTTCAGTACTCGTTTTAAAGGGAGTACTGAGTGTTAACGATAGTTATCTCAATATTATCCGTATTTTAGGCTGTCTATATATTGGATATTTAGGTTTCACTATTCTTAAAGAAGTCATTCAGGCACCTCACCCAGAAGCGATACAAACAGTTTCGGCACAAAATGGTGGCTTCAAAAAGGGCTTTTTTGTCGGGATATCCAACCCGAAAGATATTATTTTCTTCTCTGCTTTCTTTCCGCAATTTGTTTCTATTACACCACAGCTCAACCTAAGTTTAACCATACTCACCCTGACATGGATTGTTTTAGACTTCTTAACTTTATCTCTGGTTTATGTATTTTTCCGCCGTCTTTCTAATAGCCATTTATATCCAAAAATATTAGGGCTTTGCGGCCTATTACTTCTATTGATTGCTATTTACGGCTTGTACCAAACTTTTATCTAACTAATGAGAGGTATAGCCCTACTCCATCTATACCTCTTTCTCTCAATTTTATTTTCAATAGAACAACACTTATACAATCTAGCTTATTGAAAACTCTAAAAATCGTTTCATAATGAAATAAACCACACCATCCTGATAAAACATTATGGCCAAAAATTATTATGAAGAATTGGGGGTTTCTCGAGAAGCCTCTGCTGATGAAATTAAGAAAGCTTATCGAAAATTAGCTCGTAAATATCATCCTGACATCAGCAAAGAAAAAGATGCTGAAGCAAAAATGCAGGCGATTAATGTCGCCTACGACACGCTAAGTAACACCGAAAAAAAAACCGAATATGACCAGATACTTGACCACCCACAAGGTTTTAATAACTTTGGTCAAGGCGCTGCGCAAGGTGGCTTCGATGGTGCACAGTTTTACCGCCAAGGCTTTACAGGTGGTGAGCAAGCAGACTTTAGCGGTTTTGAAGATTTATTTGGTCGCTTTGGTGCAGGATTTGGTGGTGGTCAACAACAACACCAGAGACAACAGCGTAGTTATCGCGGTGAAGATCAACATGCCAGCATAGAGGTCGATCTTGATATTGCCTATCATGGATCAACGCAACAAATTACCCTGCAAATTCCGACCGTAAATGCTTATGGCGAACCTGAAGTTCAACGTAAAACCCTTCAAGTCAAAATACCAAAAGGTATGAAAGAAGGTCAGCAAATTCGCTTAAGTGGACAAGGACAAAGTGGTATCAATGGCGGTGCTAACGGCAATCTCTATATTGAAATCCAGTATAAAGATACAGACCGCGTTCATGTCGAAGGCAGTGATGTATATTTGACTGTAGATGTAGCTCCGTGGGAAGCAGCGTTAGGTCAAGGTATTGAAGTAAAAACACCAGCTGGACCTTTAAACGTTAATTTACCTCACAATGCAAAACAAGGACAACAGCTACGTTTAAAAGACAAAGGGATACCTAATAAAACACCAGGGCATCTATACTTAATCTTAAATATTGTATTTCCACCTGCACATTCTGAAAAAGAAAAACAAGCCTATCAGCAACTGGCAGAAGCCTTTGCTTCATTCGAACCTCGTTCATCTCATTAGGGAGCAAGATTATGACAACCATTCATTATCGAGAATTTGTATATGACGGCCATACCTTTAGTGCTGAGGTCGTTGATGAACAATCCACATTTGATCTACAACAATTCGCACAAGCTTGTGGTCAAAGTCCCGACTGGATTATTCAGCTAATTGAATATGATATTTTATCGGTCAACACCGCACCTGAAACCCATCAGTTTATGGGCGAAGATGTCTCTCGTGCTCGTAAAGCTTATCGTCTACAACGTGACTTTGATGCAAGTTTGGCAGCAGTTGCAGTGATGTTAGATTTGATTGATGAAGTACAACAATTAAGGAAAGAGTTGAAGCATTTTCATTAAGATTTTTTCTTCTAAATAATCTTTCACACAGGTATGAGCTAACGTGATGGACGGCATGGATGCCGCCTTTTGGACTGCGGTAACATGGATGTACCGTCAGTCCAAGGAAGGGGTTTTGTTACTTTTGCCCAGTCAAAAGTAAGGATATGCCTAGACAATAAGTATCAAATTAATCCCTAAATTTGAGGCAGTACTAACAAATCAACTTTACTGATCTTTGAAAATTCCTATTACTTCAACCGAGTAATCTTCTCTACTTCCTTCAAAGTCTGCTTAATTGGTTCATATTCCAAAAACCAAAATAAATTCATCCGATCTTGACGATGCTGCTGGGCCAACAAATCAATGACACTTCGCTCACCTCGCCCCACCAAATGCTGCCGATAGAAATAGTACAACAGTACAATGGTGCTCAGCAGCATGACCCCTAGCATAATCCAGAAACCAACTGGCGATTTAAGACCAGGAATAAACTCAAAATTCATTCCATAAATACCCGTTAAAAGAGTAAGAGGCGCAAAAACGGCGGTGATAATTGCAAGAATCCGCATGTTCTCATTGGTCTGGTTCGCAATGGCTGAAAAATGCAGATCAATTGCGGACTGAATGGCGCTACGCAATCGCAAAGTATGTTTTTGAATACGTTCAACATGACTCATCAAATCATTTAAACGCACCAGTAAAATATCTTGTGAATTGTGGATATGCTTGCCAATCACATGGTGGTAATTTTCTACGATTTCATCTCTAAACTCTTGCAAGCTTTCAATTTGCTCCTCGCATAGATTTTCCACTTGCTGGAATGCCATATTCTCATGGAATAGTTGATGCCATTGTTTAAAACGGCGATTACCCTGAAGCAATTGCTGTTGCCAATGTTCGACTCTTCTCGTCAATGGCGAGCGGATATCAAGATAGCCATCAATCATACTGTTTAACAACCGTAACGATAAATCGATCGGTGAATTTGGTAATTTACGGGTTTTATTTTGCTCTTCTAAAGTTCTACATAAAATGTTATCAAGACGTTGAATATAATTTTCAATAGACTTGTTTCCCGGTTCACGCACACTAACCAGCACATCTGGCGTCAAAATAAAGCTAATTGGTGTAGTTGCCAAACCAAAAACACTGTCTTGCGATTCAGCATGTTTAATTTCATCATCAGGCGTAACTAGCTTTTTAAAAATCAGTAAGTCATATTCTTCAAGCGTGTCAAAGGCACAAGGATGTTCAATATTCGAAATATCCCGCATATGAAATTCATTAATAACTACGCCTGAAATCTTTTGAATCTCTTGTTGCCATTCTTCATTATGATTGACCACATCCGTTCTGAGACTATCAATCCAGAAAAACTCTAGGACATGTTCACTATGCTGTTCACGGCTTAAAAAGACATAGCCCTCAGCTTGATGGCGATAAAAGTAATAAACCTGCATACCACGATGATCTGTTTTTGTATTACTTGCATCATGCCATAAAAAAAGTCCGCATCAAGCGGACTTTTTCATGTCACTAGAACAATTATGCTTGTTCAATGTCTTTCATAGTCAATTTAATACGACCACGATTATCAACATCAGCAACTTGTACTTTCACTTCCTGACCTTCTTTAAGAACATCAGTTACGTTCGCAATACGTTCATTTGAAATTTGCGAAATGTGAAGAAGACCATCAGTACCCGGCATGATGTTTACAAACGCACCGAATTCTACAATACGGATTACTTTACCGTCATAGATCTTACCTGGTTCAACTTCAGCAGTAAGTGCTTGAATTTTTGCAATCGCAGCACGAGCAGCAGCTTTAGTTTCACCAAATACGCGAACTGTACCGTTATCTTCAATATCAATTGCAGCTTTAGTTTCTTCAGTAATGGCACGAATCGTTGCACCGCCTTTACCAATAACATCACGGATTTTGTCTGGATTGATGTTAATGACTTCAAATGTCGGTGCATGAGCGCTGATTTCAGGACGAGCACGTGAAATAACTTTATTCATTTCGTTAAGGATGTGCATACGACCAGCAAATGCTTGGTTTAATGCAACTTCCATAATTTCTTCAGTAATACCTTCAATCTTGATGTCCATTTGAAGTGCAGTAATACCGTTTGCAGAACCTGCTACTTTAAAGTCCATATCACCTAAGTGATCTTCGTCACCTAAGATGTCAGAAAGTACTGCAAAACGCTCACCTTCTTTCACTAAGCCCATTGCGATACCAGCAACTGGTGCTTTAAGTGGAACACCCGCATCCATAAGTGATAATGACGCACCACATACAGAAGCCATTGAAGATGAACCGTTAGATTCAGTAATGTCAGATACAATACGAATAACATATGGGAAGCGGTCAGCAGCAGGAAGAACTGCTTGAACACCACGACGTGCTAAACGGCCATGACCAATTTCACGACGCTTAGGACCAGATTCACGGCCAGTTTCACCTACAGAGTATGCAGGGAAGTTGTAGTGCAACATGAAGTTGTCAGTTTTCGTACCTGACAATGTATCAACCATTAATGCATCACGAGTATTACCCAAAGTTGTTGTTACCAACGCCTGAGTTTCACCACGTGTAAATAATGCAGAACCGTGTGCGCGATCTAATACGCCAACTTGAACGTCGATACCACGAACAGTTTTAGTATCACGGCCATCAATACGTGGTTTACCTGACAAGATGTTGTCACGTACTGTACGGTATTTAAGTTCTTCAAATAATTCGTTTACTTCGTCAGCAATACCAGTTTCGTCATTTTCAGGAACGAACTGAGCTACAGCTTCTGCATAAAGTGCATCCAGTGCTGCATAACGATCTTGTTTAACCGCAATCGTATATGCTTCAGAAATTTTAGCTTCGAAAGCTGCTTTTAATTGTTCAAGAAGAGCTTCGTTTTTGCTTGGAGCAACCCAAGTTGATTCAACTGCACCAGCAGCAGCAGCAAATTCTTTAATTGCTTGAACAGCAATTTGCATTTCGTCATGACCGAAAAGTACAGCACCTAACATTTGGTCTTCTGAAAGTTCTTTCGCTTCAGATTCAACCATCAGTACCGCAGATTCAGTACCCGCAACCACAAGATCAAGATCACTTTCTTTCAATTGTTCGTGGGTTGGGTTAAGAATGTATTCGCCGTTGATTAAACCAACACGTGCGCCTGCAATTGGACCACGGAATGGAACAGCTGCAATTGACATTGCAGCTGAAGCACCGATCATTGCAGCAATGTCAGCATCCATAGTCTTATCAGAAGAAACAACAGTCGCTGTCACTTGGATTTCGTTATAGAAACCTTCTGGGAACAATGGACGAATTGGACGGTCAATAAGACGTGAAATTAAAGTTTCAGCTTCAGACTGACGACCTTCACGTTTACCATAACCACCTGGGATACGACCCGCAGCATATTGTTTTTCTTGATAGTTAACTGTTAACGGGAAGAAGTCCTGACCCGCTTTTGCTTTAGGTTGAGCAACTACTGCAACTAAAACAGTTACGCCGCCCATTGTAACTAAAACTGTATTTGCTTGACGTGCAACACGACCTGTTTCTAAAACAACAGTGTGTTGACCATATTGGAATTCTTTACGAACGATATTAAACATTGACATGTATTGTATTTTCCTAATTTTATTCTAGTGAGACCCCTAAGGTTTGGCATTCAGACTACACCGATTGGTAGATAAATGACAAAGCTTAGAAGCCATCACACTAGACCAAAAATTTTAAATAATGTTAAAAGTTAAACGCAAAGAAGGAGCGCACAAGCGCCCCTTCTAAAAATCACTTAATCTAAAATTAAGTGAAACTCTCTTTTCAGCAATCAAGCATTGCGACATGCGAAATAGCGAAAACAAAGTGAAAATCGAATTAACGACGTAAACCTAAAGCACCGATCAAAGCAGTGTAACGACCGTGGTCTTTACCATTTAAATAGTCAAGCAATTTACGACGTTGGTTAACCATACGAATCAAACCACGACGGCTATGATGGTCGTGTTTGTGAGCTTTAAAGTGACCTTGTAAATCATTGATTTGAGCAGTCAATAAAGCTACTTGTACTTCTGGTGAACCAGTGTCATTTTCAGCGCGAGCAAATTTAGCAATGATCTCTGCGCGGTCTGCATTAGTTAAAGCCATTCGATTTCTCCGAGATGCTTAAAAAAAGTAAACGATATGAATCAGTTGAGGCAACTGACTGCCGTGCATCACTACAGCAAGTCGCCTATTTTAAGGTATCTATAGGTGGATTGCAAAATAGTTTTCAGTAACTTGTCATTTTAGACACTGACATGAGCATATTAACTCTGCACACTACCCTTGAATAAAAAGAAATAAGCGCGAGGAACGTGTGAAAATTTTTTCAACCAACACTTGTCCAGTACCGGACAATATTGAGCGAGTTATTCGTCGTAAAGATGAGGTTGCTGCTGAACAGGGTGGAATGACTGGACGCCAGATTCAAAAAATCTGGAACAGTGTAGAAGCATTATATAAAACCGGAAATTATCCACTCATTACTTTTTGTCTACGTCGACAAGGTAAAGTTTTGCTGAACCGAAGCATTGGATATGCTCAGGGGAACTCTCCAGCAGGACTACAAGAGAATGCTTTGATTGCGACTCCAGATACACCTGTTTGCCTGTTTTCAGCATCAAAGATGATCACTGCCATGTTAATTCATCTATTAGATGAAAAAGGCGAAATCAATTTGCTTGATCCTGTGAGCTACTATATTCCGGAATATGGCGTAAATGGTAAACGCCGTGCGACTATCTTTCATTTATTAGCACATCGTGGCGGCATTCCCTATATAGACGGCGATGTCACACCAGAATTACTCTTTGATAAAGATCAAATTTTAAAACGTTTATATGCTGCCAAGCCTGTATCCCCTGCTGGTAACCATCTTGCCTATCATGCTGTTACAGCGGGTTATATTTTAGGAGAAGTGATTGAGCGGGTGACTGGGCAAGATTTACGTGAATTTGTGCATCAAACTATCGAAAAACCGATGGGAATGCCTTATTTCAACTATGGTTTAAAACCAGAATACCGCTCAGAGGTTGCTTTAAACTGTGCAACGGGTCTACACCCTCGCCTTGGTACCGACCACTACCTGAACCATGTATTAGGTGGAGGGTTACAACTTGCAGTTGATGTCACTAACGACAACCGTTTTATGGACACAATTTGCCCAGCCGGAAACATCTATACCAGCGCAGAACAAGCTGGACGTTTCTTTGAAATGCTTTTAAGTGGAGGAAGCTATGGCGGTCAGCAAATTTTCAGTGAGAAAACGATTTTCAGGGCAACACTGCCGACTACAGGCGTTAACATTGATCGTACTTTATTAATTCCAATGCGCTATGCCTTAGGACCAATGTTAGGTAGTAACCCTGTAGGCCTTTTTGGTCCAATGACGGGGCAAGCTTTTGGTCATTTAGGATTCTCCAACATTTTATGTTGGGCCGATCCTGAAAGAGATATTAGCGTGTCTCTGTTAACAACGGGTAAATCTGTAGTGGGAACACACCTTCCTGCTTTAGCCAACGTGCTTTATCAGATTTCAACGCAATGTCCCCGCATCCCTAGAGATCAGCGCCGATCTTTGTTTGGTAGCGACTCACACGAAACTAACTTAGTGTAAAAGCAAATAAAAAACCCAAGCATTTCTGCTTGGGTTTTTTGCGCTGTAGTTTTTGTTTATCGTGTTATTTCTGTTTTTATTATCGTTGGTGAGATGCTAGTCACATCCTTCTTGTTGTTTTAACTCACTTCCAGTGTCTTTGTTTCTATTTCCTTATGTGATGTATTGTGACACATCCAATTATGAAGAAAAGTAGTATTTTTCTTATCATCATGTAAGTAAAAACGTACAGGTCTGTATAATATTTAGTAAATAACCATTTTTAACATTTAACGTACAGTTCTGTATAACATATAACTTAACAATTCACAGGAAAAATGGCTGTTTAAAAATCATATTACAGATAAATATATTGATATTATTGATATAAATTTTTAAAAGAAAACATACTAAATAGAGGTCTAAAACAGATCTTTTTTGATAATTTTTTAGAAGTAAATTAAAACGTGAATATAAAAAAGCCCTGTAGTCTCTCCCAAAACTACAAGGCTTAGCGGCTGTAAGTTTCCTCTTTATACACCTACATCATTGTAAGTTCGCAGTCTCTCGACTTAAGCTATTATTATTGTGCGATTTTGCCCGACATTCCGTGCCAAGCTCGTTGTGTGTTTATAATCTCAAAAACGTGGGGTGTACTCTAGCAGCAAATATCTCGAATCTATGTAAGCTTTTTCTTACAAGGGTAAAAATATTAAGTTTGTCTTAACGAACTAACCGATTAACTTTCTGAACTAAACCACTTTTTCGTGTCGTACGAACTGTAAATGCCTGAACTAAAGCTTCTGGATGAACCAAAAGACTTACTACTTTTTTAGCTCGTGTAATCGCAGTGTAAATAAGCTCTTGGCTTAATAAATTCTTTGCAGCCTGATCAAGAACCACAGCAGTATGTGTAAATTCAGACCCTTGCGACTTATGAATTGTTAAAGCGAATGCACTTTGGATACTTTTAGGTAACCGGTTTGCCGCCACCCATTTATTTAAACTTGGAAAATATACTTCAAATTGCTGTGGCTGAGTTCTATGCTCAAAACACAGGCCAATATCTCCATTTGAAATACCGAGCTGATAATCGTTATAAGTCATCATTACCGGACGACCTACATACCAACCACCCACTGTAACTATTGATAACTGTTGTTGTAACCAGCGCTGTGCGTACTGATTTAACTGCTGTAATCCAAATGGGCCATGACGGACCGCCGTTAAAATACGGTAGTCATCGAATGCTCTTACTACATTTTGGACCTGTTCAATCGAGCGTTCTTCTTTTAAATAATTTTTTAGGCTCTTTACATAGCCTTGGAAACCTAACATGAGTTTCTGATAATAAATTTCGACTTCTGTGTGATTCCCTTCCGGTAAATACTCAAGCTGAACTACATCTGGCATGTCATTTTGTAAAACTATAGGCTTTAATTCAGAAACCTGAACAATATCAATTTCAAACTGCTGCAAAACCACTTCATGATTTTGTTGATAGGTTTGTGCCTGAATAAATTTAGCAACTTGCCCAATCAACGCCCCTTCAGCAAAACGACGACTTGTTTGTAATTGTACTCTGTTGTCGGCTAGTGCCTGTATTTGTTGCAAGTCAGCAAGTACTGCACCTACATCAACGGAAGCGAGCTGATTTGCATCTCCTAATAAAATAATTCGACAAGACTCTGGCACAGCCTCAAACAGAAGAGTTGCTAGATTTAAATCCAGCATGGAAGCTTCATCCACCACAATCACATCGTAAGGAAGCGGTTGTTTTTGATTAAACCGTGGTGTTTGGCTATGCCCCATTCCCAATAAACGATGAATCGTTTGTGTTCCCTGATTTCTGAGCTCTTCACTCATTAATCCAGACTCAAGCAATTTAGGGTCATTAAACGAGTTCTGTAAGGCCTCTTGCATGCGCTGTGCTGCTTTACCCGTTGGAGCAGCCATCGCCACACGAATATGCGGAATTGCTTGGCTAAGCACAGCAATAATACGTGCAAGTGTATAGGTCTTACCTGTACCCGGCCCACCCGTAATAATACTCAGGCTCTGCCGAGCAACCATTTGTAAAGCTGCCTGCTGATGAGGGTCTGTGAGTAAGCTTATATAGTCATCACAAGATACAGGCTGAATTAATTGTTGCTTTAATCGACAAATTTGTTCTGCAAGGCGTTGCTCTAGGTGCCAATATCGGTATAATGCCAACCCCTGCTCATCGTAGACGCATGGTGCAACTTTTGAAGTCGCTTGATCGGCTGATATAGCAAGTTGACCAAGTGCTGCAATTTGCTCTGGACTGACATCGATACAGCTATCACCTTGCAAGCTAGCTTCAATAAGCTGCTGTAAATAAGAAGCGGTATCTGGCACTTGTGATTGCTCAGTAAATGGAGCCTGATTTAAGAAGTTACTCCACGTTGTTAACCAGCTTAAATCGGCTTGTTCAGGGCTATTTAGATTGTCCACACACTTATCCACCTAGTTTTCCACACGCTTGTCCACATGGTTATAGACAGGCTTATCCACATGTCAAGTATTTGTTAATCTTAAAATTACCTAACTTATCAGCATTTTTCATGCGATTTTATCCTCAGAAAATACCCCAAAATGGCATCAAGACGCAGAATAAACTCAATACTAGGTTGCCAGTAATAATACCCCTGCTCTGCTTCACCATTCATGCCACGCAAATAAAGATAAGTCGCCCCACCTAAATGTTGCTCAATTTGGTAATCCTGCATTTTGACTTGCAAATAGCGATGTAATGCCACCAAGTATAGACCTGCCTGTAGCCAGTAACTTGCCAAAGACATGCTTTGTGCAATGTTATCGCTACGATAATCTGCAAGATCTTCTCCTAAATAATTACTTTTATAGTCGGCAATGTGATAGCGCTGTCCATCAAAATAAACCAAATCGATAGAACCATTGAGATAACGGGCCGAACGCGCTTCAAGTAGCTCCGGCATATTTAGGCCATATTCAGCAAAGAGCTGCTGAACACGAGTCATGGCTAAAACCCGATCCGACAATGCCAAATAAAAAGGAAACTCCGACAAATGCTGCTCTGGTTGAAGTTGGTTCAATCGGAAGCCCTGATAGAGTGGTGTTCGTAAAACATCTTGCAACCACTGTGCAACTGACTGATAAAGCAGATTCTCGGCGTCTTCTTCCTCTGGGAAGCTCTCTTTATATGTACTAAGTAAATCTAGCCAGAGACTACTATAGTCATTTTTAAAACGACGACGTATTTCTATGACCCAATCATCTGAACATTGAAAATCGATATGCTCAAAAATTTCATGCAGGAAATTACCAGCAAGCGTTCCTCGCGGAAAATTATTCTTTATCCAGTCAATCGGCTGAGCACTGATTGTTTCAACAGTGTTGACCAAGTCCAGCTCATCTTCTGCTAATACAGCATCATTGCTCTGACTCGCCAATAAATCTGTGCCAACCTTATGTTTTAAATGCTGCGCCAAGTAACTGAAACTGGTTTTACCTCTCGAATAAAAACGTTGCTCAGGAAAACGTTGTGCTTGTATTTCAATAATACTTGTTTGTTTGGCTAAATGAATTGCCTGTGGAATCTGCTCCAAAACCATTTCATCTGTACAGCAATGGTGCTGAAAAGGCTCATTCCTATTTTTCCAGAAAGCTAAGCCTGAAACTGATTTACCATCAGCATCTTGTAAAACAGCATAGACGCGGTGGCTTGCTCGCGTTAAAGCGACATACCAAAGACGATTCTGTTCAGCTAATGCCCGCTCTTCGTGTTGCTTAAGTTCAATTTCATTCAAATAAGTCTTATCAGCAATCGCAACGACTCGTTGAGTCAACATCTGGTTTGAGTCTGGCTGGACTACATCTTGGGTCGAAAAATTCAGAGTTTTGTTATTTTCTCGAAATGGCTTGTCTGCACCCAACAAAAAAACAATCTTAAATTCCAGTCCTTTTGACTGGTGAATTGTCATGAGCTGAACGCCAGCTTCACTCGACAATTTACGTTCTAGCTCCCAATCACGGTCAAGAGGAGAACGCAACTGTTTGAGATACCAATGATAAAGGTTTTGCGCGCCTGAGTATTTCTCGCTGTGCTGACTCAAAATTTCAGTTAAATGACGCAAGTTCACCACAACCCGTTCATTATCTTTGCTTTGAGCAGCCACCAAATTTTGCCAGATATCAAACTGGCTTAAACATTGTTGCCATGCAACTAAAAAGCCCTGAGCAGACCACAACTCTCGAATGCTATCAAAACCAGTCATGAACTGACTTAAGCCTTCTGCTGTCTGCTCAAGTTGCAACAATTGCTTCAAGTCCATGGCAAACAGGCGGCTAATTAAAGCCCGCTTCACTTTTGCCTCATCGTAAGGATGAAGTATTGCTGTCAATAAAGCACCGACGTCTTGGGCAATCGTGCAATCAAAAACACTGCGTTTCGATGGACGATTAACTCGAATGCCTAAACGCTCTAACTCATATTGAACTTTATCAAGCCCATCATGATTACGAGACAATACCGCAATATCATCTTCGTTTAAAGTTTGAGTCTGAGAGTCTTTTTGAAAATATAAATGACCCTCATGAGAACGGTTGAGTAAATCCCGAATCTTCCATGCAACTTGCTGTGCTTCCGTTTCTTTGTCTTTGAGCATCAACCAGCGCAAAGGATGAGGATTATGATTGTTGTGCTCAATCAGCGCAGGATGAGGTCGAGTGCCTGCCCGAATTGGGTCATATTGAACCTGTTCACCAAAATCGATTTGCCGCTGAAATAACGCATCGACGACTTCAACCAGATCAGCTACCGAACGGTGGTTATGAATTAACTTATATTCGCACCCATGTTTGGCTTGAATATCTTTATAGGCATTTAGGAAGGTGAGCATATCCCCACCACGGAAACCGTAAATTGCCTGTTTTCGGTCACCCACCATAATCATGCAGCCTTTTTGATAACGCTGCGGATGACGCCAGATACTGGCGAGCATGTCGTCTTGATCTTGGTTAGTGTCCTGAAATTCATCGACCAAAATTAAGGGATAACGCGCCTGAACAAATACTGCAAAACGTTGCCCCTGCTCACCCTTTAAAGCATCAGACAGTGTGCGAATTTGCTGAGAAAAAGTCGTTTCGCCTTTATTTTGTAAAACCTGCGGTAGTCGTTTTTTAACTTCGACACACAAATAGGCCTTCAAATAAATATGAAGCTGGTCGAACTGCTCAGCATAGTTTTTCAGTACACCAAAGAGTTGCTGTATTTGCTGAACTGTAGGGTGTTGATAGAAACCATCTGAAATTTCGGCTGGACATTTTTTAAAAACTTTCTGATCAGAAATTTGACCTAAAAACTTAAAAACAAGCTCACGCTGTGCTGATAGCGACCCATCAAAAACTAAAATACTGTCGCTTTGCGTTAAAACTTGCAGTAGCTGCGGTAAACATTCACTAAATAATTTATTAAAAGCGCCGTTTCGAAATACCGTACCGCTCACATGCTTATAATGTTCGCCATCGAGCTGGTAATAGTGCTCTAAAAGGCTGAGATCAATTTCTGTTGCCAACTGTTTGAGCTGTGCAAGTTGTTCAAATTGAATGGTAGGTTTTTCGGGAAGTTTAAAATGAGCCGAACTAAAATTAAGTGAGTCTTCGACGAGTTTGACAAAACTATCTACACTCTTAAGTTCACCTACCAGATATAAGGCATCAATTACAGTTTGAGGTTGAGACTGTATCCATTCACGTAGTACATCATGAATGAGTTGTCGGCTATAGGTTTTGGCATCATCGGTAATTTGAGCGCGTTCAATTTTGCCACTCTCAAAAGCAAACTCACGCAATAGTTTTTGGCTAAAGCTATCGAGTGTTCCAACAAATAGCTCATCGAACTGATCTATAACTAATTTTAAACGCTCACACGCATAGGCAATACGCGTCGCAAAGCTTTTTAAAATATGTTGGAGTAACAAATCAGGCTCTTGCTCAGCCTGCGTAATTAATTCGTGTTCTGTAAAACTGCGCTTCGTCTCTAAATAACGATACGTTTCGACCAAACGGGCACGAATACGGCTTTTTAACTCAGCAGCGGCAGCACGGGTAAACGTGGTCGCAATCACTTGTCGAGGCAAGTACTTTTCAAGAAAAATACGGACCATCAAGCTCGATAAAGTATAAGTTTTTCCTGTACCTGCTGAAGCTTCAATTAAGTGTAATCCACTAAAATCAATATCAATAATAGGTTGATAAGACACCTGTACTCTTGAGTTCATGTCTTACTCCGAATGTTGAAATTGAAAAACTGGATGGTACAGATCATACGCAAACTCATCACAAGCATGTTGAAGCAAAGCTTGTGCATCTTGTTCTTGTAAAATAAAGCTCCAGTCTTTATGCAGCTTGCAAGCTTCATTTTGAGTCATATCCATCGTGGTAAATGACCCTGTTTCATTCCAGTATTTTAACAGCTCAGCATAGCTCTTCTCATCCAGTTTTGCTTTTTCTGCCTGATCTGCCGTTTCCCACTGATATGCTTTGGCTTTTTCTAGCGGTTTTAATAATAAGGCTGCTGGCAAAACTAGTGGTTGTTGTTGTGCGTAACGCCAGATTTTAAACCATGGTTGTAAATATTGCCGAGCCTGTTCAGAACTCACTCCACTACAAATCACGGTTTGATCGCTAAAAACCACAATACGGCGTTTTTCAGCTCCTACACTTCCCTCATTCAAATAAGCTAACCAGAGTAGGTATTCTAACCAGACTTTCGCACGTCTTTTTGCCCGAGCGCTTGAAGGCTCCATGCTGATCCAATCCTGATTTTCAGACTTTGGAACTGTAATATTCATATGGAGCTGTTTAGCAATTCGCCAAACTCGCTGAGTCGTTTGTGTGACTGCTGGCGCGTATTGATGGAGGCGTTCAAGCAGGCACTCTTGTTCAAAAACACCTTGTTGCCATGCACTATATTTGACTTTGCCTACAGGCAATTGATCAAGTAATACCTCAGGTTGTGCTTGTTGATCAGATTGCTGTAAAAAATGTCGAATCGCATAACGTCCTAAACCATCTAGTAACAAAGGTTCATTTTGGTCGAGCAGTCCGACACTTCCTAAGTTTTCTACTCCTAAAGTTTTCAAATATAGTCGTGCTGGGAATGTCACATCCTGTATCCATTGCTGGCTATCTAAAACCAACATGTCAGGCGCTTGCAGCGGATAGGTCGTATTCGCCCAAGGTTGACGGTTTCCTGAGACTTGCTGAATTTGTGAAGCAACCTTAAACCAATGATCTTGGTAACGAACACCACTTTTTTCTACAGAAAAACCTTTCGGATCAAAGGGCTGTAAATCATGTAAGTGATAGAGTTGTTTTAACTGTGACGGAATCTCAATCCCTTCAATAACAACACTTTCAGGCACATCATCTTCAGCTTTCACAATCAAGGCAAGGTGTTCACGGAACTCTTGAAGAATACTGGAAGGTTCTCGCACCTCACCATCATTCACATCAAAACCGTTATAAAACAGCCATAAATTTTCTTGGGCTAATAATAAAGCATCTAAAAAAGCACCTTGATCATCTTCAAGTCGAGAGCGGTCTCCTAACTGTTGGCGCAATGCATCCATTAAATCAAATGGAACGTGTGTATCACGGTTTGGGAATTGCCCTGCATCAAGATTTAACATCACCATTAAGCGATAAGGGAGCGGCCGAATATGTCCAATTTGGGCAAAGGTAATCTGCCCAGTCGGTTCCGCTTGTGCACTTTGGCTTTCTAAGGTCCGTTGAATTTCTTCAATAATATAAGGTAGAGGCAACGTAATTTTGCGCAAAGTTCCTGTTTCTGTCTCTGCGTAATAACTTGCGAGCGTCAACATTCGCTCTTGTTTTTTTACAATTTCCCGAACAGCTTTTAAAGCAGCAACACCCACCTGCTCAAATTCGACAATATCTTTACCCAGTACTTGGAGCCAATATTCAACCGTATAGACTTGCCCCTGTTCATGTAGGGTTAACCAATCACGGCGCTCATTCAAATCTTGATAAATCTGAATGAGTGTACCAATCAACTCAAAATCACCTGGTTGAACTTTGGCATAACTCAGCACCTGATTAAATGTTTCATGTACAGGCACAGCAATGCCAAGAGCCAATCGCTCTAAAGCAAATTTAAAACTATATCGATAATCATCATCACCCTCACACAAACTGCGCTTGAGATGCTCTGCATCAAGTCCTCGTTTAAACCCTGCATCGGCAAGTAAATTTAAAATTCGCTCAACCTGAGCATATTCAAGTTCGTATCGTTGCTGAGTCGCATGCAAGCTTAACCAATCAGCAAAATCATCAAAGCTAAAACGCCCTTGCATCAGCTGAATACGCCCAATCACGGCACGCCAAGCATTTAATGCATCAAGTGAGGCAACTCCGGCAATTTTAACTGGTAAATGCACACCTTGCTCAGTGGCAGTTGCAGGAAATACACTCCGAATTAAAGGCTCTATGTCGGTCAAATTAGGAACTAAAACCAAAATATCATTTGGACGACGCGGCTGCTCATGTGTTTGGGCCAACCAACCAATCAATTGCTCTTTTAGTACTTCAAGCTGACGTAAAGTAGAATGGCAAACATGGATCTGAATAGAGTCATCGTCTGGAGCAAGCCCATATTGCTTAGCTTGGGGTTCCACCAAATGCAAAATATCGGATTGAACTTTACCGAGTAAACTTTCAGGGAAATCATCCACAAAAGCATCAACCCACTTACCCTCTTCACCCGTAGATAAATTTGATAATAGTGAAAAGTGGTCGCGGGCTTGTTTACCTAATCTTGTTAAAAGTGGATGTCTGGACTCACGTGCTTCAGCATTAAAGTTGAGTGTAAATTTATTAAAGAAATCGCTAATTTCAGCATCCGTTGCCTTAGGGTTTTTCGCAATAAAGCGCTCTTTTACCCCTAAGTCATAACGCTGTTTCCACAGGGGATCAACGCTATCTGCCCAATATTCTTGCGAAGGGTTATAGTGCAAAATTAGCACATCAATATATTGCCCTAAACGGCGCAAGAACTGTAACTGGCTAGGCGGTAAATCCAATAATGTAAAGATCACCACCTGATGAGGTAATCTGGAAATAGCCCATTTACTGCGATCTGGATGTTCGATCTCTTGCCAAAACAACGCATCAATTTGCTGCATCTGCAAAAAGTCATCATGAAAATGTTGCTGCCACAACCACCGCTGCCAACGTTCTAGCTCTTGAGTTTGATGCAATGCAAAAGCAGTAACCTCTTCGTCTTTTTGCACAATATATTTTTCAATATCGAGCGCTCGCCCTTGCCCCCAAGCAGCTAACCAGTTCTCTGGACACGTACAGCTATTTTCACAACCACGCTGACACTGTCCACGATAAATCATGTAGTTACTAAATAGATCGGCAACCTGCTCAGCGACCCAATACAGCATTTTTTGTTTTTTTAGTTGTTTATCTATGCCTTGCTCAAGCCGGTCTGCGCTATCATAAATGCGCTGAACAATAGAATGGAGAGGATGTGAGGTATCTATGCTAATTGCATCAGGTTGTATAAATTCATACAAAGTCTGATGAACCCGCCATTTAAAAATTAAACGTGGAATGTTCGCTTTACGGACCTGTTCTTTATGGGCAGTTAAAACTTGCTGGTAGGCATACCACTGGAAACCTCGTACCCGTTGATGAAACTGGTAATTGGCACTCATGCCTTGCTGTTCTGCAAGTTTCTGTATTAGCCACTGCTCAACCGCAGGACTTGGAACAACAAAATGCTGTGTTTTCAAAACCTGTAAAGGATGCGTTGAAGTTTGCGATGTAGACGCTAATACACCTTGCAACAACACATCAATACGTTGGCTTTGAATAACATGAATCCCCATTTATTTCATATCCTGCTTGCATAATTTATGCACAAAATCATAAACATTCATTACTATACAACTGAATCTGACTATGTCACGTTGGTTTAAACACAGCATAATTTAACTTTAGGTGTCACTTACACTTGGTTTGAATGACGCCATCAAGAAACTTACACAGGTAGACATTATGAAAATTGATAACATTCCTGACTATATTGATCCTAGCCTAAATCTGGAACAAATTCGCGATGAGTGTCGTGACCTCATCAAAAAAAGAGCTTACGTCTCAGCAGGAGCGGCAATTGTACCGATTCCGTTTTTAGACGTGGTGATAGATTTGGGAATTTTGTCGCACCTTATTCCAGATATCAATTCCCGTTTTGGCTTAGCACCTGAGCACGTGAGTGTTTACGACCCAAAAACTAAAACAATTCATTGGGATGAATTACGTAAACGCGGTTTTGAATTTTCAGGTTTTGTAGTGGCACGTACTACTGTTAAAAAAACATTTAATGGTTTTTTGGGCAAAATCGTAACGAAACAGGTGACTAAATTTATACCGCTAGGCGGACAAATTGTAGCAGCAAGTTTAGGCTATTTCATGATGAAAAAAATAGCAGAAACTCACCTGAATGACAGTTACAATCTTGCAAAACGTATTCAGCAAAAAAGCCGTACCACTGTTGTAAATTAGTAGGTACCTTATGGCTGAGAGCTTAATCTGCTCTCAGCTGTTTTAAAACAGCCTTTAATACTTCTAGACGTGCAGTATATTTATCATCAGTTGCAACAATATACCAAGGTGCGTATTCCGTACTGGTTCGCTCAAACATATCTGCTGCGGCTTTTAAATAATCGTCCCACTTATCACGATTACGCCAATCCTCTGCGGTAATTTTAAAGCGTTTATGTGGGGTTTCTTCTCTGGCCTTAAAACGTTGCTCTTGTTCATCTTTACTAATTGCCAGCCAAATCTTTACCACAATCGTTTGACTATCAAATAAATCTTTTTCAAAACGATTAATTTCGTCATAAGCACGCTGCCACTCTAAAGGCGAAGCAAAACCTTCGACACGTTCAACGAGTACTCGCCCATACCACGTCCGATCAAAGATCGTGATTTTTTCAGCCTCATTAATACGGTTCCAGAAACGCCATAAATAAGGATGTCGTACCTCGTACCGTTCAGGTGCTCCAATACAGTGAATATCATATTCGCGCGGATCTAGGTTTTTAACAATTCGCTTAATTGCACCACCTTTACCAGCAGCATCCATTCCCTCAAAAGCAATCACGACATTGCGTTTATCGAAACGCATTGCATCAGCAATTTTTTTGCTGAGTTTATCGAGCTCTTTTTTATATTCAGCTTTTTCAAGTGGCTCATTAGAAGGTTTTAATAAACTCTCTGGAATTTTAGCTTGTTGCCATTTTCCTTTAACTTCAGTTTCATGGTCAGGAAGTTGACGCATGTGTTGCAAAAGGTATTGAGCAAAAAACTGATCGCGTTGTGTTTCATCTTCGCCATCAATAATGTACCAATCGTCGGTAAAACGGCGGCGTAACTTTTGCAAAGTGTCATATTGTTTTTTATTACGCCAGTCTAGACCGTGAAGCTTATGCCAGTGCTGCTCTGACGGGTCAATTTTGTCTAAACGTTTTTGCAATGATTTCCATGAAAGATCAAACCAGACTTTAACCACATCCACATAATTATTTTTCAAATCTTGTTCGAATGCCCGCATACTTTCAACGTAAGCATCAAATCGCGCCTCATCTAAAGGTTCAGACACATGCGTTGCCGTAACAAGTAAATCGCTATACCAATTGCCAAACATGACCACAATTTGACCTTCGGTAGGAATAAACTCAGAATAAGATTGCCAAAATGCTTCTGTATCTGTCAGCACACGCGGTGCATCTGCTTTTACTCTTAAATATCTTGGATCTAGCCACTCGCGAAGCTGCTTAACCGCCTCGCCTTTTCCAGCCAGTTCAATACCACTCATTAAAATGAGTGTACTTTTAGCATTCGGCTTCCCTCGACTTTCTTTTAGAGCATATTGTGCCTCAATCAAATCGACTGAAAGTTGTTCTTCATCTCGAATTTCAAATTTTGGTTGTTGTTCACTCATAGTCCACGGCTCTAATCATTTATTGTTTAATTTCGTTGATATTTAACTTATGCGGTTAAATGATGAATTGCTATACAAATTATGTCATTGCGGCCAAATTCCATCTAAAAATTGACGCATGAATCATTTTTTTTACATCTTCTCGCCATAGTACAAGGTTACAATGCCTCTTATGATTTTTTGTAAATAGCCCAATATTAGAGTCTTACATGTCTAAACTCGCTGCTTTTGATGAACTTTTACAACAATATAAAACATTTAATTATCACGACAATCCGGTGCTTGCCCAACGTTTGCAAGATGTACAAACATGGCTAAAAGAGCGGATGAAAGATACACATCATGAATTTTTCAACTTGCCTGAACATAAACTCATGGCACAGTATTTTTTAAATCGTTTATATGGTGGTCCAGAGTTTGATGCCCTTGCAGCACAAATTGAACGTCTATTGAAATATGCACATAAAGCCGAAAAAGTATTGCCTGAGAATGCGATTAAAACTGGAACTAAATCGGTAAGTTTAGCTGTGCTTGCCACTCAGCTTGATGAACAAGTGGCGATACAGCTTCTTGAGGATTATCCGGCTGACACGGTATTAACCGATGAAATCATGCGCTTAACCCTAACCAAACTTGATCAGGCAGAAGCTCGTTATCAACAACTTGCTCTTCTTGACGATTTAGGCGCAGCACTCGATAAATATATGCGCTCATTTATGATGTTTACGGCTTTTAAAATGTGTAAAGGCATTGCCCAGAAATATCACTTCGAATTGATGTATGATTTTATTCAAGATGGTTTTAGCGCGATGAAACCGTTAAAATCAGCCGAGACCTTTATCAAGACTTTTACTGAAAAAGAACGCCAGATTATTGAAAATGTACATTCAGGGCATCCGAATCCGTTTAGAGTGTGATAAGGTCGGCACAGAGAAAAAATCAACCTTACGAAGTTGAGATTTTATTCATTATATTTGCATGATGATGCCTGTAAAAATAGACAAAATCTGTCATCATGCAGAACTTATTCCGTTTCACTTGAGTTTGAGTCTAGGAGAGACAATATGTCTAACGAAAACCAAAAGCCAACATCTCCAACTGAGCAGGCACAAAGTTCAGACAAAGTTAGCCCATTCCTAAGCTCACCTTTACCGCAAGGTACCCCTCAAGGGCAACAACAAACTTTACAACAAACCTTAACTGACACACCGGTTAACGGTTCTGTACCGAAATACAATTTACCACGTGGTGCTGGCAATACTGGCAACGTGGGAGAAACCACACACTTTGGTTTCTCAACTGTTAAAACTGAAGATAAAGCTCAAAAAGTTGCAGAAGTTTTCCATTCGGTTGCAAGCAAATATGACTTGATGAATGACTTGATGTCATTTGGTATTCACCGCCTTTGGAAACGCTTTGCAATTAACATGTCAGGTGTACGCCGTGGTCAACATGTGTTGGACATTGCTGGTGGTACAGGCGATTTAGCGAAAGTATTCAGCCGCGAAGTTGGTCCTCAAGGCCATGTCGTTCTTTCAGACATTAACGAATCTATGCTCAATGTAGGCCGTGACCGTTTGATTGATGCAGGCTGTACCAATGTCGACTTCGTACTTGCCAATGCAGAAACTTTAGAACCTTTTGCAGATAACAGCTTTGATCTACTCACCATTAGTTTTGGCTTACGTAACGTGACTGATAAAGATGCAGCACTTGCTTCTATGTTCCGTGTGTTAAAGCCAGGCGGTCGTTTGCTTATTCTTGAATTTTCTAAGCCTGTATTTGAGCCATTCTCAAAACTTTATGACCTCTACTCATTCACTGCTTTACCGATTATGGGTAAATTAGTTGCCAATGATTCAGAGAGTTATAAGTATTTGGCTGAATCAATTCGTATGCATCCAGACCAACGCACCTTAAAAGGTATGATGGAAAATGCTGGCTTCCAGAACTGTGACTATCACAACCTTACTGCTGGTATCGTTGCCGTTCACCGTGGCTTCAAACTGTAAGGGTTAACGATATGTGGTCGATTCTGGCACTCGGTGCAGTCGAACGTATCATTCATCATCTGATCGATCTGGATGCGGTTACTCGCATTCAGCTTAATCAGTTACAGGGCAAAATGTTGCGTGTCGTAATCGACAGTCCGCAACTTTCTGTCGATGTATTCTTTGACCAAGAAAAAGTACGTCTTGAACCTACCGCAACAGGGCATAGTGAAAAGCCTTCTATTTTTGAACAACGCCCTTTTGATGAGCAATTCAAAATTTCTGAAGCTACAGCAACTTTGCATGTTAAAGATGTCATTGAGCTGATCAAACTATTGGTCAGCGATCCAGATCAGATTGGCAATATCCCATTGCAAGGTGATTATCACCTGTTACAGGATATTCAAAAAATCATGCAACAAGCTGAACCAGATTTAGCTGCGCACTTATCAAGATGGGTTGGTCCTCAACTTGCCCACGAAATTGGCAAGATTCAGCTTGCACCAAAACATTTAAAACGCTCTCTTCAAAGTCATCTGTTTTTTGCTGAAGATGCCTTAAAAGAAGATAGCGGTCTATTTGCCCCTCGTTGGGAAATGGATGATTTAACTCAAGCAACGCGCAAGCTTAATCAAGACATTGACCGTCTAGAAGCAAGATTGCAGCAACTCAACGCACAACTACAACCCTCTCAAGACTAGGTAAGACTGTATATGATTCCGCACGTTTCACGTTTACTCGAACTTTGGCGTATTGCAGCGCACTATAGACTCGATACGTTGTTCCCTGCGGATGAATTACCAGTTAAAGCTCAACGTGCATTAAGTGTTATTAAAATGCACCCAGCCGCATGGTCTAGTCGTGAACGTAAAAATCCTTTAAAGCTCAAAGAAGCTTTGGAAGAGATGGGGCCGCTTGCAATTAAGCTTGGTCAATTACTGTCAACCCGACGTGATTTGATTCTACCTGAAATACTCGCTCAATTAGTCTTACTTCAAGATCAGGTAAAACCTTTTGATAGCAATGTTGCCAAACAACGTATTCAGGACTCATTAAAGGCAGACGTAAATACCTTGTTTGCTCGCTTTGATGACCAGCCATTAGCTGCTGCGTCAATTGCGCAAGTTCATACTGCTGCTTTGCACGATGGTCGTGAAGTCGTTATTAAAGTGACTCGCCCTGACATTCGCAACCAAATTTTGCAAGACTTTGAAATTTTGGCGTGGTTAGGCAATACGCTAGAAAGCCGTCTTGAAGCTGCTCGTGCGTTGCATTTAAGCGAAATTATTCAAGACTACCGCCAGATCATTTTAAATGAACTAGACTTGAGTATTGAGGCGGATAATACCCGTCGTATGCGCCATTATTTTACTGGCTCAACCATGATGTATGTGCCTGAAGTCTACATGGACACCAAAGATGTCATGGTGGCAGAGCGTATTACAGGCGTACCTATTTCAGATACGGCGACTTTTGACCGTCTAGGCATGGACCGCGCACAACTTGCAGAAAAAGGATTAACCATTTTCTTCACGCAAGTATTTCGCGATAACTTTTTCCATGCCGACATGCACCCCGGCAATGTCTTTGTAGAAACAATTAACCCAAGCAATCCACGCTTTATTGCGTTGGACTGTGCAATTATGGGCGAGTTATCTAAGCATGACCAGATGACGATTGCCCGCATGTTGCTTGCTGTAATGAACAGCAACTTTATGCAGCTCATTCAAATTGTGCACCAAGCTGGCTGGATTCCACCGGGTACAGACCAAGATGCGCTATCGCGTGAAATGCGTCGCACCGTTGGTCCAATGGTGTCTAAACCAATGGATCAACTTGATTTTGCTGGCATCTTAATTCAAGTGATGGATATTGCCCGTCGCTTCCATTTAGAAATTCCACCGCAACTCATGTTGTTGCTAAAGACTTTAGTGCATGTCGAAGGCCTAGGGACCGATCTTTATCCTCAGCTCGACATCTGGAAATTGGCAAAACCAATTTTGACTGAATGGGTCAAAGCCAACATGAACCCAGTCAAAAATATAAAAGAGTTAGGGCAGCAACTACCTGACCTGCTTTTAGGTGCTCAAGATTTCCCAAGCTTAATTGTTGATAGTTTAAATGGTTTAAAAAATCAGTCTGCTTGGCAAGACCGTCAGTTACGCGAAATGCAGCAACTTCGTTTGCAAATGGAACATCAACAACGCCGCAGTTGGATGTTCGGTAGCGTTATCGTAATTTTATTAACTATCGCTATTATTAGTCCGTGGTTCGTTTCGGTTATTTTGATTGTGCTGAGTAGTTTATTAGCACTTTGGCGAGTAATGAAATAACATTTAAATCCCTTGCTATCGCAAGGGATTTTTCTATGACAATAATTTAATTTTAAAAAATTTTTCTAGATCACTGATAAGTTCATTGTTAAATTGAACCTATAAATACTTCAAAAGAATAAACAATGAAAACACCTCATTTTGCCATTATCGGTGCTGGTACAGCAGGTTTAGCAACTGCGATTTTGCTCGCCCGCGAAGGCAATAATGTGACTATTTTTGAACAAGTTGATGAATTATCTCCGGTAGGTGCAGGTCTTTTACTACAGCCTGCTGGGTTAGCCGTATTTGAGCATCTTGGTGTACTTGATGAAGCCTTAACACTAGGTGCAAAAGTCACAGGTTTAGAAGGGCAACTTCCTGATAAACGCCTTTTAGTAAATAGTCACTATCATGAAGCTTCAACAAATCTTTATGGTTTAGGTATTCACCGTTCTACTTTATGTCACGTTCTTACTCAAAAACTTTCTCAATATTCAAGTCACATTACTTGGCGTATGAGCCACACAATTGAAAGACTTGAAGAACACCCTAATGAAATTAGGGTCTTTGGCTTTAATCACAACCAAAAGTTTGATGATTGCTTTGATGCGGTCTTAATTGCCAATGGCGCTCGTAGTCAATTGCGACCAAAAGCATGGGTAAAAGTCGATCAAGCTTATCCATGGGGTGCTGCTTGGAGTATCGTGCCTGAATGTTTAGCACTAAATCCCCAAATTCTGCATCAATTTTATGATCACTCCAAAATCATGATGGGGATTTTACCTACAGGGGCAATCCCTTCTGCACCCGAGCAACGACTTGCGAGTGTATTTTGGAGCCTACCTACTGCACAATTACCTACATTTTTGAAAGATGAGCAGTCAAAACAGACTTGGTTAAACCAAGTTTCAGAGCGCTGGCCTGATGTAGCAGAATGGTTAAAACAGATTTTGTACAACAATCAAATTCAACCTAAATGGCTATCTGCCCAATACCGTGATGTGGTGATGACTCAATTTGGGCAAGGCCGAATTGGTGTTATTGGTGATGCTGCTCATGCTATGAGCCCTCAACTGGGACAAGGCGCAAATATGGCTTTACTGGATGCTTGGGCTTTTTCTCAATCATTGCAACTTGCCCAAAAGAACCAAAATATTGATTGGTCACTCCTCTGGCAGCACTATCATCAACATCGCCGCTCTTCCACCCAGTTTTATCAATTCCTCAGTCGCTTATTAACACCACTTTATCAATCTGACCATTGGTGGGCGGGAGGTTTAAGAGATCTCGTTTTCCCTTGGATGTATCAGATCCCTTATTTTCGAAAAGAAATGGCAATCACAGTTTCTGGCTTAAAAACAGCTCCATTTCAACAACTTGATTATCAGAAAATTGCTCAATATTGCGAAAAAGAAAATGCACTTAATTCAAAAAGTGAATCTCTTCCCGACTATTAACCTCACAGAAGAATAGCGAGTTATATATGAAAATCAGCCACCTTGATCATCTCGTTTTAACCGTTGCAGATATTGAAAACACCTGTAATTTCTATCAAACAGTATTAGGGTTTAAGGTCATTACGTTTAAAGGTGATAGAAAAGCCTTAAAGTTTGGGCATCAAAAAATTAATTTGCATCAACTAGGCAATGAATTTGAACTCAAGGCATTGCATCCAACTTCTGGATCTGCCGATCTGTGTTTTATTTCAGATACTTCCATTTCAGAGGTCGTTACACACCTTAATCAGTTAAATATTCAAATTGAAGAAGGCCCCGTTGAACGTACTGGTGCAATACACCCTATTCTCTCAGTTTATATACGTGATCCAGATCAAAATTTGATTGAGATTTCCAATATTCTCACTTCAGAAATATCTAAATAACGTACTGACAAGTAATGAGAGTAAGCTGTTTGTTAGCCTGACACAGAGAAAAAGCGTAAAGAATTTTTCCGCAAAGTGACGTTCATGCCGTACACTATACAAGCTATTTTTTAGCATCTGACTTAAATCAATTTATAGTTCATATTTCTTTGGTGATTCCTCATGAATAACACGCAATGGCTCGATGAAGTAAAATTTAACGAACAAGGTCTTATCCCTGCCATTGCTCAACATCATCAAACCGGACGCATTTTGATGGTGGCGTGGATGAACCGTGAAGCACTCGCACTCACAGCGGAAAAAAATCAGGCCGTTTACTTCTCTCGCTCTCGTCAAAAACTCTGGCACAAGGGTGAAGAATCAGGACATTTCCAAACAGTTTATGAAATTCGTCTGGACTGCGATGCCGATGTCATTGTCTTACAAATTGAACAGCACGGCGGTATTGCATGCCATACAGGTCGTGAGTCTTGTTTCTACCGTAAACTTACCCCACAGGGCTGGGAAATTGTCGATGCACAGTTAAAAGACCCTACTGCAATTTACGGTGAAAATGCTAAAACAGAAGCTCACGATCACGCCCACACCACTGAACAAGTTGATGTACTTGCTCATTTAGGTCAATTGATGCAAGAGCGTAAGCAAGCTGAAGCAGATACCTCTTATGTTGCCAGCCTCTATAAAAAAGGCATCAATAAAATTTTAGAAAAAGTCGGCGAAGAAAGTGTAGAAACCATTATTGCTGCTAAAGATTTTGCAGTTCAAGATTCAGAAGCTCACTTAAACGATCTCGTTTATGAAACAGCGGATTTGTGGTTCCATACTATTGTCATGTTGGGTTATTTCGATCTTAATCCACAACTTATTATTGACGAATTAGCTCGTCGTCAGGGTTTATCTGGTTTAGTTGAAAAAGCTAACCGCAACAAGGTATAAAATCACTCAGTGTCGAATATTGAAAAACCTAAAGCTACCTATGAGCAAGCAATTGCCATAGACAACGCACGTCTTGGGCAATCATTTAAAGTGATTGCCTATGCTGGTACAGGTAAAACTACTACTTTACAAATGATTAGCGATGCCATGCCTGAGCGGCGCGGTATGTATTTGGCATTTAACAAAGCGATTGCTGGTGAAGCCCAAAACAAATTTCATCGCAATGTCGACTGCCGTACTTTTCACTCACTTGCCTTTCGTAGTGTGCCCCGTGGTGTAACTGACAAATTACGTCTACCGCGCTTAAGTCCAAGTTTTATTGCTAAAGAATATCGACTAGAGCCGATTACTTTACGACGCATGATGGGTGGGCGTTACGAGAAATATGTCTTAATGCCAAGCCGACTAGCAAGTCTTGTCGCAAATGCGGTGGGTTACTTCTGTTCAACGAGTTCTCAATACCCTGCACCTCGCCATATTCAAGCACCGAATTGGTTACATCCAGATGATATTATCGAATTACAAAAGCATCTTTATCCTGCTGTGGAACGTCGTTGGCTAGAGTCGATTGACCCGAATCATCAAGCCGGAATTGGCCATGATATTTACCTTAAACTTTGGGCATTATCTGAACCAAACATTCCTAGTGATTATGTGTTATTTGATGAAGCACAAGATGCCGACCCTTTAATGCTGGGTATTTTGCTTCGACAAAAAAATACGCAGGTCATTTATGTGGGCGATGCTCATCAGCAAATTTATGCATGGCGTGGCGCAATTAATGCTATGCAGCAATTACCATTACCTGAATCTCGTCTAACCACGTCTTTTCGTTTTGGTGAAACGATTGCTGACGTTGCCAATGCGTTGCTGGGCGGATTAAATGAGACTGTTCCTCTACTTGGCAATCCGAACCAGAAATCAAGTGTAGTTAATAAACCTCACACTAAAATGCGTGACGCAATTTTATGTCGCACTAATGCCCGTGCAATGGAACTTTTGTTGGCAGGATTAGTTCATGGCGATAAAGTGAGTTTGCAAGCAGACCATCAAAAACTAAACCGTTTTGTAGATGCTGCAAGCCTCTTGAAACAAGGCAAACGTGTCACCGATGTTCCTGAGTTAGCATGGTTCAATTCATGGCATGATGTTCATGAATACTGTGAAACCAATGAAGGTAGTGACATTAAACCTTTGGTTAAATTGGTTGATGATCACGGGACTGACCCATTAAAGAAAGCACTTGCAAAGATTACACCCATTGAGCAAGCTGATTATGTCATCTCTACAGCCCACAAAGCTAAAGGGTTAGAATGGAACCGCGTTCATATTGAAGATGACTATCAATTTAAAATTAATGGCTTAGAACACAAAATTACAGATGAGGAGTTAAGATTACTTTACGTTGCTTGTACTCGTGCTAAAGTAAGTCTAAATATCCATCATCTTTATGATCTGATACAACAATTAAAACTAAGGGCGCCTTTAAGTCTTCGTCAATCGGTTGGTTGAAGCGCTCATACTTAGGTGAGCCTATGAAACTTGAATCGATCCAATTTAAACATATTGCTTTATTTCACGATCTTAAAATACAGTTTCAATATGAAAAACAGCCTATTACCTTAATTTTAGGTGAACAAGCAACTGGTAAAAGTATGTTACTCAAACATACTTACCATGCTTTAACTTGGTTCCCTGCCCGTCTTAAAGATTTACGTAGCCCTGGTATTGTCATGCCTGATCAAGACATTACTCAGTCGCGCCTACAATCAAGAATCGAAGTGACCATTCAAATTCCAGCAGAAATTGGTCATTTACCTGAAAGTACCTCTGCCCAACAAGTGGATTCCTCACTATGTAGCTGGAAACTTTTTAAAACTCTAAATTCAAGTGGCATTGGGATAAGCCAAGTTGAGACGCAGCAACTTGATCAAACTATGGCCCTTTATCAACAAGTCACAAAAAAAGATCCACTACAAGGATTGCCCTTAGTCGCTTACTACCCAGCCGAGCGATTTGTAAATGATATTAATCTGCTGAATAAAAATTTACCCGGCATTACCCAATCCATTTCAGCCTATGACATTAGCCCGCTACCATTTACAACGTTTACTCGTTTTTTTGAATGGTTACGTGAAATTAGCGATATCGAGAATGCCCAAGCTGCACATCTCGTACAACGTATTATTTCTAAACAATCAGATCAGCAAGATCAAACAGAACTATTAAATGAGCTTCAAAAAGAGTTATCAGGGCAGCCTAAACAGCTCACCTCCCCGAATCTCTATGCACTGAAAAATGCATTAAATATTGTTTTGCCTGAACTTAAAGACCTATATTTGCAATATCAACCTCGGCTCCAGCTCATGGTTGACTATGAAGGTCAAACCCTACCTTTTCAGCAGCTTTCCAACACAACTAAAACTTGGATTGCGTTGGTAGGTGATGTAGCGCGTAGACTCTGTTTACTTAATCCCTTAAGTTTAAATCCTTGCCTTGAAGGTGATGGGGTTTTATTGATTGATCAGATTGATGCACAGCTCGACTCGACACATTGCACAGAAATCTTGAATCGGCTTCATCAGGCATTCCCGCGCTTACAAATTATTGCAACAGGAAGTCGTGAGGAGTTATTGGAACATGCTTCCAACTATCAATGTTTAAAATTAGAACACGGTAAAATTAGCCATCTTGATTTAAATACAACCAAGCAACAGCTTGAAAACATCTATACATTGCTGCAAAGAAGCGAACCATTAACGCAGTCTATAGAGGCACAACCTCTTAGCTTAATTGATCCAACACCATCTCCAGCACAAATTGGTGTTTTATTTCAGCAAATCCAAAATCTAAATGAGCAACAAAAAAATGAATTATTACGCATGATTCATGCTGGCGACACACCAGAAGAAAGCCCTTCTGTTTAAATTTTATGGCCCATTTACTCTATTTTTTTAATTAAATTCGGCTTCACACAATATAGAGTTTAAGCAGGATTTTTAGGCTCTAAAATCACTAGATGTTGTTACTACATGTAATAACATCAGATTTTTACTGCTTTTTTAGTGTACAATAAATTTCATTTTGCGTTTTTATTCTTCAAGTTGCGCAATACAACTTGTTTCTCGCTTTATTTTTCTAATTTAGTTGGGCTTTTCAGAATACAAGCCTTGGAAATCTCTTTGAATTCCTATCTGTTCTGAAATTAAAATTTCACTTTTAGGTCTCGGCCTAAATCACATATGGATACGAGTGTGCTACCGATAATTATCTTATTACCGTTAATATTAGGCACCACCCTTGTTTCATTGCTTCAACGGTTCTCGCGTGGAGTAACGGCTTTAGGGGCAATCGGAGTCAGTTTAACCAGTTTTGGTTTATTACTGGCTCAAGCAAAAACTGTGCTTGGTGGTGCAAGCATTCAACAAAGCTGGGATTGGTTACCTCAATTAGGAATTAATCTAAGCTTCAGACTCGATGCTCTTGGTTTACTATTTTCTCTACTTATTACCGGTATCGGTACACTCATTTATATATACGCCTACTACTATCTTGGCCCTAAAAATTCTTTAAGCAAACTATATGCTTTACTCATGCTGTTTATGGCAGCAATGCTGGGTATTTCGCTCTCTAATAATCTTATTATTTTATTAGTCTTTTGGGAGCTCACCAGTATTTCATCTTTTTTATTAGTGGGTTACTGGAGTCATTATGAAGCTGCTCAACGCGGCTCTCGAATGGCACTCACCATTACAGGGATGGGCGGTTTGGCGTTATTGGGTGGATTTGTTCTATTAGGACAAATCACTGGAACCTATGAAATTAATGACATCATGGGCATGAAAGATGCCATTCAAGCCCATTCCCTATTTATTCCAATGTTATTGCTTATCTTGCTTGGTGCATTTACGAAGAGTGCTCAGTTTCCATTTCATTTTTGGTTACCCAACGCAATGGCTGCGCCCACTCCGGTGTCTGCCTACCTACACTCTGCAACCATGGTAAAAGCCGGGATCTTTCTGCTTGCCCGCTTACTGCCAATTTTTGTAGGTGCTGCGATCTATCACAATATCGTGACGTTTGTCGGCCTATTTACACTTTGTATGGCAGCATGTTTTGCCATTTTCAAAGAAGACTTAAAAGGTTTACTCGCCTATTCAACAATTAGCCATTTAGGTCTTATTGTCTGTCTACTTGGAATAGGTTCGCCTTTAGCAGTTGCTGCTGCCATTTTTCATATTATTAACCATGCGACATTTAAAGCAGCGCTCTTCATGCTTGCAGGGATTATTGACCATGAAACTGGTACACGTGATCTTCGAAAACTCAGTGGTATTTGGCAATTACTTCCTTTTACAGCCACATTAACCATGATCACCGCTGCTTCTATGGCAGGGGTACCACTCACCAATGGCTTTATTTCTAAAGAGATGTTCTTTACCGAGCTATTGGCGAATCTTTCAGGTTCAACGGTTATCTTTGCCAGCATTATTGCAACTCTGGCTGGTATCTTTGCAGTAAGTTATTCAATTCGCTTAGTGCATGGCGTGTTTTTTGATGGCCCAATTGGTAAACAAGTTCCAAATAAAGATGCACATGAACCCCCGATCGGCATGCGTGCGCCCGCCATTCTTCTTGCTGTGCTATGTATCTTGGTTGGAATTTTACCTTCTTTATTGGTAGAACCACTGGTCAATAGCGTAACGAGAGCAAGCTTGATGCAACCAGAATTTGCAGGAACTCATCTTGCAATCTGGCACGGATTCAATGCTCCTCTCATTATGAGTATTATTGCTTTAGTGGGTGGCTCACTCTTCTATTTTGCTTTGGCAAAAGATGGCATGATTCGTAAAATTGACCTTGACCCACGTCTTGGCAGATTACAAGGCCGTATTTTATTTGATTTATTTTTAAAACATCTGTTGCTCACCAGCCGAAAAATCAAACAAAAAACTGAAAATGGCTCATTGCAAAGTTACTTGTTCTTGATCATTGCTTTTAGCATCATCATGGTAACCATGCCGCTACTTAATCAAGGGCTTACTACAGGCACACGTGAACTCACTCATGCCCCATGGATTGCCATCGTTCTCTGGCTGACCTTATTCTCGGGTTGCTGGATGATGCTATGGTTCCACCATGAACGTATTAAAGCAGTCCTCATTAGTGGTGCAATTGGTCTGGTTGTAACGATGGTATTTGTCACCATGTCAGCTCCAGATTTGGCATTGACGCAAATTACTGTGGATGTTGTAACCACTGTTCTTTTATTAATGAGTTTATCTTTACTTCCACAGCTAACGCCTTATGAATCTCTGCGCTCAAGACGTTTAAGAGATGCCGCTTTAGCCATTGTTGGAGGCTTAGGGATAGGCTGGATTACGTGGCTGATTTTAACTCGTGATCATAATTCGATTTCATGGTTCTTTGCCCAACAATCTTTACCACTCGGTGGTGGTTCAAATATTGTAAATGTCATTTTAGTTGACTTCCGTGGTTTCGATACCTTTGGTGAAATTACGGTACTAGGAATTGCGGCTATTGGATCACTTTGCCTCATGGATGGCATGCGTGTACATGGTACAACCATGACCCAAGGCCTCACCTACCGTTTTAATCCATCTCCGCTCATGTTCCGTATTACAGCCTCTTGGGTGTTGCCATTAGCGCTTGTCGTGAGTGTTTATATCTTTATGCGCGGTCATAACTATCCGGGCGGTGGCTTCATTGCAGGTCTAATCACCTCAATGGCGTTAATCATCCAATATATTGCGCTAGGTCAAGACCAAACTGAACAATTACTCAAAGCAAAATCAGGGCGTCTTTACGAAGTCTGGATTGGTTCAGGTTTAACAATTGCTGGGCTTACTGGTGTAGCTGCATGGGTCTGGTTACGCCCATTCCTCACCAGCGCGCACGTGTATGTTGAATTACCAATTTTAGGAAAACTACATTTGGCTTCAGCTGCAAGTTTTGACTTAGGCGTTTATATCACCGTTGTTGGTGCAACGATGTTGCTCATCTCTGTATTGGGAGACTCTCGCCACTCAAGTATGTCTGGTCCTGTAGTACCACATCGGGAGGAATCATCATGATCAGTTTAGAATTCTTATTGGCTTCTGCTATTGGTTTACTTGTTGCCACAGGTATTTATCTGATTTTACGTGCTCGTACTTTCCCTGTCGTGCTTGGATTAGCTGTAATTGGCTATGCTGTAAACCTATTTTTATTTGCTATGGGCCGATTACAAATCAGCTCACAAGCAATTTTAACCGAAACAACAAAAATAACCGATCCACTTCCTCAAGCGCTGGTGTTAACAGCCATTGTGATCGGTTTTGCAACCACCGCTTTTATTGTACAACTGGCGCTGCGTAGCCGTTATGAGTCAGGTAGTGATCATGTTGATGCTAAAGAAGACATCTCTCCAACATACGACCCACGCGAGGATGAGCCGTAATGTTTGATTTTTTATCTTTCTGGCAAGAACATGCGCCTATTTTTAGCATTCTCATCCCGGCATTTACTGCTTTTATATTATTACTGCTCGGCAACCCTGGAGCAGGTGCTTTAAAAGATGACTGGCGACAACCATGGCGTCGTGGCATTAGTCTTGTTTCGGCAATTGCTGGATTAATTACCGCAATTGTATATTTGAGCTTTGCAAGCACGGGCCAGATTACCATTTACCAACTGAGTGAATGGTCAGCACCGTTTGGTATTGTACTCGTATTAGATCGCCTTTCTGCTTTTATGCTGGTACTGACCTATGCACTAGTCGTCCCAGTTTTATGGTATGCAAGCGACAATTGGGATACCCGTGGTCGCTATTTCCATGCCATGGTTCATTTCTTGTTAATGGGTATCTGCGGAGCATTTTTAACAGGCGATTTATTTAACCTTTTCGTCTTTTTTGAAATCTTGTTGATGGCTTCATATGTTTTGCTTTTACATGGACAAGGCAAGCCACGCTTTCAGCTAGGTGTTCACTACGTCATTATCAATCTTTTAGCCTCTGCCCTATTCTTAATTGGCCTTGGTATGATTTATGGTAGTGTGGGTAGCCTCAACATGGTGGATGTTTCACGTCTTATCCCCACACTCGAAGCAGATCAACATAAATTAGCCGTAGCAGGTGCGTTACTTTTATTTGTAGTGTTTGGCATTAAAGCAGCTATGCTTCCTGTAGGTTTTTGGCTACCAAAAACTTATGCTATTGCAAGTACGCCTGTAGCTGCAATTTTCACCATTATGACCAAGGTCGGTATATATTCGATTTTGCGTGTGAATGGAACTGTATTTGACGATGCGCTTAGCCAAGAAATCTTAAAAAGCTGGTTACTTCCTATTGGTTTAATTACATCACTCTATGGTGTGATTGGAGCAATTGGAGCAGATCGATTACGTCGCTTTGTCGGGTTTATGGTGCTTTCTTCAATTGGCACCTTGCTCACGGCAATTGCCATGTCGAATACACAAGCATGGTCTGGCGCATTATATTACTTAGTGCACAGTACGCTGATTGGAGCGGCTTTTTATCTATTTTGTGGATGGATAACCTCACAACGTGGAGATTTCAAAGATCACTTAAAAGTTGCCCCAAGAATCAAACAAGAAAAAGCGGCTATGCTGACTTATTTCTTGATTGCCATGATGCTCGCGGGTTTACCACCTTTTAGTGGTTTCCTTGGAAAAGTATTCATTTTACAAGCGACCGTTGAAACCAGTTATCAAGCATGGATCATTGGTGTGGTACTTGTTGTTAGCCTATTAAGTATTATTGCTCTAACACGTGTTGGTTTTATCTTGTTCTGGCGAGCAACACCTCCTGAACAAGATCCAATCCATCCCGCTTATATTCTTTATCGGGCCTTACCAGAACGAGCTCCACCACGTAATGATAAAGTCATCTATGTGTTACTTGCTGGCTTAATGGCTTATGTCGTATTTGCTGCACCTATTCAGCATTACACATTAAGTACTGCTCAGCAGATTCAAGACCATGCGCTTTACCAACGCACTATTCTTAAAGTAGATCAAAACGGTGAATTTATCAGCGTGCAACCCTTTGATCCCGCTTACCTACCAGAAACTAAATATGGGGGTGAAGTTGAAGATCATAATGCTTACCTCATTCCTGATATTATTTCGAAAGATACCTTTAATGGTGAACATATTTCAGAATATAAACATCGACAAATTCAGCAACAGGACAAACTACAAACACCTACCATTGTTGATGAAAGTCAATTGAAACCTATGGAGCCATAACAATGCAGTTATCTCATTTGCTTGAACGCTGGTTTCCACATCCATTTGTTTCCGTTCTTATCATTTTATTCTGGCTGATGCTGTCACATAGTCTTGATGCCAGTGATCTTTTGACGGCTGTGCTTTTAGGCTTGATCATTCCTCGTTTAGTCAAACCGTTCATTACCCGCACACCGCATATTCACTGGAAACCTGCTGTTAAATTATGCTTTGTAGTGCTTTGGGATATTGTCATTTCTAACTTTCGAGTAGCAAAGCTCGTTTTAGGGCCTACCAAAAATTTACATCCTAAATGGTATCGTGTGCCACTAGAAACGGAACATGAGCAGGTCAATACATTACTGGCGATGATCATTACGACAACGCCTGGTACTGTCTCTGCCGGTATTGATCAGGAACGTGGAGATATTTTGGTTCACGCCTTGAGCACGGATGATACCGAATCTGACATTCAAGACATCAAACAACGCTATGAAATTCCACTTATGGAAATTTTTGATGTAAAAAGCGAAACGGAGGCAAGTGTATGACAATCCTACCCTATGCTCTAGGTATTAGCTTAATTGCCATTACAATCTCTATGCTACTTTGTCTTTTCCGAATGGTAATCGGTCCATCAATTGTAGATCGACTTTTAGCACTCGATACTCTTTTCTTAAATGCAACTTGCCTCATTGTTGTGCTAGGCATTTACTGGATGACGACCTCTTTATTTGAAGGAGCGCTACTGGTTGCTATGCTAGGCTTTGTGTCTACAGCAGCTTTAGCTCGTTACTTCACAACCGGTCATGTTGTCGATTAAGGAGAGATCAAAATGCAGTTTGTAATGGAAATTATTGTTTCGGTCTTTCTGATTTTTGGCGCTTTCTTTATGTTAGTCGGCTCAATTGGTATGGTCCGCTTACCTGACTTATTCATGCGCTTACATGCACCCACAAAATCGAGTACGTTAGGATTAGGCAGCTTCTTGATTGCTTCCATGATCTTTTTTGCTTTTCAAGGCCGCTTTGGTTTTGCCGAGCTACTGATCACACTTTTAGCTTTTATTACCGCACCGGTTTCAGCAAATTTAATTGCTCAAGCTGCGCTACATTTACGTTTACGCTCGCTTAGTGGAGAAGTTCCTGAAGCAATTGAACGCCCTTTGCCTTGGGATCGTTATAAAATTGGACAGCGTTTCTCACAAAATAAACCACCTATGGACCCTCCTAAAGAATAGGAAAAAAAGACAACCAATAAAAAAGCCACCCGAAGGTGGCTTTTTTATTTTTAAGTTATATTACTGTTCGTCATCTGACTCGCGTTTCGGTAAATCATTTACCGCTTTCTCGATCAGACCAAACATATAGTTACCATAGGCATTCGTCTTGTCATAATGGAAACGCAATCTTGGCGTAATACGTGTCTTGATACGACGACTCAATTCATGACGCAAGAAACCAGAAGCTTTATTTAATACATCTAAAGTTTCTTTATTTGCTGCTTCACTTTGCTCATCACCAAGCTCACGTCCCATTACAGTGACATAAACTTCAGCATAACCCATGTCTGCACTGACTTTCACCGCCGAGATGGTCACTAGACCACCTAAGCGAGGATCTTTAAGCTCCTGACGGATCAGCTCAGACAACTCACGTTGCACTGAATCCGCCATGCGCTTTAAGCGTTGGCTACCCGCCATTAAAGACTCCGTTTAATCAATTGAACATCATAGACTTCAATTTTGTCTTTCACTTTGATGTCTTTATAACCTTTCACCGCAAGACCACATTCCATACCGGCACGAACTTCTTCAACCACTTCTTTATAGCGACGAAGAGATTCTAACTCACCTTGGAACACAACCACGTCATCACGTAATACGCGAATCGGTTTATTACGATGCAATACACCTTCAAGTACCATACAGCCTGCTGCTGCACCAAACTTACTTGAGTGGAATACTTCACGTACTTCAGCAACACCCAAGATAGTTTCACGATGTTCAGGAGCAAGTTTACCACTCATGGCATCTTTCACATCATCAATCAATTCATAGATGATGCTGTAGTAACGAATATCGATACCGTCTTGGTCACTTCTCTGACGAGCAGTCGTATCGGCACGAACGTTAAAGCCCAACAATACAGCTTCTGAAGATTCAGCAAGAATCACATCAGACTCAGTAATCGCACCAACACCCGAACTAATTACACGAACTTTTACTTCATCAGTAGATAATTCATGTAAAGCTGCATTCAATGCTTCTAAAGTACCACGTACGTCAGTTCTTAAAACAACGTTCACTGTAGGAACATCTTTTTTGCCCATTGACGACATGATATTTTCAAGGCGCATTGCGCTTTGACGATCAATACGTTTTTGACGTTCACGGTCAGCACGAGCATCAGCAACTTCACGTGCTTTCTTCTCGTCATTTACAACAAGAACTTCATCACCTGCCATTGGAGCATCTGGAAGACCCAGAATTTCTACTGGAATAGATGGTCCTGCTGATTTAATAGGCTTACCATTTTCATCAGACATTGCACGGACACGACCATATGATGAACCTGCAAGAACGAGGTCACCAATGTTTAATGTACCGTTTTGAACAAGAATAGAAGTTACTGCACCACGGCCTTTATCAACACGCGCTTCAATAACAACACCTTGTGCAGCACCTTCAGCAGATGCTTTTAATTCCATCAATTCTGATTGAATAAGAATTAAATCAAGAAGTTCATCAATACCTTGTCCACTGTGCGCAGAAACCTTAGCAATCGGAACATCACCACCCCATTCTTCTGGAACGATTTGTTTCGTTGTTAATTCATTTAACACACGGTCTACATCAGCAGATTCTTTATCCATTTTGTTGATTGCAACAATAATTGGAGTTCCTGCTGCACGCGCATGGTCAATTGCTTCTGCAGTTTGTGGCATTACACCGTCATCTGCTGCGACAACCAATACAACGATATCCGTTGCTTTAGCACCACGTGCACGCATTGAAGTAAACGCAGCATGTCCCGGTGTATCAAGGAATGTAATGATTCCTTTGTCTGTTTCAACGTGATATGCACCAATATGCTGGGTAATACCACCTGCTTCGCCTGCCGCCACTTTCGAACGACGGATACGGTCAAGCAATGATGTTTTACCATGGTCAACGTGACCCATAATGGTAACAACTGGCGGACGAGTTGTTTGCTCACCACGTGCTTCTTCAGCCGCTTCAAGCAAGTTATCTTCCGCTTGTGTATCAGAAACTAAAACAGGGTTATGGCCCATTTCTTCAACAACAAGTGCTGCTATATCTTGATCAATAGCTTGTTCTTGATTAACCAACTCACCCATTTTCATAAGTGATTTGATAACTTCACGTACTTTAATCGCCATTTTTTGAGCAAGATCGGCAACAACAATGCTTGAACCGATTTCTACATCATAAACTTGCTTTTTAACTGGCTTTTCAAATCCATGCTTATTTGCCTGACTTGATTTTAAACCACGTTTGTTATGGTTAACAAAGCTTTGCTCTTCTTGACCACGACGACCACCTTTTTTACCCGCACGTGGGTTAGTGGTTGCGCCACCGCGTTTAATTTCACGGTCTTCTTGCTTAAATGAATCTTCATAAGCTTGGCCAACTAGACCTGAAGCAAGTGGAGAATCATCAATCACACGAATTGTAGTAGTAGCTTCGTCATTTGAATACTTAGACGCCATTTTGCGCATTTGTTCAAGTGTACGTTGCTGAGCTTCTTCAGCCGCTTTACGACGCGCAGCTTCTTCAGTTGCTTTTAACTGAGCTGTTTGTGCTTCACGCGCTTTCTTTTGCTCTAATGTTTCTGCTGGTTTTGGTGCAGGTTTTACTGTACCACCACCACGTCTTTTCACGACTACAGCAGCTTTAGGAGCTGTCTGAGCAGCGCTATCTTGTTGATGAGCAGCACGCATAGCATCTAAAGTTGCTTTTGCTTTTTGCTCTGTTTGAAGACGCGCGTTTTGCTGTGCAGTGTCACGCGTTTGCTGCTCTACACGTGTTTTAGCTTCAGCTTCTGCACGTGCTTTAGCTTCAGCTGCAATTTGTTCAGGGTTTGGTTTAGCAAAAACCTGTTTTTTACGTACTTCTACGTTAATTGTTTTTGCTTTACCTGAAGTACTTGCAACTTTAGCGGTACTGGTTGTTTTACGTTTCAACGCAATTTTTCCTGTGTTACCACTTTCCTGACCATGTACTTTTTTCAAATGATTGACTAAAGTATCCTGTTGTTCAGTGGTAATAATATCGTCTGCTGTACGTTGAGGCAAACCTGCTTCACGAGCCTGTTCTAGGAGCTTCTCAACAGGACGTTCTACACTGAGAGCTAACTCTTTAATCGACTTGTCCGTCATATTTCATCTCCTAGTTAAACCATGATTCGCGAGCTTTCATGATCAATTGACCTGCTTTTTCATGATCAAGTCCTTCAATATCAGAGATATCGTCAGTAGCCTGATCTGCCAAATCATCGACAGTAATAATACCGCGAGCGGCAAGCGAGTAAGCGATCTCAGAAGTCATGCCTTCCATTGTTAGAAGGTCTGCGCTCGGTTCTTGAATATTTTCTTGCTGTTTCAAAGCATCAGTAAGTGCTGCTTCTTTTGCACGACTTTGCAATAACTCAACCAATTCGGTATCAAGCTCAATTTCGTCAAAAGTTTCAGCTGGAACATAAGCAATCTCTTCTAAAGAGGTAAAGCCCATTTCCACCAATGCCATTGCTAAATCTTCTTCAATATCGAGACGTGATACAAACATGTCAAGATATTGCTGAGCTTCATTTTGCTGACGAGCACGATACTCTTCTTCAAGCATCATGTCGAGTTTGTAGCCAGTTAAATCAGAAGCCAAGCGAACATTTTGGCCTTGTGAGCCAATCGCGCGAGCCAATTGATCGCTGGTTGCAAAAATAATATCGGCACTTCTTGCATCTTCATCAAGCACGATGCCTGAAACATCAGCTGGTTCTAATGCACTTGCAATGTACTGAGCTGGATCATCAGACCAGACCACTACATCAATACGTTCACCGTTTAACTCTTGTTGTACCGCTTGAATACGCGTACCACGCATACCAATACATGCACCTACAGGGTCAATACGATGGTCATTTGTTTTCACTGCAATTTTAGCACGAACGCCTGGTTGACGTGCCGCTGCTTTAATTTCAATAATTTCTTCAGAAATCTCAGGAATTTCTTTTTTCATTAAAGCAATTAACATTTCAGGCTTAGCGCGTGATAACAATAACTGAGCGCCACGACCTTCACGGTTCACATTGTATAAAATAGCGTTCATACGTTGTTTTGGACGAAGAATTTCTTTAGGAATCATTTCTTCGCGCGCAAGATAAGCTTCAGCGTTGTCGCCTAAATCGATAATAAAGCCATCTTTGGTTTGTTTTTTCACTTCACCGTAAATCAACTCACCAACTTTAGACTCGTATGCATCAGCAACTAACGCACGCTCAGCTTCACGAATTTTTTGTACAATAACTTGTTTTGCAATTTGTGCAGCGATACGACCAAACTCAATAGATTCTACTTCGAGTTCACGTACATCACCAATTGACCATTTAGATGGGTCAAGGTCAGAAATCGCATCTTGGCAAGCTGGCATTTCATGATCTTCATCTGCCACAACAGTCCATTGACGGAACGTACTGTAATCACCAGTTTTACGATCAATTTCTACACGAAGCTGAGCTTCTTCAGCATGCGTACCTTCATAAAATCTTTTCTTCGTTGCAGCAACTAGAGCTTGTTCTAAAGCCTCGAAGATCGCTTCACGACTAACACCTTTTTCATTACTAACCGTTTCAACAACGGTAAGAATTTCGCGGCCCATAAGTCACCTACCGATTTCTTATAAAATTTAATAAATTTAATCTTGATAGATCAAGTTCGCTTTATCGATATTGTTGCTGTCGATCTCAAGCACGTGCTTCCCATCAACTTCAACCTGAATTTCTTCATTTTCAAGGTCTACTGAGATAAGTTTTGCTTGAAATTTACGACGGTTTTCTACTGCTGCAATCAAACGCAAAGCAATTTGTTGTCCAATGTAGCCTTGTAACTGTTCTAGTTGAAAAAATGGACGATCCCAGCCCGGGGAAGAAACTTCTAATGAATACTCACCTGAAATTGGATCATGAACATCCAGCATTGCGCCAACTTGTTGTGTTACACGCACACAATCTTGTACACCAATACCACGGCCTTGTTCTACTTCGCCATCTTCATTAAGTACAGGCTCAGCATCTTCACTTACCGCTTTATCGATATAAATACGCAATAATGAACGTTTGCCTTGTGGGAGAAACTCGATTCCCCAAAGGTCGACACCACATGCTTGTACTGCAGGAACAATTAAGTCATGCAATGCTTGGGATTTATTTGATAATTTCATTTACTCTCGTCATTCTCGTGCGATTCAATCGGTTGTTTTAACCGACACAGACCTACTATAGTGAAGCATGACTATTTGACCAATTGATGTCGAAACTACACGATAGCGATACGATAACCAATAAAAAAGGGCGTTAATCGCCCCTATCTTGCACAGAAAACAATAGTCCACTGTGCAAAAAGGCCCACTTGTCTGTGAGCCTCTTTTAAGAAACTTGGTAGCGGGAGCTGGATTTGAACCAACGACCTTCGGGTTATGAGCCCGACGAGCTACCAGACTGCTCCATCCCGCATCAACGTGCAAAAATTATATACAAATATCAAATAAAGTCAATGTAAACTTACTAGATATTTGCCTGATTAAGTTGCACCTTAATCAAATTGGTAGCGGGAGCTGGATTTGAACCAACGACCTTCGGGTTATGAGCCCGACGAGCTACCAGACTGCTCCATCCCGCAACAAAAACAAACTACTTGCACTCAACTTTCTGGTTAAAAGCTGGTGCGGAAGGGGGGACTTGAACCCCCACGCCCGAAGGCACTACCACCTCAAGGTAGCGTGTCTACCAATTCCACCACCACCGCAGCTTGTGGGACGCATTCTAGTGCTTCCAACCACAAAAGGAAAGCCTTATTTCGATTTATTGACTCGTTTTTGGTGCATTTGGTGAAGTTTCAGGCGATGTTGTTTGAATTGGTGCTGTCGTCTGTACAGTTTTTAAACTATATGCCTCAGTAGTCTGTTTTTTCGCAAAAACAGCTAAGGTTAAACTAGTCACAAAAAACAATGCTGTTAACACAGCAGTAAGTCGAGTAAGGAAGTTAGCAGAACCCGATGCGCCAAATACAGTGGCTGCTCCGCCACCGCCGAAAGAAGCACCAGCATCCGCACCTTTACCGTGTTGCACTAGAATCAAGCCAATCATCAGTACCGCTAAAATAATATGTACGATCAGTACAAAAGAGTGCATACCCTATCCTCGTTATTTACTTTGTGCAAAGGCTTCTACGATTTGATAAAAAGATGCTGCATTTAACGAAGCACCTCCAACCAACGCGCCATTAATATCTGGACATGCTGCCAACTCGACTGCATTTTCAGCTTTTACACTACCGCCATATAAAATCGCAATGTCTGGACCCGCAGAAGTAATCTGACTTAAACCTTCACGGATTTTAGCATGCATTGCCTGTGCATCTTGTGGTGAAGCAGTTTTACCTGTACCAATTGCCCAGATTGGCTCATAAGCAATTACAATTTGCTTTTGCCATTGCTCTGCAGTAACTACAGGAGCTATATCACAGATTTGTTGCAATACAACCTGCTCTGCCAAATCTTGTTCACGCTGTTCGAGACTTTCACCAACACAATAAATAACAGTTAAGCCTGCATTTAAAGAATTTTGGAGTTTTGCCTTCAAAATTTCAACGTTATCACCTAATAAATCACGGCGTTCAGAGTGACCCACCAATACAAAATTAATTTGGCTATCTTTTAATAATTCCGCACTGACTTCACCAGTATAGGCGCCTGTACCTGCTACACGCGATACATCTTGTGCAACTGTATATACTGTTCTTGCAGCATCTTGCAATTGTGTTTGTACCATTGCAAGTGCAATAGAAACTGGAGCAACCCCGACATGGCAGCTTTCATCTGCAATTTGGTTTTGTTGCAATAGTTGTTTAAATTCTTCTATAAGTTGTTTGGCATTGGCACGCATTGGGTTCATTTTCCAGTTGCCAACTACCCAAGGCGTAATCGTCGAACCCGACATACGGCTCACCTTTCATCAAAAATGCAGCACATTCTACACGCATTTCTACAAATTTCAGATACTTTTCTTTAACGGGATTGCTCATATCTTTTCTACTATTTGAAAACAGTAATAAAACTTTATTAAGACTAAAGCTCCACCTTTTAAAAATTAATGAATAAAAACTTCGACTGGTTCAAGCTTTAATATATGGATCAAGACGAGAGCATCATTTTCTCAGGTAGTAATTTTAGATAACAAAAGTATAATTTTTTATATACCAATTATAAACATATGAGCACAGGTAGGCAGATGTCAGTCATACATACATCTCCAAAATTTTCGGGGTTTTTTCGACGATTAGTCGAAGAAAAACATGTGTCGGCAGCGACCATGCAAGCAGTATTAGATGCAGCAAAAAAAGCTAAACAGGATACTGTTGCGTACCTGATTGAAGAGGTTAATCTCTCCCCTTCTTTATTAGCTGAAACAATTTCTATTGAATTTGCTGAACCATATTTTGATCTGGACGTTTACGATACCAGCCAGATTCCTAAAGATTTGGTCGACCAGAAACTGATTTTAAAACATCGGATCTTGCCTCTCGTACAAAGAGGACAGATTTTATATGTTGCAACCAGTAATCCCAGCAATGTTGATGCTATTGATGCTATTCGCTTCAACAGCAAGCTTATGGTTGAGCCGATTATTGTCGAGCACCATAAACTCGAGAAAATTCTGGCGCAGCAATTTACTGAAGAAAGTAGTTTCGAGTTTAGTGATGAAGAGTTTGATCTTGATGTAGATCTTGATACCTCAACCGCTCCAGAAGAGGATGATGACACTCCTCAGGGCGACGAAGCACCTATTGTTAAATATGTTAACAAGTTATTAATAGATGCGATTCGTATGGGAGCTTCAGACTTGCATTTCGAACCCTATGAGAAATCGTATCGGGTCCGTTATCGGGTCGATGGCGTTTTACGTCAGATTGCAAATCCGCCTTTGCAACTGGCTAATCGTTTGGCTTCACGCTTGAAAGTTATGTCTCAAATGGACATTTCCGAAAAGCGTGTTCCTCAAGATGGTCGTATCAAACTCAAGCTATCGAAATCTAAAGCAATTGATTTTCGTGTGAACTCTCTTCCGACCTTATTTGGTGAAAAACTAGTTCTACGTATTCTCGATCCATCGAGTGCCATGCTGGGAATTGATGCTCTAGGATATGAAGAAGAGCAAAAAGCACTCTTTATGGAAGCATTAGATAAGCCACAAGGTATGCTTTTAATTACTGGTCCTACAGGTTCTGGTAAAACAGTATCCTTATATACGGGCCTCAACATTTTAAACACTGAAAGTTCCAATATTTCTACTGCCGAAGATCCAGTCGAAATTAACCTTGAAGGTATTAATCAGGTTAACGTGAACCCTAAGGTAGGTCTTAGTTTTTCGGCCGCGCTTAAATCATTTTTACGTCAGGATCCTGACATTATTATGGTCGGTGAGATTCGTGATTTAGAAACAGCTGAAATCGCGATTAAGGCGGCTCAGACGGGTCACATGGTAATGTCCACACTACATACCAACAGTGCCCCTGAAACACTGACTCGTCTACGCAACATGGGAGTTCCATCTTTCAATATTGCGACATCAGTCAATCTGGTCATTGCTCAACGTTTGGCACGTCGATTATGCCCTCAATGTAAGGTGCCTAGTGACATTCCTAAACAAAGCCTATTAGAAATGGGTTTTACCGAACAAGATCTAACACATCCCGATTTTCAAGTTTTTCAACCGATCGGTTGCCCTGAATGTCGTGAGGGTTACAAAGGTCGAGTTGGTATTTATGAGGTAATGAAAGTCACACCTGAGATTTCCAAGATTATTATGGAAGATGGCAATGCTTTAGAAATCGCTGCTGCTTCTGAAAAGTTGGGGTTTAGTAATCTGCGTCGCTCAGGTTTAAAGAAAGTCATGCAAGGTGTTACTTCTTTACAAGAAGTCAACCGCGTGACCAGTGAATAAAGACAATTTAAAATAAGGATAATGTCATGACTGTCAAAAAGGCACAATTGATGCCGACTTTTGCTTATGAAGGGGTTGACCGTAAGGGCGTAAAAATTAAGGGAGAACTTCCGGCTAAAAATATGGCTTTAGCCAAAGTCACCCTACGCAAACAAGGGATAACTGTCCGTAATATTCGGGAAAAACGTAAAAATATTCTTGAAGGTTTATTCAAGAAAAAAGTATCAACACTTGATATCACGATTTTTACCCGACAACTTGCAACCATGATGAAAGCTGGTGTGCCACTGGTACAAGGCTTTGAAATTGTGGCGGAAGGTTTAGAAAATCCAGCGATGCGCGAGGTGGTACTCGGTATTAAAGGCGAAGTTGAAGGTGGTAGTACTTTTGCATCAGCTTTAAGAAAGTATCCTCAGTACTTCGACAAACTATTTTGTTCTCTTGTAGAGTCTGGCGAACAATCTGGTGCGCTTGAAACCATGCTGGATCGTGTGGCAATTTACAAAGAAAAAAGTGAATTGCTCAAGCAGAAAATCAAGAAAGCCATGAAATACCCGGCAACGGTTATTGTAGTTGCTGTGGTTGTTACCATTATTTTGATGGTTAAAGTAGTTCCTGTCTTCCAAGACCTATTTTCTTCCTTTGGCGCAGATTTGCCTGCGTTTACACAAATGGTCGTAAATATGTCGAAATGGATGCAGGAATACTGGTTCATTATGATTATTGTGATTGGTGCAATTATTGCTGCTTCTATGGAAGCTAAAAAGCGCAGTAAAAAATTCCGTGATGGTTTAGACAAACTCACGCTTAAGTTACCTATCTTTGGTGATCTTGTTTACAAGGCGATTATTGCCCGCTACAGCCGTACTTTAGCAACCACTTTTGCAGCAGGTGTTCCGCTCATTGATGCGCTTGAATCAACAGCAGGTGCAACCAATAATGTTATTTATGAACAAGCTGTAATGAAAATTCGTGAAGATGTTGCAACAGGTCAACAACTCCAATTTGCGATGCGCGTTTCAAATCGTTTTCCATCTATGGCTATACAAATGGTCGCAATTGGTGAAGAATCTGGTGCACTAGACAGCATGCTCGACAAAGTTGCCACCTACTATGAAAATGAAGTTGATAATGCCGTTGATGGCTTAACTTCAATGATGGAACCTTTAATTATGGCAATTTTAGGGGTACTCGTAGGCGGTCTAGTGATTGCTATGTATCTTCCAATTTTCCAAATGGGTTCAGTCGTGTAATGCAAGAAATTATTGCTTATTTTATTCAAAACTTAACTGCACTTTATATTGCAGTTGCACTATTGAGCCTGTGTATTGGTAGCTTTTTGAATGTGGTGATTTATCGCACCCCCAAAATGATGGAACAAGATTGGCAGCAAGAATGTCAAATGTTACTCGATCCTGAACAACCAATCATTGATCATGAAAAACTGACATTAAGTAAGCCTGCTTCATCATGCCCCCAATGTCACCAGCCCATTCGCTGGTATCAAAATACTCCTGTCATAAGTTGGTTGGTTTTAAAAGGTAAATGTGGGCATTGTGAGCATGCAATTAGCATGCGCTACCCAGCCATCGAACTATTAACAATGGCATGTTCACTGGTTGTGGTCATGGTGTTTGGCCCAACCATACAAATGCTTTTTGGACTAGTCCTGACTTGGGTTTTAATTGCTTTAACATTTATAGACTTTGACACTCAGCTGCTACCCGACCGTTTTACCTTACCTTTGGCCGCACTGGGTTTAGGTATTAATACCTTTAGCATCTACACCACACCCACCTCAGCCATTTGGGGTTACTTAATTGGTTTTTTATGCCTGTGGATTGTGTATTACCTATTTAAAGTAATTACTGGCAAAGAAGGCATGGGCTACGGCGACTTTAAGTTGCTTGCGGCATTAGGTGCATGGATGGGGCCATTGATGCTGCCATTAATTGTGCTATTGTCATCTTTACTAGGTGCAATTATTGGCATCATTTTACTAAAATTACGCAATGACAATCAGCCCTTTGCCTTTGGGCCGTATATTGCCATTGCAGGCTGGGTTGCCTTTTTATGGGGTGACCAGATTATGAAAATCTATTTGGGAGGTTAAGATGGCTTTTATTCTGGGAGTCACAGGTGGAATTGGCAGTGGAAAATCTGCTGCAACACAATGGTTTGAATCCCAAGGAATACAAGTCGTCGATGCCGACATCGTTGCTCGCGAAGTGGTTGAGAAAGGCCAACCTGCCCTTCAAAAAATTCAACAAACTTTTGGAGACTGGGTACTTCAAGCAGACGGAAGTTTAGATCGCCGTGCCCTACGCGAGTATATTTTTCAAAATCCACAAGCACGTCAAACTCTTGAACAAATCACTCATCCTGCAATCCGCCAATCTATTATTCAACAACTACAAAATCCGCGTAGCACTTATGTGATTTTAGTTTCGCCATTGCTCTTTGAAACCAACCAGCATGAATTGGTTAATCACACGTTATTAGTTGATGCGAGTGAACAAACTCAAATTCAGCGTGCAAGTCAACGCGATGGGCAAAATCAAGAACAAATCCAGAAAATTATTGCGGCGCAAATGCCACGTGAGCGAAAACGCGAACTTGCCAATGACATTGTGTTTAATGACGGATTACTCGAACATTTACATCAACAATTAGAGCCTTTACATCAAAGTTATTTGAAACGTACAGACTAATCTGGCTCATTTTGCTGTTTAATTTTTTGTGCCAAGCTATCTGGTCGGAACCATCGCCAAGGTTGTAAAGCACCGATTCCCATTCCGACCAAGCCCACAACAATCGATGGGCTTAACGCCTCCCCTAACAGAGGTACGGCCAATATAGCTGCAATAAAAGGCGCCAAAGTGACAATGCTTCCAGTTTTAAAAGCACCTAAACGCTGAATCGCTGCCACATAAGTCAAAGTTGCAATAATAACGACAAATACACCATGGAAAATGCCTTGTATGGCTAAATGAACAGGACTGATTTCCATGAAATGCTTAGGCAAAAATAAAACATAGATGGGCAAATAAATAATTGCAGACCAAATCGCAACACTTGCCATTGAGTGCCATGCAGACAGTTTCCACTGTTTAAGTAACACAGTGAAAATACCCCACCAAATCGCACTAATAAAAAGGAGTAGATCACCTATTCCAAAAGCAGAAGCATTACCTTGCAGCATCAAAACACTCATGAGACCTAAAGCAGCGATCATTATTGCCAGACTAGCCCATGTATGTTTATCAAATGGTTGCCTAAATAAAATATAGGCTGCGAACGCAGTACAAATTGGGATACAGCCATTTAAGAAAATTGCAGCATGAGCGGCGGGAGCATAGAGAAATGCGGTGTAGACGTTAAGACAATAAATGACCCCACCAATCAAGGCCAAAATAACCGCATGCTTACTCCATAAAAAAGCGAGATCTTTTTTATAGATCAAAATAGGCATTAAAATTAGGAAGGCTATAGCGAAGCGCAGTGCGGCAATATCCCAAGCACTGATGTGCCACTGTGCATTTAAACGGGCAAAAAGCGTAAACCCGCCCCAAATGCACATGGTCACCAATACAAAGAAATAACCTTGCTTACGGGGAGACATATCAAGATGACTTAAAAACTAGAAAGGCAGCTAAATTATACCTCAGAACGCTGGCGGCAAGCCTCATAAAGAGCCATACCAGTCGCTACACTGACATTTAGACTTTGTAGATTTCCAGACATAGGAATATAAACTTTATGATCACACTGTGCCTGTGTAATAGGACGCAAACCGGTATCTTCAGCTCCCATCACAATCACGACTGGGCCAGAAAAATCGCATTTTTGAAGTGGCAACGCACTTTCATCAAGCATGGTGCCAATCACACGCACATGAGTTGTTTCTTTAAGATGAGCCAATGTACGAGCTAAATTTGTGACTTGAATGAATTTAACTTTCTCGGCTCCACCCGCTGCAACTTTACGAGCAGTTGGCGTTAAACTTGCCGCACGATCACGAGGCACGATGACTGCTTGCACACCCATCGCAGCGGCAGTACGAATACAAGCCCCTAAGTTATGTGGGTCTGTTACCTGATCTAATGCCAACAACAAGGCATCTGGAGTTTCACTTAAGATTTGATCAAGATCTTGCTCATTTAAGACAGGATGCGGACGCACTGCTGCAACTACGCCTTGATGAAATGGTAGACCTGCAAGTTTTTCAAGACTATCGCGGCTTGCTTTTTGTACACTAATTCCAAAAGGCTCTGCCAATTGCAAAATCTTTTGCAAACGCTGATCATCCCGTCCTTTTAAAGTAAACAGGGTTAGCACACGCTCCGGCTCAAGTTCTAGCAATGACTCCACTGAATGAACGCCATAATAATATTCCTGTTTTGCCATGCATGACCTCTAACAACGTTTGAGCAAAAAAATAAAAATCCTGCAAAGCCAACTTCACAGGATTTCTTTGGGCATAGTGTACCCGATTTGAACAGGAATTTCTTAGCCTTCTAAATGGCACACGTAATCGAGGACTTCATCAGTTTCGATTTTAAAAACACTATTTCCAGGCACGTAAAATGATTGGCCTGCACGGAACAATTCACTTTCATTACTGTCCGCAATTGTTACGCGACATTCACCTGAAATAATTTCCATACGCTCAGGGACATGCGTTTCAAAAGTTAAGGCTTGCTCAGTCGGCAAAATAACACCTAGTGTTTTTTTCGTTCCATCTTCAAATTGCACGGTATGGCTGATACATGCTCCACCAAAATAAACGTTTGATTTTTTGATGACCGTTACATGATCAAATTGGTTTGTACTCATGCACATTCTCCAGATAATGCCATATTTATATAAATTATGATGAATGTAGTTTAATTGTGCCTAAATAACTAATCAATCAGTTTTCATACGGATAGACTTGTAATTTCCACTGCTCGGCCTGAATTTTTTTGGCAAAAGCATGAGGTAAATTAATCTCAATATTTCGACTATTCGACACAATTGCATCGTATCTGCAAACTTCGACCTGATTTTCATCTAGGAGTACCCAACACACTCTTTGTGCAGTTGGATGGGCAACTGCTGTAGCAACTACCGGTGAACCGTCATTCATTCCTACATGAAAATTTTCACTGTCATTTTGCATTAACACCAGATCATACGCTGGAAAATCGATAGCATCTGAATCGAATTGCTGGCTATCGTGTATAAGCACACTCTGTTTTAAAGTCGGCCAAATACAATAACGCAAATAATGCTGATCCATCACCCGATTATCCAGATAACGTCCGGTGGCAACATAATCTCTGATATGTGCTTCAATATTATGAAAAATCCCCGTACATCCGCCCCACATTCCAGCCAGAATTAGTTCAGTATGAGAATAGTTGTCTCGCATTAAATGAAACCATTTATCACTCTTGAGCCACGCATCTACAGCCGCCTTTTCACGGTATGACACAATCGAGTCGGCATCACGTATAAGAAAACGCTTAATTGTTGGATCATCCATCACAAAAAAACGCCAGAACAGCCCTGATAGTTGTTTTTGAGAGTCCGTTACTTGTACCACTTGCGCACCTTTCTCTTTTAAGCGCTGTTGCACAAGCACTGGAACGGTATCATCGACATAAAATCGGCACGTCCATTCTGGATAAATTTGTTTGGCTAACTCAGTATTTAAAATAGAGGTTTCACAATAACGCGGGTTTGCCCCAAACAATGAAAAGGCAATAATATTTTCTTGAGGGTTTGAACTAAACTCTGGGGGCGCATGACTCGGAATAGGCAAAACAGGTTCGTTCTTAGCCAATTCTTTTTTAGTTGTAATGGCCAAGCGTCCAAATTTTATTGTTTCTTCTTTTTTATTTAAATGATGACAAACTTCTGTTAATCCATCATATAAATTTGTATTTACGTTAGATCCACTTGCCTGAATCGCTTGCAAATAGTGTTGATAGGCATCGTTATAACGGCGTAAGCGTAGCTCAGTATATGCCAAATCGGATAATGCTCCTGGATGCTTAGGAACTAAATTAACAGCTTGTTTAACATGTTGATACGCTTTGGCATAATCTCCTTGTGCGGCAGCCTGTTTAAATGCATTAAAATGTTGATTTAAAATTTTATTCATTTCCGCAGGATTGTTTTTTTTATGACGGTTAATCATCCCTATCGGTGGTTTCGGTAAGCTTAATGTTTTTTTCATTGTAAATATCCGCAATCTTGCTGTTCTATAATTTCAGTTAGAATAATAGATCACTTGTAGCAAATTCAAAACTTCTCTATCTTTAACCCATAATTTGGCGCGTTGGATGCGTTTATGCTCACACATTTAACTTTAATTAATTTTGCATTAGCTGATCATTTAGCTATTGATATAGAACAAGGATTTAATGTTCTAACAGGCGAAACAGGTGCTGGAAAATCATTATTACTGGATGCACTTTCTGCCTGTCTAGGGGAACGTACCGATACGAATTATGTCCGTTATGGTTCAGACAAAGCGGATATCACCGCTGTTTTTACCTATCAAAATAATAGCCCTGAAGAAAAATGGCTACAAGAACACGAGCTAGATGATGATTCTGGGGAAATTCATTTACGTCGCGTTATTTTTGCAACTGGACGTAGTAAAGCATGGGTCAATGGCCGCCCTAGCAGTTTATCTGAACTCAAAGAATTGGGCCGTTTGCTCGTTCAACTCTATAGTCAACACAGCCAGCAGCAGCTTCTTGAACCGCCTTATCCAAAGCATTGGCTAGATCGTTATAACAATTTTTATGTTGAAGCGAATGATGTACGTGAAGCCTATAGTATGTGGCAACGCACGATTCGTTTACACCAAGCTGCCTTAGATGCACAAGCAACACGTTTGCAGCGTATTGGTACTTTAGAGCATCAAATTGAAGAACTTGAAGAGGTTGTCCAAACCGATTACAAAGAAATTGAACAAGAATTTGATCGTCTTAGCCATCATGAACATATCATGCAAGACTGTAGCTACAGCTTAAATGTTTTAGATGAAGCTGAGCAGAATATTACTCAAGAAATGTCTTCGATTATTCGCCGTCTAGAATCTCATGCCGGGCGTAGTGATCAACTTTCTGAGATTTATAATTCTTTACTGAATGCTCAAAGTGAAATAGATGATGCAACGGCGAACTTGCGTCAATTTATTGATCGTCAGAGCTTTGATCCAGAGCGAATGGAAGAGCTCAACTCTAAACTTGAGGTTTTTCATCGTCTGGCACGCAAATACCGGACTCAACCGGAAACACTTAAAGAAGAATATGAAGCTTGGCAACGTGAGCTTGAGCAACTACATCAACTTGAAGACCCAGAAACACTGGCAGAGCAAGTTGAAAAGTCGCATGAGGAGTTTTTAGAAAAAGCTCAGCATTTAGACAATATTCGTCGTGAAGCTGCCGCTCCGCTTGCTAAACAATTAACTGAACAAGTGAAACCTTTAGCGTTACCAGAAGCACACTTCGAGTTTAAGTTTGAACCATTAGAACAACCAGGTGCAGAGGGTTTAAGCTTTATTCAACTTTTATTTACTGCTAATAAAGGTATTCCTCCACAACCACTGGCACGAGTGGCATCTGGTGGTGAACTTTCTCGTATTGCACTCGTGATGCAAGTCATGAATGCTGAGAAAACCGAATCCGAAGTTTTGGTGTTTGATGAAATTGATGTCGGGATTAGTGGCGGCACCGCAGAAGTTGTGGGACGTTTACTTGCCGACTTAGCGCAACATGTCCAGCTTTTATGTATTACTCACCAAGCACAAGTTGCTGCACAATCTGATCAGCATTTATTAGTGAAAAAACAACAAACTGACCCAGCCAGCAGTACAATTATAGAACTTGATGAAAATCAAATCATTTTTGAATTAGCTCGCATGTCAGGTGGTGTTGAAATTAATGAAACAACCTTGCAGCACGCAAAACAATTACGCCAACTTAAATTTCAGGCTTCTTCAAATTAATAAAGAAAATGAGAGAAAAAGATTGGCGAAATCCGATTAACTCTTGTATGTTGATAAAAAGAACCTATATAGATAAAAGGGTCGAGAGGCCCTCTAGTGACATTTTTTGAGGGAGAACCGCTTAGGTGACCAAACAATACCTGACTCACCGTTGTCTGATTGCCCCGCCAGAAATGGCAGATGACTTTTTCGCAAACACTGTAATTTATCTTGCTCGTCATGATGAAGAAGGTGCTCAAGGCATTATTATTAATCGTCCTTCTGGTATTCAAATTAAAGAATTACTCAATGATCTCGACATTGAAGCTGACAATGTAAATCCACATGCGGTTTTACAAGGTGGTCCTTTACGTCCTGAAGCTGGATTTGTTCTCCATACTGGGCAACCAACATGGCATTCATCTATTGCTGTAGGTGAAAATGTTTGTATTACCACCAGTAAAGATATTCTCGATGCGATTGCTCATAACGAAGGTGTAGGTCGATACCAAATTGCATTGGGCTATGCGAGCTGGAGCAAAAATCAGTTAGAAGACGAAATTACGCGTGGTGACTGGCTCATTTGTGATGCTGATATGGATCTGATTTTTAACCTGCCTTATGACGATCGTTGGGATGCAGCTTATAAAAAAATTGGTGTAGATCGTACGTGGCTAGCATCTGAAATCGGACACGCTTAATGACCGTAACACAATCAAAATCGATTATGGCTTTTGACTTTGGCACTCAAAAAATGGGAATGGCGATTGGCCAGTCTTCGATTGAAAGTGCCAACCCTCTCCCTCTATTTGTCATGAAAGATGGTATCCCGAACTGGGATCAACTCTTAAAAATCGTGAAAGAATGGCAACCTGATTTATTTTTGGTTGGCCTTCCCCTAAATATGGACGATAGCGAGTCAGAACTCTCTACACGTGCCCGCAAATTTGCGAGACGTTTATGTCATCAAACCAACATAGAAACGTTAATGGTAGATGAGCGTTTAACGACACGTGAAGCGAGAGAAGAGTTAGGTTTTTACCAAGAACAAGGTCGAGCAAAAAAGCTATCAGCAGATAGTTTTGCAGCTGCACTACTCATTCAGAGTTGGTATCGAAATCCAGTCGGTTTAACACCCTAAGATTTAAAAAAAGAAGGAAGGCTAAAGCCTCCCTTCTTTTTTACTTCTCAACAATATGTACGGTAGCAGTTCGTCCAGAGACAAAAGCAAGCTGATTCTTCGGTGTTTCATCTAACACGATCTTCACAGGTACACGCTGCGCTAAACGAACCCAGCTAAAGGTTGGGTTTACATTGGCAAGAAGCTTAGAGCTACTTGAACGCTCACGATCTTCAATTCCCGATGCAATACCTTGTACATGGCCTTTAATTTTTTGGTTATCACCCATTAACTGTACAGTGGCCTGATCACCGACATGAATACGATTTAATTTAGTCTCTTCAAAATAACCCACAACATAAAGTTGTTTACGGTCAAGTAATGCAGCAACCGCTTGGCCTACTTGAACATAGTTTCCTGGGCTCATATCAAAGTTAGATAAAGTACCATCCGCTGGTGCAACCACCGCGGCACGATGCATATTAAGCTCAGCCAAATGTAAACTGCTCGTTGCTGCCTCAATCAAAGCCTGCTGTTGCTTAACAGTTGCTTCTGCTTGCTCAATTGCTGCTTGTAGTTGCTCATGCTCTGCATGGGATTGATCACGTGTTGCAAAAACCTGATCTTGTTCTTGTTTTGAAATCGCCCCATCCATTAAGTTTGAATAGCGGCTCGCATTTTTTTCAGCTAAACGAATATTGGTATCTGATTTAATCAGATTTGCTTTTGCTTGAGCTAAGCCTGCTTGTGATTGAGCAAATGCTGCTTTCGCTTTTGCTAAATCAGATTTTGCTTGCTCTACATCTAAAGCTCGACGAGACACATCAATTTTAAAGAGTACCTGCCCCTTTTTCACACTCTGGTTATCTTGAACCAAAACTTCTGTGACAAGACCCGCTACATCCGAAGATACTTGGATGACATCACCACGAACTCGACCATCTCGTGTCCACGGCGCTGCATTGTAGTAGTTCCACAAATGCACAATGGTATAGACCGCAACCATTAATGCGACAATCAAAATTACTGGACGGATGACTTTTTTCAAATCCACCTGATTCATTTCACTCACCTAACTCAATCTTTAATTTCGCAATCATCTCTATGCACCCACCCCAACAAAAATTTGATGTATCACCAAGAGCAATAAAAGGTAAAAACACAAATTAAAAATACTAGGTAATGCAATCCAGCCTTGTGCAATCCACTTGTTGGTTAAAACACTTAATCCACGGAAACATATATATGCCAAGAGGGCTTGAACGAGCAAAGAAGGCACGTAAATGCCATAAACATTAAACTCACCCATTTGCTGTGGCTCCTCTAAAGGTACTGTTTTCATTCATTTGATCTGATGAAACATGACACATGCTATAAGCAATATTGTTAAGTGAAATGAGTAATCTTTGTCGCATAGTCATATCGTCAACATTTGAAGCAAGCTGTTTTAGTTCAAATAAAGCTCGATGGATTTTTTCCACTAAAGCCACAGTATTGTCTGCATCATTTTCTTTAGCTCTAAACAGTTCATCCAGATTTTGTTGCAGATTTCCGATGTGATGAGCCAGTTCGGATGTCTGAGGAAACTGATTGGCTAACTCTTGCAATCGGCTTAAATCAACAATACTACTCGACTCAATCAGTGCTTGATGAATTGAAGTTTTAATCTCGCCAGATTGCACCATTTTGCTGTTTAGAATCCCAATTCGGTCTAGCATGCTGCGTAGATGAACTTTAAAATCAAGACCATATGGCAAATAAATCGCCTGTCTCATTGCACGATAATGCAAGGCCAAAATACGGCTGGCACTCGTGTCTGGAGACATTGCACGAACCACGTCAATGACAACTAAAGACACTAAGACACCCAAGATCATGGCAAAAGAACCATCAAGATAAGACACTGCATCCATGCTATAAGCATTGTGCAGGTTTAGGCCCATCATGGTATTAATACCCAAAACCATACCCACTGGCATAAGCATCTGGTTAGCCATCATAGAAACTGCAAACAGGAACATAGGTAATAAAACCAGTCCAAGTTCCCAAAATGTGGTGACATGAGGGAAAATACCAAATGCATAAACAAAGACTAAAACTGCTGAAGCAATACTGCCCCAGATAAAAATACGCAAAACAGGAACAGGGTTATCTAAGGCCGTTAAAATACAGGCCGTTACTGCACCCATTTGCGCCATCATAAATCCAGCTTTCCAGCCTGAAATAATCCAGACCCCAGTCACAATAAATGTAATAAGGACTGCACTGATGCCACCTCGGATAGCCACACCATGATCACGGTGTAAACTCGGATATTTGGTGGTCATTGGGGTAATATTGTCAGGGATTTCTTTATTACCTTGCTGAATTCGCTGCCACAAGACTTTAACCGCTAAAACATTGCTAATGAAATGGCGCACATCCATTTTCATGGCTGCGACCAAAACTTGCTGATGCGCAGAGGCCGAATCCATCAAACTTGCAAAATCACTTTCAAACTCATCAGGTAACTGCAAAATATTTTCATCAATAATTAGATCTTTTTGCTCCAGAAAATGTACAACATGGGCTGAGAGCTGTTGCAGTTTTTCTGAATGAGTTTCGATAAACCGAAGCTCTTGAAGCTGCTTAATACGCTCAGATAAAGCGACCAGATTAGCAACCACCATTGAGATTTGATGAAGCATTTCTTGCAAAGGTTTGGTCATACCATGCAACTCACCCTTTTCATAACTCAAATGTACTGCCAAAGCATGAATATCTGTGGTGTCGCGAGTAATGGTCGCTAAAAGTTGAGTATTATTCTGCTGCAGGTCAGCAGTTAATAAATTGGCAAACAGATTCTCTGTATCTTTCAGCGTTTTGATGACGCGTTGCTTAATCGCAGAACCAATGTGCATTGGAAGAATAGTGGCAGAAACCACAGCGCTTGAAATCACCCCAATCGAAATCTCTATGACCCGAGCTAAAGCAATATCAAAAATATTGTATTGATCAATATAGGTAATCGCATTGAAGACAATCATGGCTGTCGAATAACCCGCCAGCATAAAAGCATAACTGCGTGGAGTCCGGTCAAGTAAAGACACATAAAGTGCAAAACCCACCCACAACGACAACACCACGGTAAATAACCAAGGTGTATTAATTAGATGTGGCGTTAGCGTTAAGGCAATCACAGCCCCACCAATCGTCCCTACCACACGGTAGACACACTTAGAGGACACCATTCCTGAATAAGGATTGGCAATAATCAAGACCGTACCAATCGACCACATCGGGTTAATCAGATCTAATTCAAATGAAACAAATAACGCCAGCATTCCGGCAATAAATGTTTTTGTTGCAAAGATCAGATCAAGCCTACTCGGGCGAAACGCCAGTATTTGCTTTAATAACATGAACTCATCTCAAATACAGATTTGAACTGATGAGCATGCACCTCAATGTTAAATTGCCTTTCTAGAGACAACAAAACTTTGCCATTTGCCTAAAAGCAAATGAGATGAGGAGCATCCTTCAATACAATGATTTTTCCACATCCTGCCTGATTGGCCCAGATGATTTCAATTTGGACGTTATTTAAACGGCCAAACTTTGGAAAGAAGAGGTATCAAGAAATTCGCCTAGAATCGACCAATTTCTCGATTAGATATTTTGTTTGGCAATTTTTTCAAAATAAAGCAATTTAGTCAACTAAAATATCTCTATTTGATAATTTGATATATTTTTTGATAATCGTATATGATGTATAAGCCAAGAGAAGTTTTCTCTTTGTCAGAGTAAAATACTCAAATCAGGCATTTATTTTAGAATTGAGACAAATTTTCTTTTTTTCTGTTATAAGAACTCAAACATGACTCTTTGTTAAAGGATACGAACAAGACGCTATGGCAATTTCAAGTTTTGGCAAAATTTTAACCGTACTGGACCTATTTTCAGTTTCGCGTCCAATAATTAATGTCGATATTATTTGCGAAGAACTTGGCTTGTCTAAACCAACCAGTTACCGTTATCTGAAAGAACTGGTGTCTACCGATCTATTAAAACGCATTAATGGAACGTCTGGCGATTATACCTTAGGCTCAAAAATTGCAGTTCTTGACTATATTTCCCGAACCACTGATCCGTTAGTTCAAATCAGCACACCATTTATGCGAAATATTGTAGAGCGTACCGAACTGTGCTGCTTGCTCACCTATTTAAATGATGACTATTGCATTGATATTCACCATGAAATATTCAAAGACACCGAATTACTCTCATATGGCCGAGGCTGCCCAAGACCTATTTACGTGGGGTCATCTCCAAAAACGATGGTTTCGCATTTAAGTAAACAACGGATGCAAGACTACTATCATCGTTACCAGCAAGAATTAAAACAATCAGGTTTTGCTGAAGATGAACCAAGCTTTATTCAGCGTATGCGTAAAATTAAAAAACAAGGGTTCTATTTCTCACAAGGTGAGATTGACCCCAATGTTTCTGGCCTTGCCGTTCCAGTTCGTTTTTCGAACAAAGAAGTACCTTTAGCTTTAACTTTAGTTGCTTCTAAAAATCGTTTTGATTTTTTAAATGTTGAAAAGCTCACCGAAATTTTGCAAGAAAATGCAGCACTTATTGAACAACGTTTTATGGAGTTATCTGAAAAAGGTGAAATTTAAAACCCGACTTTATGATAATTTAACCTTTTCTTACATTTTAATGCATTGAATAGATCACAATATTCTCATATTATGATTTTAGCTCTTATTGATGATTCTTTTCATCAGCAGCTCATCAATAGAAGCATCCCCCTCAGAGGAATAAGCTCATGTTGCCATCATGGGCTTTTTTCTTGCCGAATTTTTAATGAAAGTCATGAAAACTGAAACTGCCTGAAAGTAAGATTAATACGCGGCTGTAAAATCTTTGTTGAGCGGTTTAAACGATGTTGCCAATGTTGTTGCGTTTCACCACGCATCACGATGAGTTGGCCGGGTTGTAGCCACAATTCAACTTTTTCTTTACTTTGAATGTGTCTAAAAGAAAATTTACGGGTAGCTCCAAAACTTAAAGATGCAATCGTTGTGGTTTTCGCTAAAGAAACATCCGAATCACTATGCCAAGCCATACCTTGTGTTCCATCTTCATAAAGGTTTGCCAAGCAGGAGTTAAATTTTTCTGAAAGCCGCTGTTCTACCAATTGTTTTAGTTTGGCAAGCGCTCGATCCCAAGGCAAAGAATCACGAATGACACCCGAATATTTATATTGATAATAATTATCTCCATACCATGCCACTTTTCGGGGGGTGATAAAGTGCTTGCCATACAACTTAGCCTCGTCATGTTTCCACGCGAGATGTTGGTAAAGATAGTGAAAATATTGTTCAGCCTCTTCTGGGCTTAAAATACAACCATAGTCCTGAACTTCACCATCGTAGGGCAATAAATTTTCACAAGGCTCTGGAGCAAATAAATCCAAGGTCATGCGGTCTCTCCATGTTGCTTTGACATCTCCCAAGCTAACAATGCCAATTTACGCCCCTTTTGCCAATGATATTCTCCGACCATGCCCGTTGCACGTATCACTCGATGACAAGGAATTAAATATGCAATCGGGTTTTGTCCAATTGCTGTAGCAACAGCTCTGACAGCCTTAGGCTTTCCAATCTGTTCGGCAATATCTTGATAGGTCCTCAATTGCCCTTCTGGAATGGTCAGTAACGCTTCCCATACTTGTAGCTGAAACGGAGTCCCTGCTAAGTTAAGCGGAAGCTTGTGCTGCAAGTGTTCTGAAAAATCGTGTTCGAACCACTCTGCAATTTGTTGATGCCAAATCGGCGCCTGATTTTTTAATTGAGCTTTAGGGAACTGCTGTTTAATTATTTCTTCGATATTCTCACGAGTATCGATAAAGCGAACAGAACATATTCCCTTTTCGCTGCTTATAACCAACAGCTCACCAAATGGGCTTGCCTCAATCGAATAATTAAGTGTAACCCCTTCACCTTGCAGTTTATATTCACCAGGCGTCATGCCTTCAAGCTGAATAAACAAATCATGTAAACGGCCAGTACCAGACAAACCCGTGTTTAAAGCAGTCTCTAATAAGCTGCGTTGCTGTAATAGATAATATTTAGCCTGTTGCAAACTCATATATTGGACAAATTTTTTCGGGCTAATACCTACCCATTCTTGAAACTGGCGTTGAATATAACCTGAACTTAAATTCATATGACTCGCAACATCGTCCAGACTAGGTTGCTGGTCCAGATGTTCATATAAATATTCAATTACAGTGGCAATTACAGCAAATTGTCGAGAAGAAAGCATTTGCATGTGTCACCTCCTTAGCACTTATATCTTACATTAAAGTACCTAAAGCTCGGTGACGACCCGATTCTTGCACTATCCGAAAATAAAAAAGCCTTTCGTTATAGAAAGGCTTAATCATTCAATCTGAAATTAAGGTTGCTTTAAATAAGGCCAAGCGGCTCTTAGGTAAATAAACATTGACCATAAAGTAAGAATCACAGCGGTATATAACAAGGCATATGCCAGCATTTCTAAAGGCTGCCAATTGAGTAAAAACACACTGATGGCAATCATCTGAAAAGCTGTTTTATATTTGCCTACTGTCGACACAGCCACACTCGTTCTTGCGCCAAGCTCTGCCATCCACTCACGTAAAGCAGAAACTGTAATTTCTCTTGAAATAATGACAATTGCAGCAAAAGCCATTGATATGGTCGGGTTCCATTGCACCAAAACAATCAGTGCTGCTGCCACCATAAGCTTATCTGCAACTGGATCTAAAAAACGGCCAAATGCTGAAGTCTGGTTTAAAGTTCGTGCCAAATAGCCATCAAACCAATCGGTAATAGCAGCAAACACAAAAATTGCAGTCAAGATAATATGACGACTCATACTTCCTTCATGCTCACCAATACCCATTGCAGGCGGCCAATACGCAATCACCAAAAATACAGGTATAAGCGCGATACGCGCCAAAGTTAGGATATTTGGGATATTCAGGATTCGCCCTGTGGTCATAAACACCGCCAATTTAGTCTTCAAGCATCTTGTAACAGACAAAAATACATTCTTCAATATTGTATCTATCTGTAACAGCCACTTTATACGAAATATATGAATCGAGGAAGTAGACTGCTTAGGTAAATACCGTAACAGTTTGCCGTAAAATTGCAATTAAATGATCATTTTGATCCCATAAATGCGCATATTCTGTGGAATAACCTTCACCAGCATATTCAGTTACCACTTTATATTTAAACCAGTCACATAGTTGATGCTGGATCGGATGTACATAGGTGATGTGCCAAGTTAAAGAACTTGCAGGAGCAACTTGTTTAAACATCGGCAATACACCAGGTGGCCAAATATCCATCAGAACAATTAAATCTGGCAAAGTCATTTGACGATTTTCATGCTTCTCTGGGGAAAATCTTGACCATCCTCCAAAGTCAGCATACTGACTTCCTGTAACAGGATAATGACCTTCTGCCCAGCATACATCAAAATGTTGATAGCATTCTGGCATTTGTCTAGCAAAAGGAAGAGGCTGTAAGTCTTCTGGCTGTGCATATACTGGAACCATAGGTTCTTGGCGTACTTCAATATTCGAAGTGCGAGGCACACCAAAGCTTGCGACCAAAATAGTTTGTACCGCGCCATCTTGCCATAAACGGGTTTCAAGCGTAGTGACCGACTTTCCTTCCCTTAAAATTTCAATAGTCAATTGGGCAGGTCCCTGCTGTACAGGGCCAACAAAAGTAATGCTACAACTTAATAATCTTTTATTTGGGTCGTGAATATTTGAACATGCTTTTTGCATCAACAACCCTGCAACAAAACCACCGAAAACCGTGCGGCCTTGTAACCATCCTTCAGGTATTTCAATCCATTCCTTTTCTTTTATTTCTTCAAATAATCGCAGCAATGACATTCCTTTCCCTAAAACGAAAGTGTTATTAGGAAATATATTTCATCATTTTGATTGGAATGTGAATGGTCAATCATTTAGTAATTGGCGAATTATTTTGTCACTCGAACTTTAAGCCTATGCTTATTCGTGCAGAATTTTATAAATTGTTCTTGCCATCATCTCACCCAAACCAGGCACAAGTGTGAGCTCTTTTTCCGAAGCTTTCAAAACACCTTGGATCCCACCAAAATGAGTCAATAAATCTCGACGGCGTTTCGGTCCCAACCCCGGAATTGCTTCTAAAACTGATGTACTACGACGTTTATCACGTTTAGCTCGGTGTTTAGTAATTGCGAAGCGATGGGCTTCATCACGCACCTGTTGAATCAAGTGTAATGCTTTATTGTCTTCGGGTAATTGAATTTTCGTGCCATCAGTAAAATGTAGAGTTTCAAGGCCTGGTTTACGCCCTTCACCTTTAGATACCCCCACCATAAAAGCATCGAGCCCAAGCTCTTGCATGACTTCCATCGCCATGTGAAGTTGACCTTTACCGCCATCAATCAACAACAGATCAGGCAATATGGCTTTTTTATAACGTCGTGTTAAAGCTTGGCGCATGGCAGCGTAATCATCACCACCTGTAATATCTTGAATGGCAAATTGGCGGTAATCACGCTTACGAGCACCACCTTGGTCAAACACCACACATGATGCAATTGGAGCTTCACCCATGGTGTGACTAATATCAAAGCATTCGATACGATCGACTGGTCTTCCAATCACTTGTTCTAACTGATGAAAACGTTCATTGAGTTCTAAATGATTACTCAACTGTCCCTTAATGGCATGTTGAACGTTCATTTCAGCAAGCTCTAGCCACTCCGCACGAGTTTCTCGCACACTACTCTTAATTTGGACCTTCTTACCAAACTGCTGTGCCAATGCTTCTTCTAACTCTTTACGGTCAGGTAAAGCAATATTCACAATGAGTTCATTTGGAACTTCATCTGCAACCTGAAAGTAAAAGTTAGCCATAAAGTCACTGAGCATTTGACCAAGATCATCGCCAAGCATGTCTGGGAAATAACTTTTACCACCCAACATTCGCCCATTTCGTACATACATAATTTGTACGCATGTCACGCCAGCCTGATATGCAATTGCCAGAATATCCGCCTCACCTTTAACCTTAAAAACAGCCTGTTGTGCTTGTACTTCACGAAGCAAAGACAATCGGTCGCGGTAAAAAACAGCTTTTTCAAATTCGAGTTCAGCCGCGGCTTGCTCCATTTTAGCAATGAGCTCTTGATTTAACTCTTTGGTGTCGCCTTGCAAAAAGCGAATACTGTTATTAACGTCTTCTTTATAATCTTCGGGTGAAATCAGACCTACACAAGGTGCAGAGCAACGCTTGATCTGATATTGCAAACATGGGCGCTTGCGCTGTGAAAAGTAGCTATTTTCACACTGACGAACATTAAAAAGTTTTTGCAAAACCAGTAAAGTATCGCGAGCGCTATAGGCGCTTGGATAAGGTCCAAAGAACTTACCAATTTGATGCTTCCCTTTGCCACGACCGCTAGCAAGCCGAGGATAGGGCTTATCTGACGAAACAAAAATATAGACATAGGACTTGTCGTCCCGCAGCATGATGTTATAAGGCGGACGATGTTGTTTAATTAGGTTTTGTTCTAAAAGTAATGCTTCGGTTTCTGAACGAGTCACCAAAGTTTCAATATTATAAATTCGTGCAACCAAAGCCTGAGTTTTAGGATGCTCAATCGTTTTAACAAAGTAACTCGATACCCGATTTTTTAGGTTTTTAGCTTTGCCGACATATAACAATTCACCCTCTTTCCCTAGCATTTTATAAACGCCTGGAAGTTGGGTCATGTGGGCTAAAATTTTTTCAATGTGGGGACGAGCGTTTTGATTCACTATCGGCAGACATGGCTTAATACTGAATACCTAATGTGATGTTTTAACCACTACTTTTCAAGTGCTTTACCGTGTCAGAAGCCAAATTTGAAAAGAGATTTGGATATGGCCCGACAGACTATGTCGTACTCGCTTAAGAATCGAGACGATAGTAGCTATATTTCACATCTTTTTCTTTATAGACAGCATAAGTTTTTTGGCGAAAATCCGAGAACCAGCCATTGCCTGTATATCCTGCAATATGACCATATGTGTGGCCACTTGTCCGCTCAATAATATAGATATCACCTTCTTGGGGACGGTTAAAAGCAGGTTTAATTTTCTTATAGCCATTTTGTTCAAGCGTATGCCCCCAATCAGAGGCAGCTACTGGGTGCTTAGACACATCTGCTCCTGCTGCTTGTAAAGCAATACGGATGTTTTTGGCACATTTTTCTTTGCTATGGTTGGCAGATATACTTTCAAGCTTACTTGAGAACTTGTGCAAATTAATATTTTGATCTTCAGACGGCTGTCTTTTAGCATCAGATTTTTTATGTTTTTCAGTCGTCGAAGCTGCTTTACGTAATATCACTTTCGTTTTTAAATCACTTTGAGAACTGTCTTCTTTTCTCACTTTGATATGATGAACATGTGCATGAACTGCGTGATGAGCATGAGCCATTTTAAAACCTACTTGCGCTAACCAGTCTTCGAAAAAACCGCGTCATTGTAGAATCAAAATTACTCATTGGCTTTTAATAGTTGTAACAAATTGCCAGCACTGTGAAGTGAGTCACAAAATATATTAAGTACTGTACAGCATAAAAAACGCCCTTTCGGGCGTAATAAATAAAACTATTTATCTATAATTACTGGGGCAAACAAAATCAAAATACTTATCGGCACTTGGTCAATCCCATCCATTTCAGCACGATTGACCAAGCATTTATAAATAGTTTTAGATTAATTTAAATTATTTAAATAAACCGTTCGCTCTATAGTTTTTTGGGTAAAGCACTGTGTATATTGCATCTCTTGGTTTTGCTTACTCATTTCAGCAGTCCAATAATTCGATTGTTTCTGATAAGTTTCTAAATCTTTTTCAGCAATGTCATCAACACTTTTTTGTGCAAGTACCTTACACTCAACATCACGTTTTTCAAACCAGTCGGATTGATCTTGTTTAAATTGAATTTTTTTCTCAGCACTCAATTTATCCCAAGTCTGATTTAAGCGTTCTACTTGCTTAGCTTTATCAGCATCCAATTCTTTTTTACGGACATCCATGGCTTTCTGTGCCAATTCAGTCTGTGCATTATAATTTTCTGCCGATTGCTTATCATCCTCTACACGACTTTTTTCATAACGCTGATTTTCTTCAACATAAGCCGCATATTGCACAGCTTTGGTTGCAACAAAAACCACTCCTTCAATCACAGTATTTTGACTTGGCAAATTAAACACCAAACCCTCTTTATCTGTTTTCGTGATGTTATAGAAAAAGTCACCTTTCAATTGATCATGTTCGAGGGTCAAAGGTGAATCACTATTAGAAAAATAGTCATTGAGCATATCTGATTCTTCATCAGAGTAGCGCTGTTCTTCAATATATGCTTTTTCCGCACGTTGTTGTAAACCTTTCGGAAATGAAACGACCAATTGGCTTTCACAACTTAATTGTGTATTTTTTTGACTCTCATCTTCTAATGGTAAAGTGCGAATATTTTTAATTTCAAACTTCAATCCTTGATTAATTTTATTAAGGATATCCGCATCAACCTGATATTGACTTTGTCTTAAACTGCGTTCGATTTGTTTCAAATACTCTTTTTTCAATGAGGTTTGAATCTGATTTAAATTTTCAGGGTGTGTACAGCTCCAATCCGAAATTGTCTCAACTTTATCTGTTTTTGATTTTGGCTCTGGCTTAGATTTTCCACATCCCGTCAATATTACTGCTGCACTGAATGTAGTTATTACTAAAGCTTGTTTCATCACCGTATTCATTTATATTCCACGCAAATTTTTAAATTTATCAAGTACAAGAAAGGTATATATTTACCAGTTGCATTATCATCCCAATAATTAATATAAAATTCACCTAAAATTTTAAATAAAAATACTATCCGCTCTAATAATCATCTTTTTAAGTGCGGAAAAATAAATGCAAATTATTTAAATAATCAAATTTAAAAACGCCCTTTCGGGCGCTTTAATTAAAATACATATGGTCGAACAAAAATCAGGAAGAAAATCCCCAGCATCAGGAACCATTTTAAAAAGTAATATAACTTACGGTTTTTAGCTTTTAATGCTTTGGCTTTAATACGAATTTGGTAGACATAACCAAATGCTTTATTTAAACCACCTGTTTCATTCGGTGAACTTGCCGCGGTCATCACACTACGACCAAACCAATGGTTGAAACGTTCCATCCATTTCACTTTCATTGGACGTTCAACATCTGCAAAGAAAATGATACGGTTTTGATCGGTCTTATTTTCAGCATAGTGAATATAAGTTTCATCAAACACTACACTTTGGCCATCACGCCAAGAGTATCTTTCACCATCGACATCAATAAAACAACGGTCATCATTTGGTGTAATTAAACCCAAGTGATAACGTAATGAACCTGCATATGGGTCACGGTGTCTTACCAAACGGCTATCGGGTGCAAGCTCAGTAAACATTGCGGCTTTAATCGTCGGTAATGTTTTGAGTAATGCCGTAGTTTTTGGACAAAGCTCGGCAGCAGATGGATGACTTGAGTCGTACCATTTTAAATAAAAACGTTTCCAGCCTGTTTTAAAGAATGAGTTAAAACCTAAGTCGTTATAAGTACTCGATGCTTTAATCCCACCTTGATCATATAAAGCTTTTGCTTCATCGCGAATCATTTCCCAATTTTCATCCAACACTTTTAAATCTTTAAAATGCTGGGTGTCGATATAAGGCTGATTCGGCACTTTTGAAAAGATATACATTAAAAAGTTAATCGGTGCGAGCAAGGTTGAATGGTCAAAAAATTGACGATAAAACGAGTGACGCACTTTGCCGCGATGTTGGATATACAATGCTGATATCACAAAAATCGCTAATATGATCCACTTAATCATATTGCTACTCTTTTAAAAGATTGGGGCAACTTCACCTTATATTTAAGGTAATAGAAACCGGAGGTTTATTTAATTGGCGCAAATTTTAACAAAATTGACTTATAAAAAGCCAATGTAAAAAAATTAAGTCAAATGATAGAGATCATACTTTAAATAAAAAAAATAAATATACGTTATTTTTCCATAACTTTAAGAACTTAAAATTTATGCATATTCCTATTTTCTTTTATAGGCTATGACTTGAACAATTGACTTTTTTGACAAAAAGTTAAGCTTTAAAACTTAATGGTTTTTATATAAAAATTTGATAATTCCAATGCGTTATAAAGAAAAAATTAAATTAAAACAAATGACTTTGGTTTACACCTATCTTTATGATTTCTTTTATGCATTTACTAGAGATGAATTAAATAAAAAATAAGATGACCCTTGCGTCACGGCTTGATACAACTTGTCAGGTTTTTTTTAGATATAGTTATCGTAAGATTAGCGAAGCATAAATGTGTACCAAAGCTGTGCACACGCTTCATAACATCAATTTAGAAGTCCTCCAAAACCAAGGAGATCAGGCATGATCCACGCTGGCAATGCCATTACCGTCCAAATGCTTTCGGACGGAATTGCAGAATTCCGCTTTGACTTACAAGGTGAGTCGGTCAATAAATTTAACCGTGCAACAATTGAAGATTTCCAAGCTGCTATTGCTGCGGTAAAAGCAAATAATGATATTAAAGGCTTAGTTGTTACCTCTGGCAAATCAACATTTATTGTTGGGGCAGACATTACCGAGTTTGGTGAAAATTTCGCTCAAGGTGAAAAAGCGATTGTTGACTGGCTTATGCCTGTTCACGAAATCTTCAATAGCTTTGAAGATTTAGACATTCCAAAAGTTGTTGCTATTAACGGTATGGCGTTAGGTGGCGGTTTTGAAATGTGTTTAGTGTGTGACTACCGTGTGATGTCAGAAGCTGCACAGGTTGGCTTACCAGAAATTAAACTTGGCATTTACCCAGGTTTCGGCGGTAGCGTACGTTTAAGCCGTGTTATCGGTATCGACAACGCTGTTGAATGGATGGCGATGGCTGCTCCGAAAAAACCGGCTGCTGCACTAAAAGATGGTGCTGTAGATGCTGTTGTAGCTGCTGATAAATTACTTGATGCTGCAACTGATTTAGTTAAACAGGCGATTTCTGGTCGTTTGAACTGGAAAGCAAAACGTCAAGAAAAACTTGATGCTGTAAAATTGAACCCGCTTGAACAAATGATGGCGTTCAACACAGCAAAAGGTGCTGTACTTGCTAAAGCGAATCCGGCTCAATACCCTGCTCCAAAATTATTACTTGACTCATTACAAGCGGGTGCAAGCCTTGCGCGTGACGAAGCATTAAAAGCTGAAGCTGAAGGTTTTGCTAAAGCAGCGATTACTCCACAAGCTGGTGCATTGATTGGTTTATTCCTCAATGACCAAGTTGTTAAGAAAACTGCTAAGAAACATGAAAAAGGTGCTCACCCTGTAAACCAAGCAGCTGTACTTGGCGCTGGTATTATGGGTGGTGGTATTGCTTACCAAGCGGCAAGCAAAGGCACACCAATTATCATGAAAGATATTGGTAACCCACAACTTGCACTAGGTATGTCAGAAGCGAACAGCTTGTTAACTAAACAAGTTGAACGTAAGAAAATGAAACCTGCGCAAATGGGTGAAACCCTTGCACGTATTCGTCCTACTTTAAGCTACGATGAGTTTAAAGAAGTCGACATCGTGATCGAAGCGGTTACAGAAAATCCAAAAGTTAAAGAAATCGTTCTTGCAGACACTGAAAAGCATGTTCGTGAAAATACGATTATTGCGTCTAACACGTCTACAATTTCAATTACGCGTTTAGCGAAAGCTTTACAACGTCCTGAAAACTTCGTAGGTATGCACTTCTTCAACCCAGTTCACATGATGCCGCTTGTAGAAGTAATTCGTGGTGAAAAGACTTCTGAAGAAGCAATTGCAACTACTGTTGTTCTCGCTCAAAAAATGGGTAAAACACCAATCGTTGTAAACGACTGCCCAGGGTTCTTGGTTAACCGCGTATTATTCCCTTACTTTGGTGCGTTTGACCTTCTTGTAAAAGACGGCGCAGACTTCCAGCAAGTTGACAATGTAATGTCTAAGTTTGGTTGGCCAATGGGTCCTGCTTACCTCATCGACGTTGTAGGTATCGACACAGGTGTACATGGTGCAGAAGTGATGGCTGAAGGTTTCCCAGACCGTATGAAGCCAGACTACAAAGGTTCAATCCAAGCAATGTACGAAGCTAAACGTCTTGGTCAAAAGAATGACGTTGGTTTCTATAAATACGAACTCGACAAGAAAGGCAAGAAAGCAAAAACTGTTGATCCAACAGCGTATGAAATCATTGCTCCTTTCGTAACGGGTGAAAAACGCGAGTTTGATAACCAAGAAATCATTGACCGCATGATGCTTGCTTTCTGTAACGAAACAGTTCGTTGCTTAGAAGACAACATCGTTGCAACTGCAGCTGAAGCTGATATGGCAATGATTATGGGTGTAGGTTTCCCTCCATTCCGTGGTGGTCCATGTCGTTATATCGACCAAACAGGTGTTGCTGAATACGTTGCGCTTTGCAACAAATATGCACACTTAGGTAAGGCTTATGAAGCGCCACAAATGTTGCGTGACATGGCTGCTAACAACAAAAAATTCTACGGTTAAGGAGCAACGTGAATGGCTACTTTAAATCCACGTGACGTTGTCATCGTTGATGGCGTACGTTCTGCAATGGGTAAAACCAAAAACGGTATGTTCCGCAATGTACGTGCTGACAGCTTATCTGCTGAATTAGTTCGTGCACTCGTTGCTCGTAACCAGTTTGATACCAATGAAGTTGAAGACTTGATCTGGGGCTGTGTAAACCAGACTCTAGAGCAAGGTATGAACATTGGACGTAACATCGGTCTATTGGCTGACCTACCAAAAACTGTGGCAGGTCAAACGGTAAACCGTCTTTGTGGTTCTTCTATGCAAGCACTTCATACGGCTGCTGCACAGATCGCAACAAACCAAGGTGATATCTTCATTATTGGTGGTGTAGAGCACATGGGTCACGTAGGTATGATGCATGGCATCGACCTTAACCCAGAAGCATCTAAACACTACGCTAAAGCATCTAACATGATGGGCTTAACAGCTGAAATGTTAGGTCGTATGAATGGCATTAGCCGTGAAGAGCAAGACGCATTTGGTGTTGAATCTCATCGCCGTGCTTGGGCTGCAACACAAGAAGGTCGTTTCAAAAACGAAATCGTTGGTGTTGAAGGTCACGACGCAAATGGTTTTAAAATCCTTTGTGACATCGATGAAGTGATTCGTCCAGATGCAAACATTGAATCGTTCAAAGCATTACGCCCTGTATTCGATCCGAAAGGCGGTACGGTAACTGCGGCTACATCTTCAGCTTTGTCTGATGGCGCTTCTGCAATGTTGCTTATGTCTGCTGAGCGCGCACAAGCGTTAGGTTTAAAACCACGCGCTGTAATTCGCTCTATGGCAGTTGCAGGTTGTGACGCTGCAATCATGGGTTACGGTCCAGTTCCAGCAACTCAAAAAGCGCTTAAACGTGCTGGTTTAACGATGGCTGATATTCAAACTATCGAGTTAAACGAAGCATTTGCTGCTCAAGGCTTATCAGTAATGAAAGGCTTAGGCGTTTATGACAAGCAAGACATCATTAACTTAAATGGTGGTGCGATTGCTTTGGGTCACCCACTAGGCTGTTCTGGTGCGCGTATCACCACTACGTTGTTAAACGTAATGGAACAACAAGATACTCAAATTGGTCTTGCAACGATGTGTATCGGCCTTGGTCAAGGTATTGCAACGATTATCGAACGTGTTTAATTAACACCAAGATAAAAAAATCCCCGCTCAATGCGGGGATTTTTTTATCGGCCTTTTAAACCGTCTTGAATTTGCTGTTGTAAATTTATGAGGTCAGTAATATTCACTTTCATCGTACCCTCACGATAAGCATCGACATTACTTCGGTTAATTTTCAGAGGCTCTAACATTTTAAAAATACCGTTGGTCGGGTCAGAGGACTGTATTCCCCCTGCTACCGCTAAAATGTATTGTTGTAAGAATGGAGAAAGTTGAGACAAATCTGGTTGTGCCATAACTGGCTGATAATCTACCGTAGTCATGCCTTCAGGGACCAAAGCATTCTGTATATCGTAATGAGTTTTATACTCACGATGTTGCAGAGCCTGACGCACTTTTTTATCTTCTTGAAAAGGTACAAACCCCACTTCTTCACGTAGCTCAGATTCAGCCATAACGCGAATTGTTGGTAGAGTAGCAACCTCTTCAGCTTGAACAGTCGGCAACCCCATAAAAGCAAATGCAGCGATCAAAGCTGATTGTTTTAGAAAGTTCATAACTTGCTCCAAAAATCAGTCACCCTATTCAAATTAAAAGATGATGATTAAATTAAAAGTATCTATAAATAGGCTACAACAAAGTCGAATTTGATTCAGTAAGGCTCAGATAAACGGTAAATAGAGTTAAAATTTTTAATGTAATAGTAAGGTTTTTTATTTATTAGAAGAGTCCAATTATATAAATGCACTCTATAACTTGAACAAAAGTGTTCAGATTATAGAGTGCGATTTATCTTATAAATTTTATTTGCTCTCTAACATCTCTTTTAAAGAATTCACGACTTGTGGAAACGTCGCATAACCTTCTCTACCCAAAAAGTGCCCGCCATTTGGTACTGTAATGTACGGTGCATCAATTTCTTTAGCCAATTGAATCGTAAGTTTTGGTGGAACCAAATCATCATTATCAGACAAATACACCAGCTTTTTCTTTATGTCCTTAAAGTAGTTCGTATCGACTTTGCTTTTTGTTATATAAGCATCGAGTGGAGAAAAATCTGAAATAGGTCCAGAAAATCCGGATACTAAAATCATTCCTCCAATATTTTGGTAATCATGTCTTTGCAAAAAGTGCAGCAAAGTAATAACACCTAAACTGTGTGCAACAAAATAGGTATTTTCATTTACAACAGGAATATGTTGGTCTAAAACCTTCTGCCACGCATCTACATCTGGATGTTCAGAATCTGGAAATGGAATTAAAGTAACGGTTGTATGTTCATCTTCTATTTGATGTTTTAGGTCTAAAAACCAGTGATCATCTATAGAGGCTGAATAACCATGAAGTACAAATATTTGACGCATGTTGTTCTCCCGAAGTTCAATTATTTTGGCATTTGCAACAAATGACATGAAGCCGAATAACACCAATAAAATGAGTTTTTTAATCATGAAACAAGTACCATTTTGAAAGATATAAACATGCTAAACTATGACACCACTGTTAAGGTCAACCCTATTTTATGAACCTTGCCAAAGTTGCCGAACTCACAAAAGTAAGCCCTCGTATGCTGCGTTATTATGAGAGTTTAGGGCTTATACAGCCTCATCGAGCAAGTAATAACTATCGAAGTTATACGCAAAAAGATATTGAAAATATTAAGAAAATTAAAATATTGAATGATGCAGGCATGAACTTAAAAGATATTCAGGTCTTGCTGCCTTGTTTTGATTTAGATGAACGCGTATTTACGCTATGTTCAGTAGTTCAAGAAAAGCTGCAAACTGAGCTCATGCACGTGTCCCAGCAGTTAATCAAACTACAATCTTCTCAAAGTTTATTACAATCTTTTTTAACTAAAGGAAAAGCCGAGAGCACCAACCCATAAATTTTGATGCTCACGTTCAATTTATTCTTTTAAATCTCCCTCTAATGCAGCTACGTTCCTTTTCTTAATTTTTTCAACTTTTGCATTCAGCTTTAAAACATCTTGGTAAAGCTGGTTAAACTTTTTGACTTGAGCATTTTCATGAAAAAGAATCATTTGGTCTTTCTTTTGCCATGGATAGTTTTTTAGAAGTTTAAACATTTCTTCTGCTTTATCTAAAATTTGTAGTTCAATCATAAAAATTGCGTGATCTTGATCCGCCTTTTGTTGAGACCCTAATTTCATTTCCAGCAGTTGCCTCATCTCTGCATCCACAGATAATTCCTGAACTTTTGCTAAGAAAGTTTTATGAATTTTTTCATATTGAGTTTGATATTTATCTGAAGCCGTACGAACATCGACTAACATTTTTTCTGTTTCCACATACTTCTGTTTTTTATCAAGATCTAAACGATCAACATTTAAAAAAGTATCCCACTTTGCTGCTTTTAATTCTCTTAAATATTCATTACGTGCATTTATATTTTGAATCCAATAACTTAAGAGAAATTCTGAAATTTGCTTATAGTGACCTGCCAAACGTTTATCGTGAATATCAAGTTGGATGGGTTTAGACCAGTCTTGTGCTTGGTCATAAAGCTGGTTCATTTTTTCAGTCATGACCACATCAAACATTTGGCTACTGTCTTTGGCCTGTTGCTGTTTGATATGTTGATAGGTGAAAAAAATAATACTCGTGATAACAACCAGACTTGCAATTGCAATCAAAACTCGGCGCATACACACCTCCTATTTCCCTTTTTATAGTTTTGCTCTTTATAGTTATGAAATAGAGCTTATATCTTCTTTATATGCCATTTATTTCACAATACGCAACACTCTATTCGCTATTCAAAGCTTTAAATCCTTATCCATCATCCCTATTATGATGGGTAATTAAAATTTATGAGATTCTCCCATGCGTGTTGATGTCTGGTCTGATGTAGTTTGTCCTTTCTGTTATATCGGCAAAAAACGCCTTGAACATGTAGCTGCTGAAGCAGGTATTGAGCTTGAAGTTCACTGGCATAGCTTTGAATTAGATCCTGATGCGCCAGCAAAACATGACACATCAAATACAGAACGTTTGGCTAAAAAATACGGCCGTACCTATGAAGAGATGGAAGAAATGGAGCGCAATATTGCAGCCATGGCTGCCTCTGAAGGTATTGATTTCCAATGGCAAAAGGCTAACTCTGGCAATAGTTTCAATGCACACCGTATTATTCACCTTGCGCAAAGCAAAGGTTTAGGCAACCAAGCAAAAGAAGCTTTTTTCCATGCTTATATGACCGAAGGCCTGGCAATTGGCGAACGTGAGGTTGTTGAAGAAATCGCTTCTCGTATTGGCCTTGATAATGCCGAAGTTGAATTTGTATTAGATACAAATGAACTATCTGACTTTGTTCGTCATGACGAAAAAATTGCGAAAGAGCAGTTAAATGTTACTGGCGTGCCATTTTTTGTATTTGACCAAAGAATTGCGCTCGCAGGTGCTCAACCACGTGAAGTCTTTTTAAACGTCTTAGAGCAAGCACAGCTCAAAGCAAATGCTGAAGAAATTGAACAGGATGATGCGGCTGTTTGTAATGATGAATCATGTGATATTCCACAGAAATAAATCAACACAATTAAAAGTGTGATTAAATCGTATGTTTTATCACCATTTTAGCAATAGAGCGTTCTAAAAAAAGAACTATCCAATTGTTTAAAATCAGTTTATCATTGCCGCTTAGAATATTCGCGCTGTAATGTTCTGTTTTTTATGTGTTTAATGATCGGAATTTGAAGTTTCCTTGATCTATCATCCCCCTTAAATGGGGGATTTTTTTATGTAAAAATAATCGCTACTAGCTTAAACTTTTTAATTTATTTCAAATATGTAAGAAAAGTTAAATTTACTTAACTTTTGTGTCGCCCTCTTGATTTTATTAGAAAAATCAACAAAAGTGGAAACAACAACAAAACATAAAGATAGATATGAAAACATTTCACGTAATTCCTTATCGGCAGCTTTTTGCACTTTTAACGCTTGGGTTCGGTTCGGTGTGCATAACTCATGCAGAGGCAACTCATACTTCTTCAACTCAAATGGTCGAAGGTTCAAGCTCTGGAGTACAAACAGAAGCCTCAACGGATGAGAATCTTCTAGATCAGATCCCACGTTGGGTGGATGCGACCCCCACCATTTTTCCAGAGCAGTCCAATCAACCTATTGTTCCACCTACCGAACAAACAGAAGATCAAACATGGGTTGACCGTAAACAAAAGAACATTCGTAATTGGGCCGATCGTACTTCTGAAAAAATTGACAACTGGTTTGGTGAAGTCGATCCAAAGAAACCTGCGACAGCAACTATTCGCGTAATGGTCGATAACTATTGGAATGAATACGATAACTTTGAAATTAAGCCCAGAATTCGCGGTAGGATTAAGCTACCTACTTTAGAAAAACGTCTAAGCGTGGTATTTGGTGATGACTCTTTAGATAACGAATTTGATAATAGCCCAGCCAATATTAACCAGAACCCGAATCAAGATTCAAATAAGAAGCTAGATGGCAAGCAAACTCGAGATGACAACAGTTCAATCGCATTACGTTGGTCAGATTTCTCGAAAAAATTGCCTTTTGAAACAGATGCTGACTTAGGTATTCGTTCTGGAGATGATATTTACGTTCGTTTAAAAGCATCGAGAGATTGGCAATTACGTAATGATTTTAAATTTTATGCAGAGCAAATTTATCGTTATGGCATAGACAGCGAAAACTACTTACGGACTAATCTTGAACTTACACATGCCAGACCAAATCAACCAATTTTATCGAATCAGTTCAGCCTGACCTACGCCGATGATCAAGATGATGATCTAGCTTGGGAAAACCGGACTTTCCGCGAGCATAATTTCTTTGCAAATAACCGTTTTAACTATGGTATTTATACCAGTGGTTATTACAACGACAATGACTTACGTTTAAATAGCTGGGGGCCTTTTGTTTCATGGCGTCAACCCGTTTTACGTGAATGGTTCTTTGTTCAGGGAGATGTAAATTACTTTAATGACCACCGTGAAGATCGCAACCATTTCGTCAGCACATTCTTACGTCTAGAAGCACTTTTTTAAGCCTGCAAACATCACCTTGGAAACTTCATTCAAGGTGATGAATAATAAAACACTTTTAAATAAAAATTTAAGCTTAGCCTCTTAACATATTATTCTAATTTTTGATTCTTTTTTATTCTGAACGATGAATCAATTCTCTTCTTTTTCATTTCACTACAGATCAACTGTCTTAGTTTGTATTTATAGTCTGGGCGTATTGGCTTTACTTCCACATACTCATTTTTTTTACAGTTCTATAAAGCACCAACGTTCAAGACGACATTCCTACTCGTCGAATCAACTCAGCAAAGCAAATAGACAATCTCTGCCATTTTCGATCTCTCCTTGTGAAATAGAGACAAATAATGCTTTACCCGATGTAGCCTTAATTCAAGAACTTATGGCTGTATTTGGAAATGATACGTTATGGAAGCGTGCAATCCAGCCTGAACAGCCTTATAAAGCCTTGGGTAAGAAAAAGAAGAAAGCATCATCAAATCAAGCTGCACCAACTAATCCACTCAGTGCAAGCTGGACCACTATTTCAACCTGGATGCCTTTTGAAAATAATCTTGATCTAGGTTCAAACTCAGAAAGTGATGTCTATGTACAATTTTTGGCAAAGAAAAAATGGAACTTAAGACATAACATTAGTTTGGATACAGAGCAGGTATTTCGTTACGGTTCGACCAGCCGGCACTACACTGAAACCACCTTAAACCTAACTCAGAAAATGCAAGATAACACATTATTTTCTAATAAATTTAATGTAAATAAAGGCGAAAATGAAGATTACAACTGGGAAAATTGGACTTTTCAACAATTTGAGTTTGTAAAAGATAATAGTCTGACTTACGGTGTTTATAGTGGTGGCGTATATACCAAAAATGACATTCGTTTGAACAGTTGGGGGCCTTATATTTCATGGCGTCAGCCCGTGTGGCGAAATTGGCTTTTTATGCAAAATGACCTTAACTTTTTTAACCATATTGATGATGATCCGAGACATCAACTCAGCGTTCAAATGAACCTAGAAGCTAATTTTTAGCCCCAAATTATCAAATTGTGGATAACTCTTTCTTTATCCACAAAAAAGCCCCTGAAGGTTCAGAGGCTTTTTTTTATACTGAATTATTTCAGCAATAAGCTATTAATACGTTTTACATAAGCTGCTGGATCTTCTGGTAAACCACCTTCAGCAATAACAGCCTGATCGAAAATCACATTTGCCAAATCATCAAAATGTTCTGAACCTTCAAGTTTTTTCACCAATGGATGCTCAGGATTAATTTCTAAAATTGGCTTAATTTCAGGTACTTCTTGCCCCGCTTGTTTTAACATACGGATGAGTTGAGGTGATAACTCACCTTCACTTGTTACTAAACACGCAGGAGAGTCTACCAGACGCGTGGTTACGCGTACTTCTTTGGTTTTCGCTTTCAATGAATCACTTAGCTTATCAACAACAGGTTTGAACTGTTCAGCTGCTTGCTCAAGTGCTTTTTTCTCTTCAGCATCTTGCAAATCACCTAAATCAACTGCACCTTTAGAGACATTCTTTAATGGCGTACCTTCAAACTCTTGAACAAAGTTCATTGCCCATTCATCAACACGCTCTGCCATTAATAAGACTTCAATGCCTTTTTTCTTAAACAACTCAAGCTGTGGCGAGTTTTTCGCTGCCGCTAAACTGTCAGCAGTCACATAATAGATGGCTTTTTGACCCTCTTTCATACGTGCTTTATAGTCAGCGAAAGAAGTCGTTACTTCATCATTTGTTGAAGTCGCATAACGTAATAATTTTAAAATACGTTCACGGTTACCAAAGTCTTCACCCAAGCCTTCTTTAATGACTGAACCAAACTCACTATAGAAGGTCTTGAATTTTTCTTGGTCTTTTTCATCTTCCGATTTAGCTAAACCATCAAGCACAGTTAATACACGGCGTGCATTACCTTCACGAATCGTTTTTACATCACGACTTTCTTGTAGCAACTCACGGCTTACATTAAGCGGTAAGTCAGCACTATCCACCACACCTTGAACAAAACGTAAGTAATTTGGAATTAAATTATCCGCATCGTCCATAATGAACACGCGTTTTACATAGAGCTTAATGCCCGCTTTTGCTTCGCGAGTAAAAATGTCATGTGGCGCTTTACTTGGAATATAAAGTAACTGTGTATATTCGGTACTACCTTCAACTCGGTTATGCGCCCAAGCCAAGGGCGCTTCAAAGTCGTGAGTTAAATTTTTATAGAACTCAATGTACTGCTCTTCAGTTACTTCACTCTTGTTACGTGTCCATAACGCACTTGCCGAGTTGATCGCTTCCCACTCGCCAGTTTTGACCATTTGACCGCCTTTAGACTCTTCGCCTTCAGCCGCCTCTTCCTCTTGCCAAACTTCTTTTTGCATTTCAATTGGCAAGCTAATGTGGTCAGAATATTTATTAACGATCTGCTTAACTTTATAAGATTCTAAATAATCAAGCGCATCATCACGCAAGTGAAGAATGATGTCAGTACCACGTGAAGCCTTATCAATTTGCTGAACTTCAAACTCACCTGTACCACCACTAATCCAACGCACCCCTTCAGATGCATCTAGACCTGCACGGCGTGATTCCACTGTAATTTTATCGGCAACAATAAAACCTGAGTAAAAACCAACACCAAATTGACCAATCAACTGAGCATCTGCTTTTTGATCACCTGTCAATTTTGACATAAAATCTTTAGTACCCGATTTTGCAATGGTACCCAAGTTATCAATCGCTTCTTGCTGGTTTAGGCCAATACCGTTATCAGAAATCGTTAAAGTTTTATCTTCTTTATTTAAAATGACTCGTACATGTAAATCTGGATCATTTTCATAATATTCAGGATGATTAATTCCTTCAAAGCGCAATTTATCACATGCATCTGATGCATTAGAGATAAGCTCGCGTAAGAAAATCTCAGGGTTAGAATAGAGAGAATGCGTCACTAAATGTAAAAGCTGTGTAACTTCCGCTTGGAAACTATAATTTTGTGATGCTTGTTCACTCATAAATCACTCCTTAAATTTTGAAGTCTGTTTGTTCTCGAATGCTTTATGAATGGAGTACTTCTAGAATTTTTCAATCCTGAATATTAAAAATTTTTACTCTAATTAAAATGGACCATGGCTTAGCACTCTATCTTGCAATATTGTGTCTAACTGCTTTTGACGTTGTTGATAAGCTTTAGCAATACAACTTACACCAGCAGCACAAGCATTTCTTTTTTTCAGCCATTGCTGCTGAGCATCTTTTTGGTTGTCCCGCCCGCCCATTGGTAAAGCATGCAGAACAATTTGATAAGTCGTTGCCATTTTTACATCTGCATCATTTAAAGAACGATTTTTACAAATACTCTTTTCCGTTTTAGTTTTTGCAGCATCACACGAGAAACTTGCAGCTTGCAAACTCTGTGTAAAAGCAATACCACTAAAAAGAGCCAAACACATCGCTAATTTTTTGTTCATGATTTTATTTCCATGTTTTGTAATGAATAGAAACTAGTTTAGAAAAAAATATGCATAAGATGTGTAGAAAACTGTCTGTTTTATGCTTTTTTTAGTGCAAGTAAAACTCATAAAAAAACCTCACATAAAATATATGTGAGGTGCCTGAGTCTAGGTTTATTATTATATTGTTCTATTTATTATTATGCTTAAAATTTATAGCTATAACCTAAAGTGTAAACAAACGGATTAATATCTAAATCAAACTTATAATTAGCAACTGAAGGATCAATTGTTACTTCAGGACTAATATCCATATAACGAACATCTACAAATACTCCCCAGTTTTTAGCATCAGCAGGCTGAAAATTAAAACCAACTTGTCCTGCTACACCAAAATCTTCTTTAACTTTTACCGCTACACCTTCTTCATCCCAAGGAATAAATGCGGTTGCACCAACACCAATATATGGTGTGAAACGTGTCGAGTTTTTAAAATGGTATTTGGCAGTAATCGTTGGCGGTAACTGTTTAATACGCGCTACCTTGTTTCCATCTAACAAAACATCATGATTAATAGGTGTTGCTAATAATAACTCTGCGGAAAATGGAGATTGGCCAAAAAAGTATTCTACTGATGGCGTAAATGCATATTCATTATCTGCTTTTACCACACCCAAAGGAGTTGTTGTGTCTTCTGATGGAGCAATAACACTCCCACCAAATTTAACTTGCCAGTTACCAGCAAAAGTAAAAGAAGACATCCCCATTAATGCAACAACCAAAGCTTTTTTGAACACTTTAATATCTCCAAACTTATTTATATTTATAATAAACATGTATTTTAAAATCATGCAATACTCATTATAAAATTATTTTATCGTTTATTTTCAAATATCTGTTTTAAATAAAATTATATATTAACCAACTATTTTAATTGGTTTTAAACCCAACCTTATTGATCAAGATTATTTTATATTACCAACCATTTTAATATACTTTTTAATTCTGAGTATTTTAATATAATTTATTTTAAATACATCTTTCATTTAATCAATAAAAAAACTTCTTAATTTAAATCTAAAGATCATCATTAAGAAGGTTAATCATTCAATATTTTATAAAAAACTTATAAAACCATTGCAGCAATCCAGCCAAAAATTAATAGCGGAATATTAAAATGAATAAATGTAGGTACAACCGTATCCCAAATATGATCATGTTGCCCATCTACACCTAAACCAGCTGTTGGCCCTAAGGTTGAATCAGAAGCTGGTGAACCTGCATCACCTAATGCTGCGGCTGTCCCAATAAGGGCAATAGTCGCTAATGGTGAAAATCCGAACTGTACGCATAAAGGTACATAAATGACAGCAAGTACAGGTACACTTGAGAAAGATGAACCAATACCAATTGTGACAAATAAACCAATACAAAGCATTAAGAAAGCCGCAAGTGCTCGGTTATCTCCGATAATATCGACTACACCGTTCACTAGCTGATTAATATCTCCCGTATGGGTCATCACTGAAGCGAAGCCCGCAGCAGAAATCATAATGAAACCCACTAGAGCCATCATCCGCATGCCTTGTACAAAGACATCATCTGCATCTTGCCACTTAAAAATTCCGGCAGTAGATAGAACAGCAAAACCGACTAAGCCGCCCAAAATCATTGAACCGGAATAGAGCTGTGCAGCGAGTGTCAGACCGATTGCAAGCAATGCCATAAAAATGGTTTTCTTTGCAATCACTGGTGCCTGCTCTGCCTCATGCTTTAACTCTTCAGCATCTGCTTTTAAGACAGCTGTTTCGATTTGAGTAGTTGCACGAAGAGGCTTATCTAAATCAATCGTTGTGGTTGGCGTAATAGCGCGATCGGCATAAATCCTTGGTTTACGGTAGCTAATAAATACAGCAACTAAAGTACCTAAAACCATTCCTAAAACTGGAATGGCCATGCCAATTGACATCATCCCACGCTCTACATGTAAGCCGTACGCTGTACCGACCTTGTTGATATTTCCCATCAAAATTTGTTCAAGGAAAATTGCACCAAACCCAACTGGAAGAAAAATATAAGTTCCGACTAAACCTAAAGTAAGCACACAGGCTGCTGCGCGACGGTCTAACTTTAAATGGTTCATTACCCGTAATAATGGCGGAACGAGTACAGGAATAAAGGCAATATGAACCGGAATAAGGTTCTGAGAGAAAATAGCTGAAATAAGTAAAATACCTAATAGTAGATATTTCACTTTAGTTTGACGGCTTTTTCCCGCTTCCATTCCCAACAAACCAATAAGTTTATGAGCAAGTAAATCAGGTAAACCAGATTTTGAAAGTGCTAGAGCGAATGCTCCTAGCACTGCATAGGCAAGTGCGACTTCAGCACCATCACCAAGACCAGCGTTAAAGGCATCAACGGTTTGAGAAAGGCTTAAACCTGCTACGAGGCCGCCTACAATGGCAGAAACCACTAAAGTCAGTACGACAGAAACGCGTGCCAGTGATAATAAAAACATCACTGCAATCGCAATAACGACAGCATTCATGAATAAATTCAGAGCAAAACAAAAGGCGATATTCTATCAGATTCAGATCTATGAAGCCGAAAATATCGCCGAATTAACTGTTTTATGCAGTCACTCAATCATTAAGCTTGAGCCTCTTAATAAACTGACGAATATGATCTGCAATTTTCGCAGGCTCACTCAGAATTGCCCAGTGATTTGCTTCAAGCTCTACATATTCAAATTTTTCTACCCACTTTGGCATAGCCTCAGTGATATATTCAGGGCTCACAAAAGTATCATATTTTAAAATAACCGCTTTAACTGGACATTGCGCATAACGTTGACGTGGGCCAGTTAAACGAGGAATAAAATTGGCACGATATAAATTAATGCCATATTTACCATCAGCATTAATATTATTATTTAAAGGTAAATTACTTTTCCTCTCCAACTGAGTCAGAACTTTCCCCCATTTTTCAGGGCTAAAAAGAGACCACACTGTTGGCGCTAGTAATGGAAGATGGAATGCACCGATATACCATGATTTAGTTAATATTTTTAAAACATGGCTTGGTGCAGATTTAAATTTGTCACGTAAGAATAAAGCTGCATGATCAAGACATGGCCCAGAAATTGTTGTATATGACAATAAACGCCCTTTAAATTTAGGCTCTGTTGCCGACTCCCAAGATTGGATCGAACCCCAATCGTGCGCAGCCATATGAAATTGACGATTTGGTAATAATTCATCAACGACTTCTTGTAAGTCTAGAGATAAACGCTCTAAACGGTAATCACGAATACGTTTTGGTATAGATGACAAACCCGCCCCACGTACATCATAGGTGACAATGTAGAAGTCATTGATTAAATGTTCAATGATTGATTCCCATACTTCTTGATTGTCAGGATAACCATGTACTAAAACCAACGGTGTATTTTTTTCGTCGCCCCATGTCTTGGCACAAAGCGTTTGTTGGTCACTTGTTGTTACTGTATGAACTTTTGGCTGCATAATCATTTCCTATCTTGTTTTTCAATCGATCATGTCGTTAGTCGGATAGAGCATTGCCATCAATATAAAAAAGATGATACTTATCTAGTATGAATACTGTTTCAATAAAAAAAATTGACTATTATGGCTATTTTAAGAAGACTTCAGAACAATCCTACGATTTCAAAATTTCTATTTAATCACTACCCTCCTTATCGCGGAGCAGGGACTTATATTGAAATCATGAATTTAGAACTTTGTCATGTACGAGTAAAAATGCCTCTGACTTGGAAAAACCAAAATTTGGTTGGAACGCATTTCGGGGGCAGTATTTATTCAATGGTTGATCCATTTTATATGATGATTCTGCTGCATCATCTCGGATCAAAATATATTGTTTGGGATAAAGCTGCTGAAATTAATTTTCTTTCTCCTGGTCGAAGCACTGTGCATGCAGATATTCGAGTCAACTTGGCTGAAATTGAGCAAATTCGTGAACTTGCCGACAACTATGAACCTGTTTTAAGAACCTATCATTTAAACATTTTTGATGAGACGGGAGTAAGAATTGCTGAAGTTCAAAAAACGCTTTATATCAGACGTAAAAAAGCAAAACCCTTTCAACAATAAAAATAAGCGCTGAATAAGCGCTTATTTTATTAATTTGCTAAATTTTTATTTTTTCTCTTCAATCGCTGCACCAGCACCACCACCAATCGCACCGCCAATTGCAGCGCCAGAGTCACCACCTAATATTGCTTTACCTACCACAGAACCGATACCTGCTCCGATCGCACTCTTAGTCGTGGTTTGCTTACTACCGCCTTGGGTATTTGAACCAACACCAGCACCTACGGCTGCGCCTAAGCCTGCACCAACACCACCGCCTACATGGTTACCTAAACCACCACCTAGTGCACCACCTGCTGCTGCTGCACCAATACGCTGGTCAGATGGACTCATATTTTGACAACCTGTAAACATAAGCGTAGACAGCATCACAGCAGAAACTAATCCAATTGTTTTTTTCATGACCATACTCACTATTATCTGTTCTAATAAAAAGCATAATCCTCTTTTATGAGGAATTTGATCAGATTGTGTTATTCGTCTGTCCTAATCGATTGATATTTTGTAAAGCTCTTCCTTTGATACCTAGTCATTGAAATTTTAATTATAAAAAAGGTATAAAAAAGAAGTCTCTAATAAGATAAAGACTTCTAAGGTTTAAACATTATTAAGAGTACTTTTAGTACTTCCCTTTCTTCTCTTCATAGGCTGCGCCTGCACTACCACCTAGTGCTCCGCCTGCAGCAGCACCAGTATCGCCACCAATTATTGCACCACCTAACACGGCACCTACACCGGCACCAATTGCACTATTACGTACTGTTTTACTGCTGGACCCTTTTGCATTAGCTGCAACACCTGCACCAAGTGCCGCTCCTAAACCTGCACCAATATTACCACCCACATGTTTTCCTACAGCCCCACCTGCTCCACCACCAATCGCAGCTGAACCAATACGTTTACTTTCTGGGCTTGCATTTTGACAACCAACAAGCAAAGTTGTTGACATCAGGCCAGCACTAACAATCATCATCATTTTTTTCATTAGATTTACTCCAGTCTTCATCAGCATGTAGCCTAATACGTTTTTGTGGAGGGTTTATCCCCCTTAAGTAATAAAATAATGGCTCTTCAATATGTTTTTGTAATTACCACTTTTAATTGTTAAAAATAAAAAAGGCACCTAAGGGTGCCTTTTTTAATGCCAGTCTAAACTTAGAATTGTTCTGAGTTTAATGCTTGGCTGAATGCTTGGTCTACTTCGCTGAAGTCATTGTGAAGCTCATGTTCTGCAGCTTCTGCTTCTTGACGACGACGCTCTAGATGGTATGCAAGACCAGTACCAGCTGGAATCAAGCGACCTACTACAACGTTTTCTTTCAAGCCACGTAAATCATCTTCTTTACCTGTTACAGCCGCTTCAGTTAACACACGAGTTGTTTCCTGGAACGATGCAGCAGAGATGAACGAGTCAGTAGAAAGCGATGCTTTAGTGATACCCATCAATAGACGTTCGAACTTCGCAGGGAACTTGTTCTGAGCCAAGACAGCTTGGTTCTCTTGAACAACGCGGATGTAATCCACTTGCTCACCCTTGATGAAGCTTGTATCGCCACCATCGGTGATATCAACTTTACGCAACATTTGACGTACGATAACTTCAATATGTTTGTCGTTGATTTTTACACCTTGGAGACGGTATACGTCTTGAACTTCGTTCACGATGTAGTTAGTTAATGCAACTTCACCTTTCAAACGTAAGATGTCATGCGGGTTTTGTGGACCGTCAGAAACAGTTTCACCACGGTTCACATGCTCGCCTTCGAACACGTTGATTTGACGCCATTTTGGAATCAACTCTTCGTAGATCTCAGAACCATCATCAGGGCTAATTACCAAACGGTTTTTACCCTTAGTCTCTTTACCGAAGCTTACAACACCTGAAACTTCAGCAAGAATTGCATGTTCTTTCGGTTTACGTGCTTCGAACAAGTCAGCTACACGCGGAAGACCACCGGTAATATCACGAGTACGTGATGTTTCTTGTGGTACACGACCAATAACGTCACCCACACCAATCGTTTCGCCATCGCGAACAGTTACGATTGTGTTTTGTGGCAAGAAGTAGAACTGTTCGCCGCCATCTGTTGTATCCAACACGATTGCAGGACGTAAATCTTTACCAGAAGCAGGACGAGCTGTTACAGGTAAGATTTCAACAGTAGTCATACCAGTTGCATCATCAGTTTTTGATGTTGCAGTTACACCATCAGCGATTTGGCTGAAACGTGCCTTACCAGCAACTTCTGTAACAAGTGGATGCGTATGCGGATCCCAAGTCGCCACAATACCGCCAGCTTCTACAGATTCACCATCTTTCAACAAGATGCTTGCACCGTAAGGAAGTTTATAGCGCTCGCGTTCACGACCTAAATCATCGGCAATACCAATTTCACCTGAACGAGAAACTGAAACCAAGTGACCTTTTGCATGTTGTACAGTTTTCACGTTATGGAAACGTACAGTACCTTTGTTACGTACTTGAACACTGTTCGCAGCAGAAGTTCGGCTCGCAGCACCACCAACGTGGAACGTACGCATCGTTAACTGTGTACCTGGTTCACCAATAGACTGTGCTGCCATTACACCTACTGATTCACCTGGGTTAACCAAGTGACCACGTGCAAGGTCACGGCCATAACATCTAGCACATACACCAAAAGCAGATTCACAAGCAATTACTGAACGTACTTTGACTTCATCCACACCCGCTTCTTCAAGATGAGCTGCAATTTTTTCGTCAATTAACGTACCACGAGGTAATACAACTTCATCATCAGACGCACGACGTACATCTTCAGCAGTTACACGACCTAATACACGGTCACGTAATGGCTCGATAACATCGCCACCTTGAATGAATGGAGTCATCACTAGACCACCCGCTGTACCACAGTCAGGCTCAGTAATTACCAAATCTTGTGCTACGTCTACAAGACGACGTGTCAAGTAACCAGAGTTTGCAGTTTTTAATGCTGTATCGGCCAAACCTTTACGCGCACCGTGTGTTGAAATGAAGTACTGAAGTACTGTCAAACCTTCACGGAAGTTCGCTTTAATCGGTGTTTCGATAATCGAACCGTCCGGTTTTGCCATCAAGCCACGCATACCAGCAAGCTGACGAATCTGTGCCGCACTACCACGGGCACCAGAGTCAGACATCATATAGATGCTGTTGAATGATTTTTGCTTCTCGTCTTCACCTTGTTTGTTTTTCACAACGGTATAAGACAAGTTATCCATCATTGCTTTAGCAACTTGGTCGTTTGTACGCGCCCAGATATCGACAACTTTGTTATAACGCTCACCAGCAGTTACGAAACCTTGTTCGAACTGTTGTTCGATTTCACGAACTTCTGTTTCTGCTTTATCAATAATTGTGTGCTTAGTAGGTGGAATTAACATGTCTTCCATACCTACAGATACACCTGAACGAGTCGCTTGACGGAAGCCCAAGTACATTAATTGGTCAGCAAAGATAACTGTATCTTTCAAACCAAGTTTACGGTAACAAGAGTTGATTAACTTTGAGATATTCTTTTTAGTCATCTCAAGGTTGATCATGTCAAAGCTTAAGCCTTGTGGAACAACTTCCCAAAGCAAACAGCGACCTGGTGTTGTCTCAACAATAATAGTGCCGTGTTCACGTTCACCATCTTCATTGATAACAGTTTGATGCACACGTACTTTAACACGAGCATGAATCGCAACCTGACCAGTTGCAAGTGCACGGTTTACTTCGTGAGTATCAGCAAACACCATGCCTTCGCCTTTAGCATTTACTGCATCACGTGTGATGTAGTAAAGACCCAAGACAACGTCCTGAGAAGGAACGATGATCGGCTCACCATTTGCTGGTGACAAGATGTTGTTTGTTGACATCATCAATGCACGAGCTTCTAACTGTGCTTCAAGTGTCAATGGAACGTGTACCGCCATTTGGTCACCATCGAAGTCGGCGTTAAACGCAGCACAAACGAGTGGGTGAAGACGGATTGCCTTACCTTCAATAAGAATAGGTTCAAATGCTTGAAGACCTAAACGGTGAAGTGTTGGCGCACGGTTCAACATTACTGGATGTTGACGAATTACAGAAGCAAGAACGTCCCAAACTTCTGGAGTCTCACGCTCAACCATTTTCTTCGCAGCTTTAATGGTTGTTGCCTGACCTGAAGCTTGTAGTTTCGCGAAAATGAATGGCTTGAATAATTCAAGTGCCATTTTCTTCGGAAGACCACATTGGTGAAGACGTAAAGTAGGACCTACAGTAATTACCGAACGACCAGAATAGTCAACACGCTTACCTAGTAAGTTCTGACGGAAACGACCTTGTTTACCTTTGATCATATCTGCCAAAGATTTTAATGGACGTTTGTTAGAACCGGTAATTGCACGACCACGACGACCGTTATCAAGCAATGCATCTACAGACTCTTGTAACATACGTTTTTCGTTACGTACGATAATGTCTGGTGCTGCAAGATCAAGAAGACGCTTCAAACGGTTGTTACGGTTAATCACACGACGATATAAATCGTTCAAGTCAGAAGTCGCGAAACGACCACCTTCAAGTGGAACTAATGGACGTAAATCAGGTGGAAGTACCGGAAGTACATTCATCACCATCCATTCTGGCTTATTGTTTGAATCGTTGAATGCTTCCATCAATTTCAAGCGTTTAGACGCTTTTTTCAACTTCGTTTCAGAAGTTGTTTGAGGAATTTCTTCACGTAAACGTGCGATTTCAGCTTCAAGATCGATATCTTTTAATAAGTCCTGAATCGCTTCTGCACCCATTTTCGCAGTGAATTCATCACCGTGTTCTTCAAGTGCATTGAAGTATTCTTCGTCTGTTAAAAGTTGATACTTTTCAAACGGAGTCATACCTGGGTCAGTTACAACGTATGATTCGAAATACAAGACACGTTCGATATCACGAAGCGTCATATCAAGTAATAAACCGATACGAGATGGTAAAGATTTTAAGAACCAGATATGTGCAACTGGAGAAGCGAGTTCAATGTGACCCATACGTTCACGACGAACTTTCGCTGTAGTTACTTCAACGCCACATTTTTCACAAATGACGCCTTTGTATTTCATACGCTTGTATTTACCACACAAGCATTCGTAATCTTTTACTGGACCAAAAATTTTGGCACAGAACAAACCGTCACGTTCTGGTTTGAAAGTACGGTAGTTAATTGTCTCAGGTTTTTTAACTTCACCATGAGACCATGACTTAATCATTTCTGGTGACGCAAGACCAATACGGATACGGTCAAACTCAATTGGTGCATGACCATCTGAGTCCGTTTTCTTACGCATGATATCGAGCAAGTCTTTCAATTTTTTTCTCCGTGTGTCGGGAAGCAACGCTTACCCGACTGGGTCACAAATATTGTTTTTTCCTAAAAAATCGTGAGTCTTACGACTTAGTCACCATTTTTCAGTTCAATGTTGATACCTAAAGAACGGATCTCTTTGGTCAATACGTTGAACGATTCAGGCATACCCGGATCCATATAATGGTTACCATCTACAATATTCTTATAGATGCGTGTACGACCTTCAACGTCATCCGACTTAACAGTTAACATCTCTTGAAGTGTATATGCTGCGCCGTAAGCTTCGAGTGCCCAGACCTCCATCTCACCGAAACGCTGACCACCGAACTGTGCTTTACCACCAAGCGGTTGCTGTGTAACAAGTGAGTAAGAACCAGTTGAACGCGCATGCATTTTGTCATCAACCAAGTGGTTCAATTTGAGCATGTACATGTAACCTACAGTTACAGGACGATCAAATTGTTCACCCGTACGACCATCAAACAATACTGTTTGACCTGTACGCGAAATATCAGCTAATTCAAGTAAGTCTTTAATTTGGCTTTCTTCAGCACCATCAAATACAGGAGTAGCTAAAGGCACACCAGCACGTAAGTTGCCTGAAAGTGCTAAGACTTCAGCATCAGTTAAGCTATCAAGATCTTCTTGCTCACCGCCGACTTTGTTATAAATCTTGTCTAAGAATTCGCGAAGTTCTAAAACTGTACGCTGTTCTTTCAACATTTTTTCGATTTTATCACCAAGCCCTTTAGCTGCCATACCCAAGTGAGTCTCAAGAATCTGACCCACGTTCATACGAGATGGTACACCCAATGGGTTCAATACGATATCTACCGGCACACCGTTAGCATCGTGTGGCATGTCTTCAACAGGTAAAATGTTAGATACAACACCTTTGTTACCGTGACGACCAGCCATTTTATCACCAGGCTGAATACGACGTTTAACTGCTAGGTAAACTTTAACAACTTTCAGAACACCAGTTGTTAACTCATCACCAGTCGAAAGCTTACGTTTCTTCTCTGCAAACTTCTCATCAATTTCTGCGCTCTTCTCTTTCAAGAACACTTGAATTTGAGATAAACGTTCAGCAATTGCTTCGTCTGTAGGTTGGATTTCAAGTAAGTCAACAAGCTCTAAACCAGACAACATATCTTCAACGAGTTTGTCGCCACGTTTAGTCGAACCACCACCGTTAGACTCTTGGCCGTTAAGCAAACGAATTACACGCTCACGAGCTGCTTCTTCAAAGATCTTGTATTCTTCTTTCAAGTCTTTACGGTAAGCGTCAAGCTGTGCTTTTTCAATTGCCATCGCACGGTCATCTTTCTCTAAGCCATCACGAGTGAAGACTTGAACATCGATAACTGTACCTTTAGTACCAGATGGAACACGTAAAGATGAGTCTTTAACGTCAGCTGCTTTCTCACCAAAGATTGCACGAAGCAATTTTTCTTCAGGAGTTAACTGAGTTTCACCTTTAGGCGTTACTTTACCAACAAGGATGTCACCAGCAGTAACTTCCGCACCGATATAAACGATACCAGACTCATCAAGTTTAGAAAGTGCAGCTTCACCTACGTTAGGAATATCGGCAGTAATTTCTTCTGCACCTAACTTGGTATCACGCGCTACACATGATAATTCTTGAATGTGAATAGAAGTTAAACGGTCTTCTTGAAGTACACGCTCAGATAATAAGATCGAGTCTTCGTAGTTGTAACCATTCCACGTCATGAACGCTACACGCATGTTTTGACCAAGCGCAAGCTCACCCATATCTGTTGACGGACCGTCTGCCAGAATGTCACCGCGAGCAACTTTGTCGCCCAAATTCACGATAATATTTTGGTTGATACAAGTGTTTTGGTTAGAACGTGTATATTTAATGAGGTTGTAAATATCTACACCAGCCTCACCTGCAATCATTTCATCTTCGTTTACACGAATAACGATACGAGAAGCATCTACATATTCAATCGCACCACCACGGTTCGCGATCACACATACGCCCGAGTCACGTGCAACGTTCGCTTCCATACCTGTACCTACAAGCGGTTTATCCGCACGTAGAGTAGGAACTGCCTGACGTTGCATGTTTGAACCCATCAATGCACGGTTCGCGTCATCGTGTTCAAGGAATGGAATAAGTGATGCAGCTACAGATACAACCTGCTGTGCAGATACATCCATATGCGTCACTTTTTCAGGTGGCATACGTACAAAGTCACCTTGGTGACGAACAGAAACAAAATCTTCTGTTAAGTTACCATCTTTATCTATCGCAGAATCGGCCTGTGCAATAACAGTACCTACTTCTTCAATAGCAGAAAGGTATTCAACAGCATCAGTTACTCGGCCATCTACCACTTTACGGTAAGGTGTTTCCAAGAAACCAAAATCATTTGCTTTTGCATAAACAGAAAGCGAGTTGATCAAACCAATGTTTGGACCTTCCGGCGTTTCAATTGGACATACACGACCATAGTGAGTTTGATGTACGTCACGTACTTCAAAGCCCGCACGTTCACGCGTTAAACCACCAGGCCCAAGCGCTGAAACACGACGTTTATGTGTAATCTCAGATAATGGGTTGTTTTGATCCATAAACTGAGACAATTGGCTTGAACCAAAGAATTCTTTGATCGCAGCTGCAACTGGTTTTGCGTTAATGAGATCTTGCGGAGATAAATTATCTGTTTCTGCTTGGCTTAAACGCTCTTTAACAGCACGTTCAACACGAACCAAACCAACACGGAATTGGTTTTCAGTCATTTCACCAACAGAACGTACACGACGGTTACCTAAGTGATCGATGTCATCGACTTCACCTTTACCGTTACGGATCTCAACTAATGTACGTAATACATCGATGATATCTTCGTGCGATAAAATACCTTCTACTTCACGTGACTTCTGGTCAGTACCAACTTCGTATGGGCGCCCCAAACGACGGTTGAATTTCATACGACCTACTGGAGATAAGTCATAACGTTCAGAAGAGAAGAATAAGTTATTAAATAAGTTTTCAGCAGCTTCTTTTGTTGGTGGCTCGCCTGGACGCATTACTTTATAGATTTCAACTAATGCTTCTTCACGACCAGATGTTGTGTCAGCACGTAATGAGTCAGCAACAAATGAACCACGGTCAATATCGTTCGTAAACAAGATATTGAACTGTTTAACACCGCCTTCTGCCAGTTTCACCATAACTTCATGGCTTAACAATGTATTTGCAGGAATCACATCACCATTACGTAAAGTAATATCTTCGGCAGTGATACGCTCATACAGGTACTCATCAGGAACTGATAGCTTAGCTAAACCAGAAGCTTCCATTTGACGTACGTGACGTGCATTAATACGTTTACCTTGCTCAACAATGATTTTGCCATCATTGTCTGCAATATCAAATTGCGCCATTTCGCCACGCAGACGATCTGGAACGAGGTCAATTTGATAGCTACCCATATCAAGATATACAGGCACTTTTTCATAGAACAAATTCAAAATTTGTTCATTGTTATAACCCAATGCACGCAACACAACAGTTGCTAATAATTTACGACGACGGTCAATACGTACATAAACTAAATCTTTTGCATCAAATTCGAAATCTAACCATGAACCACGGTAAGGAATAATACGTGCAGAATAAAGTACTTTACCACTTGAATGTGTTTTGCCTTTATCGTGATCAAAGAACACACCAGGTGAACGGTGTAATTGAGATACGATTACACGCTCAGTACCATTGATCACAAAGGTACCATTGTCTGTCATGAGTGGCATTTCACCCATGTAGACTTCTTGTTCACGTACGTCTTTAATAGATTTAGTTTCGCGATCTTTAATAATCAAACGAATTTTTACGCGCATTGGTGCCGCATAAGTCGAACCACGTAAAATACATTCACGCACATCAAACTCAGGCTTACCAAGGCTATACTCAACAAATTCTAAAGCAGCATTGCCAGAATAACTTTCTATAGGGAAAACTGAACGAAATGCGGCTTGGAGACCGATATCTTCGCGGTTTTTTGGAGATTTGCCACCTTGCAAGAACGTTCTATACGAATCGACCTGGATCGAAAGTAAGTACGGTGCTTCCATTACTTGGGGCAATTTACCAAAATTCTTACGGATCCGTTTCTTTTCGGTATATGAGTATGCCATCTGGAGTCCTCGGAAAGTAAACCAAGCCCGCCTGCAGAACGGGCTCAGAAGGAATTACACAGGCCGATATGGCCACCACTGTTTACAAATGCTGCAATTTTTAGTGGTATTAAAACGCTTAACAATATTTTTTAAAAAGAAAAATATTGGTAAACATTTGAAATTACTCTGATTATTCTAAAACACGACAATTATTGTACAGAACAAACAAAAATCGAGCCGATTATTGTAACGCAAAAAGGCTGATGACCCAAGAGCCATCAGCCATTTTATGGAGCCGATTTAAAAACCGACTCCTTTTACAATTACTTAAGTGTAACTGTAGCACCAGCTTCTTCAAGTTTCTTCTTAAGTTCTTCGCCTTCTTCTTTAGAAACGCCTTCTTTAAGAACTTGAGGAGCACCTTCAACTAGGTCTTTAGCTTCTTTAAGACCAAGGCCAGTTGCTTCACGAACTGCTTTAATTACAGCTACTTTGTTAGCACCAAAAGAAGTCAACTCAACGTTGAATTCAGATTGTTCTTCAGCAGCAGCAGCAGCAGCAGGAGCAGCTACAGCTACAGCAGCAGCAGATACGTTGAATTTTTCTTCAAAAGCAGAAATAAGTTCAACAAGTTCAAGAACAGTTTTTTCAGCAACTGCGTTTAGGATTTCTTCGTTTGTTAAAGCCATGAGATTAACTCCAAATGGGTATTGAATGGTGTGGAAGTAGATTTAAGCTTAAGCAGCTTCTGACTCGTTTTTCTCTTGAAGCGCTGTAAGTAAGCGACCCAATTTCGAAATAGGAGCTTGAAGAACAGATGCGAGCATAGTAAGCGCTTTTTCTTGGTTTGGAAGGTTTGCGATAACGCTAACTTCAGCACCTTGATAAAGTTTGCCGTCAAATGCAGCAGCTTTTAATTCAAATGCTTTGTTAGTTTTAGCAAATTCTTCAAACAAGCGTGCAGCTGCACCCATATCGTCTTCAGAAGTTGAGAATGCTAAGATTGTTGGGCCAACAAGGTTGTCATTCAAGATTGCAAATTGCGTATCTTGAAGAGCACGTTTAGCCAAAGTATTACGTACAACACGTGTAGCAACACCTAGTTTACGAGCTTCAACACGAAGAGCAGTTAATTGCTCAACAGTTAAACCTTGATAGTCAGCAACAACGGCAGCGAACGCTGTAGAAGCAGTTTGAGCCACTTCAGCAACGATCTGTTTTTTGCTTTCAATAAGAAGAGCCATTGTAAAACCTCCTAACGGTGATTTATGTACTCAAAAAAGTACACTCCCAATTCGCAAGTCAACAAAGATTTGACTTACACGCGGAGGAGGAATAAATCACACCACCGCGTCTACGCAGGCTGGGCTATTAAGAAGATATTCAAAAGAAGTCTCTTCGCCTGTGGTCTTTGACGCTGATAAATTTACATTTATCAATTCAAAGTCCGCCTGATGAGTGAGGAAACAAAGCATTACTTTGAATGAGTATAAAAAATCTATGATTTTTTATACTCTGCCCTCAATCAGGACTTTAAAATTCTTGACTAAGTTTTAAACTTAGTTAGAAACGTTGCTTACATCAACAGTAAGACCAGGACCCATAGTTGAGCTCAAAGTGATCTTTTTGATGTACACACCTTTAGAAGTTGCAGGTTTTAACTTTTTCAAGTCAGCAACTAAGGTTTCAACGTTTTGACGGATAGCAGCAGCATCAAAGCCTAACTGACCGATCGCAGCATGGATAATACCCGCTTTGTCTACACGGTAACGAGCCTGACCAGATTTAGCGTTTTTAACAGCGTTCGCTACATCAGGAGTTACAGTACCAACTTTAGGGTTTGGCATTAAACCACGTGGACCAAGAATTGTACCGAGCTTACCAACAACACGCATAGCGTCAGGAGCAGCGATTACAACATCAAAGTTAAGGTTTCCACCTTGGATGCTTTCAGCAAGGTCATCAAAACCTACGATGTCTGCACCAGCTTCTTTAGCAGCTTCTGCTTGCGCGCCTTGAGCAAATACCGCTACACGTACAGTTTTACCAGTACCAGCAGGTAATGTAGTCGCACCACGAACAACCTGATCAGATTTACGCGGGTCTACACCAAGGTTTACAGCTACATCTAAAGATTCTTTGAACTTCGCAGCAGGTAAGCTGTTAAGAACTTGAACCGCTTCTTCCAAAGTGTAAACTTTGTTTGCTTCAACAGCAGCAGCAATGGCTTTTTGACGTTTAGTTAACTTTGCCATGTGTTATAGCTCCACTTCCAAGCCCATAGAACGTGCAGAACCAGCAATGGTACGTACACGTGCGTCTAAATCAGCACCAGTTAAATCCGGTTCTTTAGTAGTCGCAATTTCTTCTAACTGAGCACGAGTCAACTTACCAACTTTAGTTTTGTTTGGTACAGGTGAACCTTTTTGAATACCAGCAGCTTTCTTAAGAAGAATAGAAGCTGGTGGAGTTTTCATGATGAATGTGAACGACTTGTCGTTGTACACAGTAATCACTACAGGAATTGGAAGACCTGGCTCAACTTTTTGTGTAGCAGCATTGAATTCTTTACAGAATGCCATGATGTTTACACCACGTTGACCTAATGCAGGACCAATTGGTGGAGATGGATTTGCTTTACCAGCTGGAACTTGCAGCTTGATATAGCCGTCAATCTTCTTAGCCATTTTAAAATACCTCTGGGTACAAACGCCGCTAGGCTCCCCAATGTTTACGCTACACTTTTATTACAACAACAATGCCCGATAAAATCGGGCGTTTTTCAACCAATTAAGATTAAATCGTTTTTTCGACTTGGCGAAATTCGAGTTCAACCTGAGTTGGTCGATTAAATACGTTAATCGTCAACGTTAAACGTGACTTCTCGTATTGAACTTCTTCCACCACACCTTTAAAGTCTGTGAATGGACCGTCAATAACGAGTAATTCTTCGCCTGGCTCAAACATCGTCTTAGGACGTGGTGCTTCACCAGTATTACGTACACGCGCAAGAATCGCATCCGCTTCACGCTGAGTGATTGGTGCTGGTTTTTCAGGTGTACCACCGATAAAACCTAGAACCTTTGGACATTCTTTAACAATATGCCAAGTATCATCATTCATTTCCATTTCGACTAACACATAGCCTGGAAAAAATTTGCGCTCAGATTTACGTTTCTTACCATCCTTCATTTCTACCACTTCTTCGGTAGGAACAAGGACATCACCAAAGCTATCAGCAACAGCGCTACGCTGGATTCGTTCTGTAAGTGAACGTAACACTTGTTTTTCATAGCCAGAGTAGGCATGAATAATGTACCAACGTTTCATAGCTCTTTTACCCGATAATCAACTTAATTAACCAACCCAAACCATAGTCAAAACACCATAAAACCAATGATGCAACAACTACAACCAATAGAACCTGCCACGATGTAGTGACTGTTTCTTGTTTTGTTGGCCAAGTTACTCGACGCAGTTCGACTCGCGCATCTTTTAGCAAACGAACGAAGCCTTTACCTTGATGGGTGGCGTATAATAAACCTAAAGCCACAACGATACAAGCAAAAATTGCCCCAACGCGCACCCAAATATTGTTTGCAGGTGCCCAATGCGCTGGTAAATACTGATTCGCCATAACAGCTAAAATCAACAATGCAATCGCAATCACCCATAGAACAATATCTAGAGGCGAACCAGAACGAACAACTTCAGCAGAATTATTTCTTTGAGGAATTGGCGCGTCGCTCAATGCGTCACGCGATTTATCATTCGACATTTTTGTACTCGTCGTAGAACTCGCGACTTATTATATGAACAACTAAGCCAGCATCAAGCTTTTTATTTGAAAATATGGCAGGCCAGGAGGGACTCGAACCCCCAACATTCGGTTTTGGAGACCGACGCTCTACCAATTGAACTACTGACCTATAATGCAAGTTGAGAGCCAAAGCCCTCAACCTGAGACGTAATCCGTCACTATATTATGCTTATGCAGTTACTTTCGCAACAACACCAGCACCTACAGTACGACCACCTTCACGAATCGCAAAACGTAGACCTGGGTCCATTGCGATTGGGTGGATTAATTCTACTGACATTTCAACGTTGTCGCCTGGCATAACCATTTCAACGCCGTCTTGTAATTGGATTGCGCCAGTTACGTCAG